>JAJPKS010000347.1 GCA_021323605.1 Bacillota bacterium | reverse complement strand
GGATCACCGGTCTCCAGCAGGCGCTGACGCCGGGGCAGCTCGGCCTGGAGCACCGACCCCACCAGCCACACCGTGCGCCGGTTCAACCGGTCGACGAGGTCGGGGCCGGCCTCGACCCCGTGAGCACGCAGGTACCTGGTCAGCAAGCCGACCAGGCGCGGGCTCTCGCTCGGGGGCGGATCGGGGAGACGCCGGACCCGGCCCACCAGGTAGGGCCGGCTGGTCGAGTCGACCGAGAGCAGCCGGAACCTGGCCACCCCCCGGACCAGGACATGGAAGCGGTCCCCGGGCAGCGGCGTCACCCGCTCCAGAGCGGCGACGGTGCCCACCTCGTGTAGCTCCCGCGCCCGGCCCGGTCCCACCTCGCTGCCGAGCCGGATGAGCACCACCCCGAAATCTCGTCCCTCGGCGATCAGGAGCCGGTAACGCTCCTCGAAGACGTGGAGGGACTGCACCCCACCCGGGAAGAGGACCGCGTGCAGCGGGAAGAGCGGGATCAGCTCGGGATCAACGATGTGGCCTCGCCCCCGCTTCCTTCCGCCACCCCGGGCGATGGTCCCGGACCCGACATCACGCCCCTCCCGCCGGCCCCCGGCCGCCCCCGGGGCGCGGGCGGCGCCGGGCGGGTGCCGTCGCCCGCCACCGCTCGATCCAGCTCCCCACCACCTCCGGCGCCCGGGAGCCGCCGCCCAGCTCGCCCACCGCCCGTTCGACCCGCCGGGTGAAGCTCCTCGAGGCCTCGCCCGGCTCCAGGTGCAACGGCCTGCCGATGCGCACCCGCACCGGCGCCGGCAGCGGGATGCGACGGCCCTTGGGCATGACCCGATGGGTGCCCTGCACGTGGATGGGAACCACGGGCGCCCGTGTCTCCCCGGCCAGGTGACCGACCCCCGGCTTGAACTCCTGCAGCCGGCCGTCGGGAGATCGGGTTCCCTCCGGATAGATGAGGAGGTGCCAGCCGGAACGCAGGAGCCGGCTGGAACTGTGGAGCACACCCTGGGCGCCGCCCGAACGGGCGAAGGGGAAGGTGTTCAACCAGAAGCTGACCAGCCGACCCAGCCACGGACGCCGGTACCAGTAGTCGGCCGCGGCCCCGACCACCGTCCGTTCCCGAACCCGGTCCGGCAGCGCCGCCAGCAGGACGTGCGTGTCCGCGTGGCTGACGTGGTTGGAGACGAGGATCATCGCCCGATCCTGGTCCCGCAGCCACTCGTCGCCTTCCACCTCGGGCCGGGTCATGAGCCGGGTGAAGGGCAGCCACAGGCCCTGCTGCACCAGCCAGCGCAGGCTGCGCACCGGCTCGGCGCGGGCCCACTCGAGGCTGGGGAGCTCGGGGATCGCCGCCGCCGGCTCCGGCCACTCCGGCCGCACCTGACCCCAGCGCCAGCCGCGGCGGACCAGCTCGAGGTCGCGCAGGAGCTCGAACCTCATCGCACGTCGGCCAGCATCAGGGGCGGGAAGCGGAGATGCGTGATGCTGGGATGGCGTCCCACCGTCTGCTCCGCCATCTCCAGGGCATCGGCCAGCGTGCTGGCGCACTTGAAGCCCAGGTGACGCACGGTCTCGCGCTCCCCGCCCACGACGATCACGTCTCCCACGTATTCCATGGCGTGCGCCGCCCAGTACCAGGCGTAGAAGGGGTGCACCCCATGGTACGCATGGGAACGGCGGTAGAGCTGCCGGTACCAGGCGTCCTCGGCGAAACAGCGCTCGTACCTGGCCTCGATCTCGGCCGGGTCGGTGGTGTCGGCCAGGACCTCGTCGTAGAAGTCGATGTAGCTGGGGTGCTGGACGGAGTCGAATTCGTAACGACAGGGGTGGAAGAGGATGACCACGCCCCCGGGCCGTACCACCGGTCGACCGCGGTAGAGGTTGAAGAGGTAGCCCAGGCCCATGCACACCACCAGCACCGGGTTCATGCTGGCGTTGACGTTGTAAGGCCCCAGGTAGGGCACGCCGAAGGTGACGATGTCGGTCTGCCCCTCCACCTCGACCAGCATCTGCCGCTCCACCGCCGCCAGCGTCCGCTCGTGCACGGCGTCGACCTGGCCGGCGTGCACGGCCGTCAGCCCGTAGGGAGCGCGCATGGAGTGGAAGACGGCGCGCTTGACGGCGGGCGGCGCCAGGTCGGTGAGCTGCTTGACGGTGAGGTAGGCGGCCTGATCGGCCGCCGTCCAGTCCGTCTCCCGTTTCTGCATGAAGTTGACCAGGGCGGGGAAGCAGTGGTTGTTGACCGCGGTCTCGATGTGGAAGCAGCGAACCGCGTCCTCGATCAGCTGCCCCTGGCGCGTACAGGCATGATGGAGCGCGGAGTCGGGCGGATGCATGTAGGAGCGCGAGTTGCGCAGGGTGTGAACGGTGTGGTGGGCGCGGATGCTGCGATAGCTGCCGAGGCCGGTGGCCAGCGATTTGTGGCCGCCGTCCATGGGCACCAGCGTCAGGTTGACGTAGATCAGCAGGTCGGACTCCGCCGCCCGCCGGTTCAGCGTCACCTCCTCGCCCATCGCGGTCGTGCCCAGGAACACGTTGCCCTCCGTGTCCTCGGCGTCGTGGTTGTACAGGCGGTCCGGGTAGAAGGTGGTGAAGACGCGGTCACCGACCACGTGCCGGATCTCCTCGGCGGTCATCCGGCGATGCAGCGAGTTGGCGACGATGAGGTGGACGTCCTCCACCCCGGCCGCCGCCGCCAGCTCGATCACCTCCTCCAGCACCAGCTGACGGACGTCCGGCTGCACCATGGGCGGCAGCGGCAGCGAGAGGTCGTCGAAAGCGATGGTCAGCCGCATGCCCGGCCGCAGCAGGGACTTCAGGGGATCGTCGTCGAGCGGATGCGCCAGGGCCCGGCGGATGGCCCGCTCCGGGTGCGCGATCGGCGGCAGCGGGTCGGGCGGGTACACGACCCGGGTCCCGAGCGGCAGCCGCTCCAGGCGCACGCCCTCTCCGAAGTGGAACAGGGTGGGGGGCGTGTTGCGGTCGACTTCGATGACGGCACCAGGTCTACCCATTCGGCGTCTAAGCTCTCAAGTCTCGCAGATTGAGGGAGTTCACCACCTCCGGCCCCCGGCCGCCCGCGACCCTCGGTCCCGGCGCCCTCCCCGGCGGGGAGGTTCTCCCGGCCGCGCCCGGCGGGCGGGCCGGTCCGCCCCGCTCGCCGACCGGGGTCAATCCCAGCCCTGCCGGTCCCGCAGATCGAAGGCGACCTTCACCGCCCCCAGCCGCCCCGCGGCCCGGGCGTAGGCCACCGCACGCCGGTACTCGCCGAGCGGGAAGAGGGGCCCGGCCAGCCGCTCCAGCTCCAGCTCGGGCGCGAGCTCCAGGGCGAGCTCGAAGGTCCGGCGCCCGTCCCGTTCCGTGCCGTAGGCGTAGGAGCCGGTCACGGTCAGCTCCCGCTGCCAGATCGGGGCCCAGTCCACCTCCTCGCGGCCCGGCATCCCGACGCAGAGGACGCGGCCCCCGGCGCGGGTGAAGCGGACCGCCTCGTCGAGACCGCGTCCGCTGCCCGTGCACTCGAAGGTCAGGTCCACCCCGCCCAGCAACAGCGGCCGATCGGGCCCGCCCAGGCGACGAGCGCCGGTCGCGAAGCGAAGGCGCTGGAAGAGCCGATCCGGAGTCACCACCTGATCGGCGCCCAGCCGCAGCGCGTGCTCCCGCTGGACGGGGTGCTTGGCCACGCAGATCAGGCGCCGGGGCGGGGTGAGCCGGCGGACGGCGGCCACGGTCAGGAGACCGATGGTGCCGGCGCCCTGCACCACGACCACCTCCTCGGGAGCGGCTCGGCCCTGCAGGACGGCGTGGACACAGCAGGCCAGGGGCTCGACCAGCACCGCCGCCTCGTCGGGCAGCCCGGCCGGGACCTGGTGGAGCTGGCTCTCATGGGCGACCAGCACCTCGCCCCAGCCGCCGCCGGTGTCGGCGCAGTAGCCGATCTGCAATCCCGCTCCGACCACCCCCTCGGTCACCCGCTCGCAGCGGCCCGGCATTCCCTCCGCGCAGGGACGACACGGCGGCTCCAGGCCCCGGGGGCGGCATCCCAGGGCCGGCTCGACCACCACCCGGGTCCCGTCCTCCAGCACCCCCACCACCTCGTGGCCGGGTACGAACGGGTAGCTGGTCAGCGCGTCCAGGTAGCGCGAGGCGTGGCCGGTGATGGCCGAGAGATCGGAGCCGCAGATCCCGCTGAGCCCGGGCCGGACCCGCACCCATCCCGGCCCGGGCAAGCGCGGCTCCTCCACGTCCCCGAGGTGCAGCATCGAGAGGTCGCCGGTGGCCACCGCCGGATGCCCCCGGCTGGCCCGGACCAGGGCATAGGCGGGCAACGAGCGGATGAACTGGACGGCCAGCACCTCAACCGCCCCCGCGCCCGACGCGATCCTGGAGCCGGAGCCCGGCCACGGAGCTGGCCCCGCCGGGCCGGCGGGGCCGCCCGCCCCACCCCCTCATCGCCGTACCCGCTCCAGGTCGCCACGCGACCGGAGGTCCGGGAGCGGCGGGCGCCAGTTCCCTGGCGCCATCTCCCATCGCTCCACCCGCCACCCGCGCTGGCCGGCCACCTGCGAGAGCCGGGCGTCCGGGTTGACCACCACCGGGATGCCGACCGCCTCCAGCATGGGCAGGTCGGAGATGGCGTCGGCGTAGGCGAAGCTCGCGGCCAGGTCGAGGCCATGACGCTCGGCGTACGTCTGCAGCAGCGTGGCCCGCGCCTCGCCCGCGGCGGGCGGGGACTGCAGGTCGCCGGTGAGGCGGCCGTCCCTCACCAGGAGGTGCGCACAGTCGAGATCCACCCCCAGCAGCTCGGCCAGCGGCTCCACCACCAGGTCCAGGGCCCCGGTCAGGAGGAGCACCCGATGCCCCGCCTCTTTGTGAGCGCGGATGCGGCGCATGCCCTCGGGGAAGACCCGACGCAGCGTGATCGCGTCCAGGGCCTCTCGCCCCAGCTCCCGCATCCGCTCCAGGTCGAGCCCGTCGTACTCGCGGTAGAAGGCGCGCTGGAACTCCGCCCGGGAGCGCCGCTCCAGGTACAGCCAGCGCGGGGCCCTGGAGGCCATCGCGGCCAGGAACCGAGGCCAGGCGTCCAGGGGCTGGTCCCGCAGACGCATCCACAGGAAGTACTCGATCACGTTGGTCTGCACCAGCGTGCCGTCCACGTCGAAGACCGCCAGCACGTCGCCCCGGCCGCGGTGGCGCCGCAGCGCCGCCAGGGCGGTGTTGGGCTCCACCCGTGGGGCCGTGCTGCCGGTGGGAGCTCGCCGCCGGCGCGGGCCGGTGTCGGCGCGAGCCATGCGGACCACGGTGGGGAGGTGGACGCGGTGGAAGTAGTCCTCCCAACCGTACCCGGCCGGGTCGAAGGGGAAGCTCTTCCGTTCCACCTCGGGCACCCGTTCCCAGAGCTCCATCAGGTTCCGGGTGTCGAAGATGCTGTCCACCTCGACGTAGACGCCGTACAGCTCCGAGAGGTTGAGGACGCGCTCCAGCCGTCCCCGCTCCTGGTTGAGTCGATCCGACCAGCGCGTGGCCGTCACCCCCAGGGGCAGGTGCTCGACCAGCTGCTGCGCCGCGTCCACCAGCCGCAGCGCCAGCCTGCCCCGGGCCACCAGCTCTCCCCGGCTGGGAAAGGTCCAGGTGGGGGTGCCGACGGCCTGCCCCCAGCGATCGCGCAGCGGATGCTCCCGGAAGTAGGTCGTGCAGAGGTCGTGCAGCTCGCGGAGGCGGAGCGGGTTCCGGCTGCCGGAGGCGAGGTGGTAGATGCGGTAGCTCCGTGCCGGTGGCGGTGAGGCCGCCACCGCCAGCACCGCGTTCACCACCAGGTCCGCGGGCACGATGTCGAGCACGGCGTCGGGAAGCCCGGAGAAGTTCGGGAGCGCGGCCCGGGCGAAGGCCAGGATGACCGGCTCCGCCATCCGGAACCCTTCGAGCCAGCCCGGGAAGGGCTCGGCCAGGGCGCTCTCGATGATGCTGGGGCGCACGATCGAGAGCGGCAGCTCGCCGCGGAGCTCCACCACCGCGTGCTCGGCCATGGCCTTGGTGAACGAGTAGATGTCGGTGAAGCCCAGGGCCCGAGCGTGGGCTCGCCCCCGCTCGACCAGCCGGTCTCGGACCCAGCGCTCGCGCAGCCGCTCCACCGCCCGCGCCTGGGCCGGGACGCCGGCCGGCCCCACCCGGCTGCGCGCCCGACGCCGCAGCTGGTCGAGCACCTCCGGCCGTCGGCTCTCCTCCTCGACCGCGGCCCGCAGGTCGCCCAGCACCGCGGCCTCGTGCCGCCAGTTCAGGCCCGGGTCGAGGGGAAGCTCCTCGCGCACCAGCCCCCGCACCATGCCCCCGACGAAGGCGGTGGAGACGTGGACCAGGTGCGGGCGCCCGCCGCTCTCGGCCAGCGCCCGGACCAGGCGGGCGGCGCCCAGCAGGTTGGTCTGCGCCGCCAGGTCGGCGGGGTTGTCGAACTCAACCGCGGCCGCCGAGTGGACCACGATGTCGTATCCGGCGAGCGCCTCCGGGGACGACCCCAGGCCGAGGTCCTCGCGCCCCAGGTCCAGCTCGACCACGCCCAGCTTTCCGGCCACCAAGCGGCCGAAGGCCTCGGGGCCGAGCTCCTCCTCGAGCCGCCGGAAGGCGGGGCTGGCGAGGACCTCGCGCGCCAGCCGCTCCGCCGCCGAGCGCCGGCCGGTGGGGCGGATGGCGAGGTCGATGCGACCTACCTCGGGCACGGCGCGCAGGCACTTCTCGACGATCGATTTGCCCAGGAAGCCGGTGCTGCCCGTGACCAGCAGCTTCTTTCCGGCGATGCCCTCTCTGATCAACGCACCCGATTCTAGGGGCGTGAGCGCAAACCGCCGCGCCCTGGCGGCGCCTCCGGCCGGCGGCCGGACGACCCGGGACCCGGGCCCGGAGCGGCGGGCCTCTCCCCCCTCAGGCCCGGCCCTGGCGGCGGGGCTGCGAACGAAGGAAGAGGTTCAGGATGGCGCCGATGCTCAGCGCGATGTACAGGAGTCCGATGACGATGAGCCCCATCTCCATCGCCTCCACATGATAGGGCGCCGGGGGCGCCCGCCACCGCCCGCCCCCCTACCATTACGGGCGTGGACGTGCTCAGTCAGGGACGATGTGCGGTCTTCCGGGAGGCGGCCGGGCCCCGCGGGGTGGCGATCGAGGAGCGACCCCGGACTCCGGCCCGCGATGGCTCGGTGGCGATCTCGATCCGGGCGGCGGCGCTGAACCACCTCGACCTCTGGCTCGTGTCCGGCGCCCAGCGGGTTCCGCCGCCGCGCGTGCTCTGCGCCGACGGCGCGGGGGTGGTGGCCGAATCGAGCGACGGAGGCTGGAAGCCCGGCGACGAGGTGGTGGTCTATCCCGTGTCCTGCTGCTGGCGCTGCGACGCCTGCCGGGCCGGCCAGCAGATCGCATGCCCGGCTTTCGGCATCCTGGGCGAGCACACCGACGGCACCGCCTGCGAGCTGCTGCACGTGCCGGCGCAGAACGTGTACCCGAAGCCGGCAGGGCTCTCCTGGGAGGAGGCGGCGGCGTTCCCGCTCACCTTCCTGACCGCCTGGCGGATGGTCGTGACCCGGGCCCGGCTCCAACCGGGCGAGACCATGCTGGTGGTGGGGGCGGGCGCCGGGGTGGCGACGGCCGCCATCGCCATCGGCAAGCACCTGGGGGCCCGCGTCTTCGCCACCAGCCGGAGCGAGGCCAAGCGCCGGCGGGCTCAGGCGCTGGGCGCCGACCTGACCTTCGACTCCGCCGGGTTCTCGGGCCCGGTGCGCACGGCCAGCGAGGGCGGCGTCGACGTGGTCTTCGAGCACGTCGGCCCGGCCACCCTCGAGGAGTCGACCCGCTCCATCCGCAAGGGCGGCCGGATCGTGTTCTGCGGCTCCACCACCGGGGTACGGGCCGAGGTCAACATGCCCCGCTTGTTCTTCGCCCACGCCGACCTGCTCGGGTCCACCATGGGCACGGCGGGGGAGTTCCAGGCCGTCCTCCGGGCGATCGACCGGGGACTGCGGCCGGTGGTGGACTCCACCTACCCGCTGGCCGAGACGCAGGCGGCGCTGGAGCGGCTCGACCACGCCGACCAGTTCGGCAAGGTCGTCCTCCGGGTGTCCGACTGAGCGCCGCCGCCTCGCCCGGAGGTGGGAGGGAGGACGGCAGCCTGATCCTGGTCACCAACGACGACGGCATCACCTCGCCCGGCCTGCACGCCCTCTACGACGAGCTGAGGCGCCTGGACCGGGTGATCGTGGTCGCTCCCGACGCGGAGCGCTCGGCCATCGGCCACGCCATCACGACCACGTTGCCGCTCCGCGTCCAGGAGTTCCGGCGAGGCGACGAGGTCATGGGCTTCGCCTCCAACGGCACCCCGGCGGACTGCGTCAAGATCGCCGTCCGCGCCCTCCTGGACGCCCCTCCCGACCTCGTCGTCTCGGGCATCAACCGGGGCTCGAACATGGGGACCAACGTCATCTATTCGGGGACCGTCTCCGCCGCCACCGAGGCGCGCATCCTCGGCATCCCCTCCCTGGCCGTCTCGCTCGACACCCACGGCAGCGCCGACTGGACTTACGCCGCCGTCGTCGCCCGCCGGCTCGCGGCCCGGGTGCTCGAGCACGGTCTTCCGCCCCGGGTGCTGCTCAACGTCAACGTCCCCAACCTGCCCCCGGGACGGATCCGGGGGCTCAGGATCACCCGCCAGGGCGACTCGCGCTTCGTGGAGGAGTTCGTGGTGCGGGAGGACCCCCGCCACCGGCCCTACTACTGGCTCACCGGCGCCTACGAGGTGAACGACGCCGACCCCGAGACCGACGGCTGGGCGGTGGCCAACGGCTACGTGTCCGTCACCCCGATCAGCTTCGACCTCACCGCCCACGCCGCCCGCGCCGAGCTGGCGGGATGGGACCTCGACGCCTGAAGGCCCGGCTCAGCCCGCCCCGGCCGCCAGCGCCGGTCGTTCCGCTTCCTGCCGGGGCGTGAGCCCCGTCACCCTGAGGATCTCGGGCTCGTCCAGCGACTCCTCCCGGAGCAGGGCCTGGGCCAGCGCGTCCAGCCGTTGCCGGTTGGCGGCCAGCAGCCGCTGCGCCTCGGCCAGGCACTCCTCCACGATGCGCCGGATCTCCTCGTCGATGAGGGCGGCGGTGGCCTCGCTGAACGGCTTCTGGAAGGCGCCGGCGGGAATCGGGGTGCGCTCCTCGCCGGCGAAGTTGAGGGGACCGATCCGCGGGCTCATGCCCCAGCGCACGACCATGTCACGGGCGATCAGCGTCACCTGCTGGAGGTCGTTCTCCGCCCCGGTGGTGGTCATCCCGTACACCAGCTGCTCCGCGGCCCGGCCGCCGAGGGCGCCGATGATGCGCGCCCGCAGGTACTCCTCGGAGTAGTTGAAGCGATCGTCGACCGGGGCCTGCACGGTCACCCCCAGGGCTCGCCCCCGGGGCACGATCGTGACCTTGCGCACCGGGTCGGCACCCGGCACCAGCAGCCCGAGCAGGGCGTGGCCGGATTCGTGGTAGGCCACTCGCTCGCGGTCCTCGGGGGTGAGCATGATCTTGCGCTCCGCCCCCAGCAGCACTTTCTCCAGGGCGGCGGAGAAGTCGTCCATGGCGACCGCGTCCCGATCCCTCCGGGCGGCGAGCAACGCCGCCTCGTTGACCAGGTTCTTCAGATCGGCGCCGACCAGGCCCGGCGTCTCCTGGGCCAGCCGGTCCAGGTCCACGTCCGGGGCCAGGGGCACGTGGCGGGTGTGGATGCGGAGGATCGCCGCCCGTCCGGCCCGATCGGGGGGCTGCACCATCACCCGACGGTCGAAGCGGCCGGGGCGCAGGAGCGCGGGGTCGAGCAGGTCGGCCCGGTTGGTGGCGGCGAGCACGATCACCCCCTCGCGCGGGTCGAAGCCGTCCATCTCGGTCAGGATCTGGTTCAGGGTCTGCTCGTGCTCGTCGCTCCCCCCGCCGATGCGGATGGTGCCCGCCCGGCTGCGTCCGATGGCGTCCAGCTCGTCGATGAAGATGATGGCCGGCGCCGCCTGCCGGGCCTTCTGGAAGAGGTCGCGCACCCGCGAGGCGCCGACCCCCACGATCATTTCCACGAACTCCGAGGCGGCCACGCTGAAGAACGGGACCCGTGCCTCGCCGGCCACCGCCCGGGCCAGCAGCGTTTTGCCCGTCCCCGGCGGGCCGACCAGCAGCACCCCCTTGGGCACGGTGCCGCCCAGGCGGCTGTAGCGCTGGGGGTTGCGCAGGAAGTCGACCACCTCCTGGAGCTCGGCCTTGGCCTCATCGATGCCGGCCACGTCGTCGAAGGTGGCGGCGGGCCGCTCGGCGTCGTACAGGCGGGCCCGGCTCTGGCCGAACCCGAACAGACCCCCGCTCCCGGCCGAGGCCCGCCGCATCATGTACACGAGCCCCACCAGGATCAGGAGGGCGGGTCCGAAGGTGAGCAGCAGCTGCGCCCAGACCGAGCCCGAACTGGCCGGCTTGGCCGAGAAGGTCACGTGGTGCTGCTCGAGCAGAGGCACCAGGTCGTTGCCGGCGAAGGTCGGGCGCTCGGTGACGAAGTGGGTGGACGAGGTCTTCGTGCCGGGCTCGGTCACCGGCTTGCGCGTCTCACCGCTGATCGAGTCACCCTGGCTGGTGATGCTGACGACGTTCCCGCTCTCCACCTGCTGGAGGAAGGCACTGTAGGGAAGCGTGACCTGGGTCGGTTGTTGCGGCGCCATGATCACGTCGACGATCAGGTAGTTGATGAGCAACGGGACGCCCAGCGTGATCCAGAAGCGCCAGTCACGGAGCGTGTCCGTGACTCGCGGCGGTCGATTGTCGTTCGGCGACCTCCCCGGCGGAGCACCGCGCGGAGGCTGTGCGCTCATCGTGTCCTTCTCATCCGAATCATAGAACCGCGTTGCGGGGGGCGATCATCCCTCCCCGGCCGTCGGGGTGAGTTCGGCCAGCTGACGCAGGTGCGCCTCCAGGTGGCCGACCAGCACCTCCTCCAGGGCTCCGGCCAGCGTCAACCGACGGTCGCCGGCGTGGCCGTGGAAGGTCAGCTGCCGGTCCAGGTCGTCGTCCGTCATCGCCGCCAGGAGCGAGCGCAGGCCTTCGATGCCGTCCGCCACCGCACCGCGCAGGGCCGTCTCGGTCCGCTCGTGGGCCGAGTCCAGCGCCCGGCGCCGCCGTTGCCAGTCGGCCTCGGTGCGCCCCATCTCGGCCCCGCCCGCGAGCACGGCCCGGACCTGCTCGGTCCAGTAGGGCAGCATCTCGGCCAGGTGGGCCAGGACGTGGCTCCGGTCCCAGCGCTCGCCGGTGGTCGGGTCGGGGGGGCCGAGCCGGCCGGAGCCGACCGCGGGCAGCGCCGCCAGCTCCTGCCTCGCCCGCTCGACGCGGTCACGGTAGCCTTCGATCTCGCTCATCCTCTGCCTCCTCCGCCCGGCACACCAATCCTCTCCGGGACCTCCGGGCGCTCATCCGGTGCCGAACAGGCGATCGCCGAAGTCACCCAGCCCGGGGACGATGAAGGCCCGGTCGTCCAGCCGCTCGTCCAGGGCGGCGGTGTACACGTGCACGCCGGGATGGGTGGCCTCCAGGGCGCGAACGCCCTCGGGCGCGGCCACCACCGAGATCATCCTGGTCCCGCGTCCACCCGCCCGACGGATGACGTCGAGGGCCTGTACTCCCGAGCCGCCGGTGGCGAGCATGGGGTCGAGGAGGAGGGGGACCTTGCCCTCGAGCGGGGGCAGTTTCTGGTAGTAGATCCGGGCCACGGCGGTGCGCTCGTCACGCTCCAGCCCCAGGTAGCCGACGCTGACCCTGGGCAGGAGCTCCAGCACCGGCGCCAGCAGGCCGAGCCCGGCCCGAAGCACCGGGATGGCGACCACCTCGGCGTCGATCCGGGCGACGGCGGCCGGCGCCAGGGGCGTTCTCACCCGGCCCGGCCGCAGCGGGAGGTCCATGGTCGCCTCGTACAGGAGGAAGGTGATCACCTTCCGCGCCAGGGCACGGAACTCCTCAGGCGGCGTGCGCCGGTCGCGCAGACCCGCCAGACAGTCCTTCACCACCGGGTGGGAGCTGACGTGCAGGGCCACTCAGGCCCCCCGTCGGCTCGACCCGCCGACCGACCACCGCCGTCCGCTCATTCGCCCACGCGGCGACAGTGTAGCCCGCCGCTCCTTCAGGAGAGGTCGAGCTCGTCGTCGCCGCGGCTCCGGCGGCCGAAGTGCTCCTCCAGAAAGCGCTCGTTGGCCAGCAGTCGGTCCACGTTCTGACGCTGCAGGTCGTCGGCGATCTCGTCCAGCTTGGCGTCCAGCAGGCGCAGCTGGTCGCGTAGCACCTGCAGCCCGGTGCGGCCGTCCGGAGCCACCGGCCGGTCGTCGCAGTCCGGGGGCAGCGCCAGGTAGGCGTCCAGGGTCGCCGGCAGGTACTCCTCGGTGATGCGACGGAGCACGAAGAGGTCCTTGGACCCGGTCGGGAAGCGATCCGCGTGCTGGAGCAGCAGAGCCGCCTTGTGGCGGATCTGCTCCACCATGACCCGTGCCCCCAGGGGCAGCCGGGAGAGCGGATCCGGCGGCGGCTCCGGGGCCGGGGGAGGCGGCGGGGACGGCGCCGGCGGCGGAGGCACCTGCTCGGGCGGCGGCGGAACGGTCCACCACACGTCCTGCCACTGGTCGATGCCCAGCCGTCGGAGCCGCCGCCGGGCCCGACGTCGGCGGGGGAGGATCAGCACGGCCACCAAGCCATAGATCAGACACGCCCAGGCGAGCCACGGCGTCACCAGCGTGCCCAGCACCGCCATCACGATCACGCCCACCAGCACCGCGAGCAGCACACCCGCCATCACCGCCATGGAGGCTCCATCCAGCCGGCCCGGCGGCCGCATCCTGCGGGGGTGGCGATCACCATGCTGTCGACCCTGAACGCCATCCTACGCAAGCCCGGGCGCGACCTTCGTCCTCCGTCCCTTCGGCGGCCTCATACCTGAACAACGCTCGACCTCCCGCTTCCGCTCACCGTCCGGCCGGGAGCCGGAGTTCCCCCCCGCCGAAGCGCTCCTCCAGGAACCGCCCGTGGGCCAGGAGGCGGTCGGAGTCCCGTTGGTACACCGCCTCGGCGATCTCGTCCAGCCTGGCGTCGAGGAGCTCCAGCTGCTCCCGGAGCGCCTGGAGGGGCGTCCGGCCGTCGGGCAGCGGCCGGTCGCCCGTCTCGGGGGGAAGCGCGAGGTAGGCGTCGAGCGCGCCGGGCAGGTAGTCGGTCGCCACGCGCTGGATCACGAAACGGTCCCGGGAGCCGGAGGGGAACTCGTCCAGATGCGGAACCAGGGCCAGGATCTCCCGGCGGATCTCCGCCACCTTCGACTGCACGTCGACCGGGAGTCGCCCGTGGGTGCTGGCGTAGGCACGGTCCAGCGCCCGGCGGATCGTCTCCGGTCGGTACTCCACCGGGTGCAGCCCGGCCGGCCGGGGGCCCGGCGTGACCAGCGCTCCCAGGGCGTACAGGGCCACCGCCGGCGCCCACCAGAGAGGACCCAGCAGGCCCAGAAGGTGGAGGATGACGCCGGCCATCAGCCCCAGCAGGCCCAGGGTGCTGCCGACCAGATGCTTCGCGCTCCAGAGGTAGCGGAGGCGCCGCACGACCGCCCCCGGTCAGCCCTTGCGCTCGGGTGGGGGCAGGGAGAGCTCGCCGGTGAGCGAGGCCGCCCGAGCCTGCCCGACCTCGGCCACGTGGGCTCGATCGATGTACGCCCGCGCCTTTTCCACCTCCGTGGAGAGCGCGTTCACCGTGTGCTTCATGCCGTCCAGGGCCTGGACCTTGAAGCGATCGATCATGTCGATGGTCGCGTACACGTTGTTGAAGGCGGCCTGCAGCTTCTGCACGTCCACGGTGGCACCGGCGGCCTGGGCGTAGACCTGCTCGGTCTGCTGGCGCAGCATCTGCGAGGTGGACTCGATCAGGTTGCCGGTGGTGGTGTTCAGGGCCGTGATCTGGTCCAGGACCAGCTTCTGGTTGGTCAGCGCCTGGGCCACGACCACCGCCGTGCGCAGGGCCGAGATGGTCGTGGTGGTGGCGCGGTCCACCCCCTTGATCAGCTCCAGGTTGTTCTTGCGGATCAGGTCGAGGGCCAGGTATCCCTGCATCGACACCGCCAGCTGAGTCAGGATGTCCTGACGCTTCTGGCGCACGTAGAAGAGCACGTTCTCCTGAATGGCACGGGCTCGCTCGGGGTCGCTCAGCTGGAGCATCTGCACCTTCTGCTCCAGGGCCTCGTCCAGTTTCGCCGCCATGTAGGCGTACTGCTCGAGCCGCGTCTTCATCTGCCAGAG
>JAJPKS010000106.1 GCA_021323605.1 Bacillota bacterium | reverse complement strand
TCCCCCTGAACCAGCTGGTGGCCAACCTCTTCAACCTGGAGAACTCGCGCTGGGCGCTGGTCCTCGTCTACCCGACCTTCACCATCCCCTTCTGCCTCTGGCTGATGCTGGGCTTCTTCAAGCGGGTGCCCAAGGAGATCGAGGAGGCGGCGCTGGTCGACGGCTGCAACCGGTGGCAGGCCGTGCGCCGGGTGGTGCTCCCGGTCAGCGTGCCCGGCATCATCACCGTGGGCATCTTCGCCTTCACCCTGGCCATGCAGGACTTCATCTACGCGCTGGTCATGGTCTCGTCCTCCAACCAGAAGGTGATCAACGTGGGGGTGCCGACGGAGCTGATCCGGGGCGACGTGTACTTCTGGGGGGAGCTGCTGGCCGCCGCCCTCCTCCCCGGGATCATCATCGCCTTCGTCTACAACTACTTCCTCGACTACTTCGTCCAGGGCCTCACCGGTGGCATCGGCAAGTGAACGCCGGGGGGAGGGCGCCGGACGCCTCTGCCGACCCCGGGTCGCCTACCGCCAGGCTTCGAGCAGCTCCTGAAAGCTGAGGGCGGTGAGGGGAAGGGGCAGGCCGCGCTCGCCGGCGTCCCCGAGCAGGGTGCGCAGGTCCTTGTGGATGATGCCCAGAGAGCCACCCGACCCACCCTCGCGCCACCAGCCCTCGACCGTCCGCCAGTTGGCGGCCACCCAGCTGCCGCCGGTGGAACGCTCGATCACGGGGAGCACCTGCTCCGGGGCCAGTCCGTAGCTGCGCGCCATCCGCACCGCCTCGCCACAGGCGACCATGTGCGCAGCCAGCATGAGCTGATTGGCCAGCTTGACCGCCTGGCCCAGCCCCACCCGGTCCCCGATCACGAAGAGGTGGCTGCCCAGGACCTCGAACAGCGGCCGGCAGCGCGCGATCGCGGCCGGGTCGCCGGAGGCCATGATGGTCAGGGTGCCGGCCTCGGCCCCGGCCACGCCGCCGCTGATGGGAGCGTCCACGGCGCTGAGCCCGCGGGCGGCGAGATCGGAGCCCAGGCGCTCCATGGTGGTCGGATCGATCGTGCTCATGACCACCACGTCGAGTCCCGGCCTCCGCAGGCGGGACACCACCTCCTCGACCTGGGGCCGGGTGCGCACGACCACGATCACGGCCCGGGTGGCCCGCTCGGCCACCTCCTCGATCGATCTCGCGTTGCCGTGGCCCCGCACGTCGTAACCGGCCACCCGGTACCCGGCCCGTTCCAGATTGGCCGCCATGGGCGCGCCCATGGCGCCCAGCCCGATCACACCCACCACCTGGTCCATCGACCGGTAGCCTAACGCCGTGCGCGAGCTGATCGACACCCATTTCCACATCTGGCAAGAGGGGGAGGTGCGGCGACAGGGGATCCTGGCCGCTCCCTACCTGCGCCGCGACGTCTCCTGGGCCGACTTCACCGCCGCCTGGGAGGGGTTGCCGGTCGTGGCCGCGGTCAACGTCCAGGTCAACGACTTCGTCGACGGCACGGTGGAGGCGAAGTGGGTGGCGGCGGCCTCCGATCCCCGCCGCCTGGGGGCGATCGTGGCCTGGGCCCGGCTCGAGGATCCCGCCGTGGAGGCGGAGCTGGCGTGCCTGCGCGAGATCCCGGCCGTCCGCGGCGTGCGGCGGACCTGCCAGTACGAGACCGAGGGCTTCTGCGCACGCCCCGACTACGTCCGGGGGGTGCGCCTGCTGGGCGCCACGGGCTTGGTCTGCGACGTCTGCGTGCGCCGGGGCCAGATCGCGGCCGTGCCCGAGCTGGCCCGTGCCTGCCCGGAGACCACCATCGTGCTCGAGCACCTGGGCAAGCCCGACCTCTCGCGCCCTCCCGACGCCACCTGGCTGGCCGCGGTCGAGGAGCTGGGGCGACTCCCCAACGTGGTGGCGAAGCTCTCGGTGGTGGTCCATGGTCCCGACGACCCACCTCTGGAGGCGGAGCGGGTCGCCCCCTTCCTGGCCCACCTGCGCGCCTGCCTGGGACCCTCCCGGTTGATGTTCGGCAGCAACTGGCCGGTCTCCACGGCCGTGATCGGGTACCGGCCCTGGGTGGAGCTGGTGCGGGAGCTGGTGGGGGATGAGGAGGAGATCTGGGCCGGGACCGCGCGCAGGGTCTACGGGCTGGGCTGACCGGCTGGCTTACCGCCGGCGGTGGCCCGGCGGGGGCGGGGTCAGAATGTCGGCATGAGGATCAGCGGCGTCCGGGTCTTCCCGGTCGAGACCCCCTTCCCGCACCGGGGCGGCCGGTGGTGGATGTTCGTGCGGCTCGACACCCGGGAGGGCGTCTCCGGGTACGGCGAGTTCTACACCAACGCCATCCCCTTCTCCTGGCGGGTGACCGCGTCCATGGTCGAGGACCTGGTCCAGCGCCTGCTGCTGGAACACGACCCCTACGACGTGGAGGCACTCTTCCAGCGGCTCTACGACCTGGAGTACAGCCATCATCCCGACCTCACCAAGCTGGCGCTCATCAGCGGCCTGGAGATGGCCTGCTGGGACATCGTGGGCAAGGACCTCGGGCGCCCGGTGCACCGCCTGCTGGGCGGGGCGATCCGCGATCGGGTGCGGACCTACACCTACCTCTACCCCGAGCCGGAGAGCCGCATGACCCACCGCCAGCTCTGGCTCCGGCCGGGCGAGGCGGCCGAGCGGGCCGTGCACTACGCCGAGCTGGGCTTCACCGGCGTCAAGCTCGATCCCTTCGGCACCGTTCCCACGCCGGACCAGGCCCGGGGTCAGCTGGTTCCGATCCAGTACTCCCTGGAGGCACTGGACCGGGCGGAGGAGACCATCCGGCGGATCCGGGAGGCGGTGGGGAGCCGGTGCGACATCCTGGTCGGGACCCACGGGCAGATGACCCCGGCGGGGGCGATCCGGGTGGCCCGGCGGCTCGAGCCCTACGATCCCCTCTGGCTGGAGGAGCCGGTCCCACCCGAGGACCCGGCGGCGATGGCACTGGTGGCCCGGGCCACCACCATCCCCGTCACCACCGGCGAGCGGCTGGCGACCAAATACGAGTTCGCCGAGCTGCTGCGCCACCGGGCCGCCGCCATCTTCAACCTGGACGTGGGACAGGTGGGGGGCATCCTCGAGGCCCGCAAGATCGCGGGCATGGCCGAGGCGTACCACGTCCAGGTCTCTCCCCACGTCTGGGGAGGGCCGCTGATCGCCGCCGCCTCGATCCAGCTCGCGCTCACCTGCCCCAACTTCCTGATCATGGAGAGCGTGGAGCGGTTCGAGGGCCTGCACGCGGAGCTGGTTCGGCCGCCGATCGAGTGGCGCGAAGGCGACGTGATCCCCTCCGACCGGCCCGGGCTGGGCCACGACCTGGACGAGCGCGTGGCCGCCCGCTACGCGCCCGGGTGAGCCGGCGCGGGGCAGTGGGCCGGTGAGGGGTGGTCCGCTTGCGGCCCCGGCTCAGGTCGTGTAGACGGCGAAGGGCGCGGTGTGGGCGCGGGCCTCGGGGTCGGTCACGACGTTGACCAGCGCCGGCCGGCCGCTGGCCGCCGCCCGCTCCAGCGCCGGCCGGATCTGCTCCGGCCGCTCGACGTGCTCGGCGTGGCAACCCAGCGCCCGGGCCATCTCGTCGTAGCGGGTGAAGCCCAGCTCACGGCCGACCTTGAAGCGGTCCCGGGCGGTCCAGCCGCCGTTGTTGGAGATCACGGTGATCACCGGCAGGTCGTGGCGGACGGCGGTGTCCAGCTCCATGCCGTTGATCCCGAAGGACCCGTCTCCGTGCAGCACGATGACCTGGGCCGCGGGCTTCGCCACCTTCGCTCCCAGGCCCAGCGGCAGCCCCACCCCCATGGTGCCGAAGGGCCCCGAGTTGAGGCTGTGACCGGGGGCGTAGATCGGGATCGACTGGCGGCCGTAGTTCAGGATCTCCTGGCCGTCCACGCTCAGCACCGCCTCCCGGTCCATGAAGTCCCGGACTTCCTTGCACAGGCGCAGGGGGTGGATGGGCGTCTGGGCGGTGCTCATCCGCCGCTCGGCGTCGATCGACTTCTCCCGATGGATCTCGGCCAGCCGCCCGACCCAGCGGGCGTAGCGGTCCGGGGAACCGTCGGCTGCCTCCAGCAACTGGCGCAGCACCAGGTGCGCGTCGCCGACCACGGCCGCGTCCACCGGACGGGTCTTGCCGATCTCGCCCGCGTCGACGTCGATCTGCACCAGGCGGGCGTCGGCGGCGAAGCGGGGGGGACGGGCGTAGTCGATCACGTAGTTGAGCCGGGTGCCGATGACCACGATGCAGTCGGTCTCGCGGAAGGCGCTGCTGCGGGCGGCCGGAAAGCTGAGGGGGTGGTCCTCGGGGATCACGCCGCGGCCCTGGGGGGTGGCATAGAAGGGGATGCCCCACCGCTCCACCCACCGCCGCAGCTCCTCGTGGGCGTCCGACCAGAGGATGCCGCTGCCGGTCACCACGATGGGGCGCTCGGCGCTCCTGATCACGTCGATCGCCCGGGCCACGTCCGCCGCGTCGCCCGCCGGCCGGGGCCGGGCCTGGGGCTCGGCCCAGCGCACCTCCTCGGGTGCCACCTCGCGGTAGAGGACGTCGCCGGGCAGGTCCAGGTAGACGGGCGCCGGCCGACCGGCCATGGCGTGCCGGAAGGCGGTGGCCACGTACTCGGGGATGCGGCGGGGGTCGTAGCAGCGCTCGGCCCAGCAGGTGATGGGCTTCGCCAGCGCCACCTGATCGAGCTCCTGGAAGGCCCCCAGGCCGTACAGGCTCACCGGGCTGGAGCCTCCGATGGCGACCACCGGGGCGCCGTCCACGTAGGCGTGGGCGACGCCGCTGAGCAGATTGACCGTGCCCGGGCCGGAGGCGGCCATGCAGACCGAGGGGCGGCGGAGGACGCGGCTGTAGCCGATGGCCATCATCGCCGCCGCCTGCTCCATACGGACGTCGATCATCCGCATGCCCTCCTGGAGGCAGGCGTTCTCGCAGTCGATCATGGGGCCGCCCATGAGGAAGAAGACGTGCTCCACCCCGTGCGCTCGCAGCGCCCTGGCCAGGATCTGGTTGCCAGTCACCGGTCCCTCCCGCTAGATCACACCGTCTGCGGCCAGCCGCTCCAGCTCCCCGGCGTCCAGGCCGAGCAGCTCCGTGTAGACCTCGTGATTGTGCTCGCCCAGGAGCGGCGCGGCCCGCACCGGGACGTGCGAGCGCTCCATCCGCACCGGCCAGCCCGGCATCTTGAAGCGTCCCCGGGCGGGGTGGTCGACGGTCACGATCACCTCGCGCCGGTTGAGGTCGGGGTCCTCGGTCAGCTCCAGGGTGTCGAAGACCGCGCTGCAGGGTACTCCGGCCTCGCCCAGGATGCGCATCGCCTCCCGCTTGTCGCGCTCGCGCGTCCAGGCCGAGATCACGGCGTCCACCTCGGCGCAGTGCTGCGCCCGACGCTCGGGATCGGCGAAGCGCTCGTCGCCCTTCAGGTCGGGCCTCCCGATCGCGTCCAGCAGACGCTCCCAGTGATGGTTGCCGGCCCTGGTGGTGTAGATGAAGACGTAGTCGTTGGGGCCGCCCGGCCGGCAGGGGTAGACGTTGCTGGGCGCGGTCAGGCCGAGCTGGCTCTGGTTGCCCCATCGCTCCCCGGGCCGGCCGCTGAGCAGCTGGCGCGAGAAGGAGATGCGGCAGTAGTTGACGACCGCGTCCTGCATCGCCACCTCGATCCGCTGGCCCTCGCCGGTGCGCTGGCGCTGGTGGAGCGCGGCCAGGATCCCGATCGCCGCGTGCAGGCCGGTGCCGGTGTCACCGATGGTGGGGCCGGGCTTGAGCGGTATCCCCTCGGGCTCCCCGGTCAGGCTCACGGCGCCGCCCGCCGCCTGGGCGATGGGGTCGAAGGCCAGGTAGCGCCCGTAGGGGCCGTCGGAGGCGAAGCCCTTGATCTGCACGTAGATCAGGCGCGGGTTGATGGCCCGGACCCGCTCGTAGTCGAAGCCGAGCCGCTCGATGACGCCGGGGGCGAAGTTCTCCACCATGACATCGCCGATCGCCAGCAGCCGTTCCAGGATCGCCTGGCCCTCCGCGCACCGGAGGTCGAGCGTGACCGAGCGCTTGTTGGCGTTGAGCACCAGGAAGTACCAGGAGTCGAGCGCCGGGTCGTCGGCCGAGGCGTGTCGTCCCTGCTCTCCCGTCCCCGGCCGTTCCACCTTGATCACGTCCGCACCGAGCCAGGCCAGCGTCTCGGTGCAGGAGGTCCCCGCCTCGAACTGGGTCAGGTCGATGACCCGCACCCCCTCCAGCGCGGCCGTCATGAGCACCACCTCCCTTCGCCCGCCACGCCGCACCCCCGTCTCCCCCAGGGTAGCCCGGACCGGGGCATCGGACAACCGGTTGCCGGTTCGGGTCGGGACCCGGGCTACCGGCTGTGGGGTCGCCTCGATCCCGGTCTCGAACGACACGGAGCGCGGGGACGGGTCCCCCTCCGGCCTTCCCGCGCCCGGTGGCCGGGTGGGCTACGACGGCCTCGACCACCCGGGACCGTGGATCCGGATCTCCGAGTGCCTCGAACGTCGCGGCCATCGGCGAGGAGGAACTCGACCACCTCCCACGTCCGGCCACCGAACGCGGCTGGAGGGGCCATCCCGGAAGACGATGCCGGGACGTCCACCGCCAACGTCTTCTGGAACCGTCTCAACGTCCCACGGGACAGGTGGCGGGCGCTTGGGCGCCCGATTGAGCGACGGGGGACGCGGCCGTCGCGATCGCGTGTGGTGCCGCGCCGCCGTTCCTATGGGCGAGCGGGGGCCGCGTCAGCGGCCACCGGACCGGAGCGTACTCGAGGCGATGACGGAGAGAGTCGTGGCAGGCTCGGCCTCCTGCCGATGGGCGCCTTCCTGCTCCTGCTCGCCTGACTGGGGATGGGACCGCTGACCGGGGTCCTCTGGCTGGGCAGGGTGACCACATGGTGGTGCCGATCGGACGCTCGTTGCTGCTCTCTCGCCCTGACGGTGCTCGTGACCCTGTGGCTCCGGATGCGATGAGGACCCGCACCGACCGCCACCATCCGCGTGGCCCGTCCTATCGCACGGCCACAGCCTTTAGATCCTCGGATCTCGATTCCGATGCGGTGCGAAGCGCCCTCGGTGCCGACCCGGCGTCAAGCGCCCTCCCCCTGTCCCAGGAGCACGTCCGGCACCGCTCAGCGGCACGGTTCCCCTCCACCCGTCGTCGACGTACTCATCGGCGATCTCGTAGCGCTGGGCGTGGCTGTACAGGCCACAGAAAACGGCGGAGGAACTCGGAGCTACCCCTGCACGGTCTGCCGCTTGGCCTGAGCCTCAGTGCTGGCGTGCGCATACATGGCGACCCAGGGCTGCCGGGGGCTGCCGTTAGGACCGCCGCGCAACGAAGTCCTCCAGAATCAAGACCTGGAGCTCGGTGATCCGTCGCAGCTCCCGATCATTGGTCAGGAACGCGGTCGCCCCCTGCTCCAGGCAGGCGGCGACCTGCAACGCGTCGGCCGGGCGGAGGCGGTGGGGGGCCCGCAGCTCGGCTGCCCGACGCGCGATGCGTCGGTCGATCGCGGCGACGGTCAAGTTGGGGTAGTTGGCCAACAGCACCTCGTACTCCTCCGCGACATCGGGTCGTCCCACCTGTAACGGCTTGACGGCGATCTCCATCAGCGTGAGGACCGAGGTCACGCCGGCGAAGGCCCCGCCAGCTAGCTCGTCCATGGCCACCCAGGCGGGTTCGGCGACGCGCGTCGTGCCTTCGATGTGGTAGATGAATACCGGCGTGTCGAACCCGACGCGCTCGTGGCGGCGGAGGGCGACGGCTAGGTCTGCCACGCTTCGCGCTCTTGCCGTACATACTCCTGGGGATCGACACCTGCCCAGACCTCGCGGTGCAGCCCCCGCAGACGCTGGCTGTAGTTGAGAGGCTCCGGCAGCAGCACCGCGTAACCGCCGCGCAGCTCGACCAACAGCTCATCGCCGCTCTTGATGCCGAGCTGCTTCCTCACCTCCGACGGGACGGCAATCTGATGCTTCTTGCTGACCTTCACGCGGACCGCCATGCCAGACCTCCATCTGAGCGGATCTGCTCGCTAAGCATTGTAGCATAATTGCTAAGCAACTTCCGCCTGCTCACGCGGCGGCGCGGGGGCTGGAACGTTGCATCTGCGGGGCTGGCCCGCTGGCTTCCGCTCTCCTCCCAGGCTCGGTCCGTGGCGGCGGTCGGGGTGGACACGTGAGTCGGTCGAGATTGTGGTTACCCGTGCTGGGTTGGTTCGCGGCGCGTCCGGCGGCGGCGAGCGGGCTCTTCGCGCGTTTTGGGCAGCCGTGGCGCCGCCGGCTGCAGGCCACGTCGGCCGGTCCGTATCTCCCGGCGGGCGCACGAGCGGACCAGGCCACGAGCGGCGAGGAGTGGTAGAGCGACCCGCCGGGAACGCCTCCGATATTGGCACCGACGGAGTGGTGTACGAGGCGAGGGTGAACCGGCCCGCCGAGACGACGATGGCCACGCCCAGTATGGACCCCCAGCACCTGGTGACTACCTCGAGGCTCACCCCGACCTGCTCTGCGGCTGGCTGCCGAAGCGGCGGCGCAACCGGCGGCTGTGAGCGCCGTCCCTCTCCATGGCTAGATCGGTTTGAAGGGATTGCAGCGTAGGTGCGGCACGCACACGGGGCCGGATTGCCGTCGTCCGGATCGCATCGTTTGGTTGGAGGGCACAGTCGGTCGGGATCGCAGCGCCGGCCGAGGGATGGGTCCCGGAGATGGTTGGCGAAGGCAGCTGCGAGCCATCGTCGCACCGGCTTCGCCCGGAGGTTCACC
>JAJPKS010000192.1 GCA_021323605.1 Bacillota bacterium | reverse complement strand
TCGTAGCGAAGTCCACCGCCCTCGAGGCAAAGGAGGTGAGGCCGGACTTGGAACACGCTAGTCGTGGAGCCAACCGCCTCGTTTGCCCGCCGGGAGTGTCGGAGGGTCCCCTCTAGACGCTGCCGAAATCCCTTCCCGGCTCCTGGAGTCGGAGGTGGGGGGTTCCGCGAGCAGATTGTCGCCGCTACGGCGGAAGCAGGGCCCGGTCCGTGGGGTGATCGGGCCCTGTCCTCTCGAGGGCCTCGGTGGCCGGGCCGGCTACGCTGGAACCCGGCATGATCGAGGACCTGATAGCGCACATGAACGGCCAGCCCTCCGGCTGGGTGAAGGAGATGGGCATCACCATCCTGAGCGCAACCCCGGACGAGGTCACCTGCGCCTGGGAGGTGGGGGAGAAGCATCACCAGTCGTTCGGCATCGTTCACGGCGGGGTGCACTGCGGGGTGGTGGAGACGCTGGCCTCGGTCGGCGCCGCCCTGGTGGCCATGCCCCGGGGCCAGCGGGTGGTGGGTCTCGAAAACTGCACCTCGTTCCTGCGCGCGGTGCGGCGGGGCCGGCTGACCGGCGTCGCCCGGCCCGTCCACCGGGGACGGAGGACACAGGTCTGGGAGGCCTGGATCCGGGACGAGCAGGGCCGCCTGGTGGCCCAGGGCCGGGTGCGGCTGCTGTGCCTCGGCCAGGCCGAGCAGGAGGCCCTGCCGGGCTGACCCGGTCACGCCCGGCCGCACCGCGGCCCCAGCTCCCGGTTTCGTCCCCCGGACCGCCCGGGAGGAGGGCCGTTCCGGGTGACTCGGCCGTGGGCACCCCGCCGGCGGCGATGGCCGCGAGCGCCGAAGGACGCGGTCGCCGGGGACCCCGGGCCGGGACCGGCCGGCATCGCCGCCCGGCGACCTACCGCCGACCGGTCGCGTAGCCGAAGATGATCTGGTCGATCAGCTGCTCGACCTGGTCCAGGTCGTCGGTGTAGACCAGCCCGTGGTAGGTCGAGGGGCGCAGTTCGCCCTCGTCCAGGGCGCTCTGCGCCACCTGCTGGACGAACGGCTGCCTGGCCAGGCCCAGGTTGTGCTGGATGTCGGCCAGGGTGGTGGGCCGGGTGGTCCCGTAGATCATCGTGTTGTCGAAGTCGGGCACGTCGACCAGGTAGACGTCGGTGAACACCGAGGCCATGGTGCTGGCCAGCGCCGCCACCAGGCGGTAGTCGGTGGCCGTCCGCCCGGCGTTGACCACGGCCACCCCGCCCGGGTTCAGGTGCTGACGGGCGAGCGAGAAGAACTGCTTCGTGGTCAGGTACCAGGGGATGTAGGGCTGCTGGTAGGCGTCCATGCAGATGACGTCGTAGCGGCCGCGGTCGGTGGCCAGCCAGTAGCGGGCGTCGGCCACCACCGGGTGCACGTTGGGCTCGTCGAGGTGGAAGTAGCGGTGCGCCACCTGCACCAGGGTGGGATCGATCTCGACTCCGGTGATCTGCACCGAGGTTCCGTAGGCGGCGGTGTACTGGCGAGCCGCCGTGCCCCCGGCCAGGCCGAGGATCGCGACCCGGTGCGGGACCGGCTCGGTGGGCTGCGCCGGGCGGAAGTCATCGGCGATCACGAAGTAGTCCCACGGGCCCCCGGTGAGGAGCGTGGTGGGGTCGTAGATGGAGTGGATCGCCTGCCCCTCGTTGAGCAGCAGCTCGGTGCGGCTGCCGACCTGGACCACCTGGATGTAGTTGTAGGCCGAGTCACGCTCGAACACCAGGCGGCCCGCCTCGGGCGGCTTGATCCCGTGGGGCAGGAAATAGCTGGCCAGGAGCACGACCACGAGGAGGAGGGCGTAGATGCGCCGGTGGCGCCAGAGCCCGGCGACGGAGATCACGAGCAGGGCCAGGCTGAAGATCAACAGCGTGACCCGGGTGCCGAAGGTCGGGATCAGGAAGAAGACGGGCAGGAAGGTGCCGATGATGCTGCCCACCGTGCTCAAGGCGTACACGGCCCCGGCGGTGTTGCCGCCGCTGCCCACGTCACGCAACAGGAGGCGGATGGCGAAGGGTGACACGCAGCCCAGCAGGACGACCGGGACCGCGAAGAGCAGCACCACCGCCAGCAGGGTCCCCGCCACCAGTCCGATCGACACCTCGGCAAACCCCTGCTGGGAGGCGAGCAGGATGGGATAGGCGACCAGCGGGACAAGCCCGATCCAGAGGCCGGCCCAGGCGGTGAGCTGGAACAGCAAGGGGGCGCTCGGCCGGCGGTCGGCCAGCCGGCCGCCGAGCACGTAGCCCACGCTCAGGTAGATCAGGATCAAGCCGATCAGGATGCCCCAGACGGGAAGGCTGGCCCCGAAGTAGGGGGCCAGCAGGCGCGAGGCGCCGAACTCGATCCCGAGCGACGAGGTGCCGGCGACGAAGACCAGGGGCAGCAGCAGCCGGCGGGGATCGAGTCCCAGGGAGGCGACCCGGAGCAGCGAGGCCAGCGACGGTCGATGGATGTCCACCCGGGCGAAGCTTAGAGCCCGGCGCGGAGGTCGCGCACCATCCGCTCCTCCGGGGCTCGCGGGCCGCCGCGGGACGGTGACCGATCCGGACCGCCGGTCAGGCGGGCAGTCCCTCCGCCCAGCGCCGTGTCCGCTCGTCCAGGGGCAGCGGCAGGCGCACCCGGACCTTCGCGTACAGGTCGCCCGGGCCGCCGCCGCGTGGATCGGGCATGCCCAGCCCTCGCAGGCGCAGACGGGTCCCGTTCTGGGTCTCCGGGGGGACCCGCAGCTCGACCCGCGTCCCTCCGGGCGTCGGCACCTCGACCTTCCCGCCCAGCAACGCGCATCGCAGCGGCACCTCGACCTCGACCACCAGGTCCTTGCCATGACGGTGGAAGGTGGGGTCCTCGCGGACGCGTACCCGCGCCCGGAGACCGGGGGCGCGGAGCACGACGCCGTCGTGGACGCCGGCCGGAACCCGCAGCTCGAGGCGGCGGCCGTCGGGGAGTTCGACCTGCCGCGTGGTCCCGACGTAGGCCTCGCCCAGGCTCACCTCCACCTCCCGCTCCGCGTCCGGGGCGGGGACCGCGCCCGGCCGCCCCCCGAATCCGAAGAGGGACCCGAGCAGGTCCGAGAAACCGCCCCGGGGACGGCCACCGAAGCCCGGGAAGCCGCGCTCGGACCCGACCCGGCTCCCCGCGCGGCGACCACCGGCGCCGGAGGGGGCGCGCGCACCCCACACACCCGGGTCGACTCCGGCGACGACGCCCTTCCAGGCGTCGCCGAAGCGGTCGTAGAGCGTGCGCTTCTCCGGATCGGAGAGCACGTCGTAGGCCTCCGAGATCTCCTTGAAGCGTCGTTCCGCCTCCCGGTTACCGGGGTTGAGGTCGGGGTGGTAGCGCCGCGCGAGCCGTCGGAAGGCACGGTTGACCTCGTCTCGGGTGGCGGTGCGCGAGAGGCCGAGGAGCGCGTAGTAGTCCCTGGACGTCGGCATCGCCATCTTCATACCAGCTCGCCCCGCGGGGAACCGCCGGTGGCCACTCCGCCACCTCCCCGGCCGGCCCCCTGGCCACGGGGAGCCGGTCAGCGCAGCGGATACACGCGGGCCCGAACGCGGTCCCCGATCTCCAGGAGGCCGAACGACGGCACCGGCCGGTCCCGCCGGTGGCGGATGACCTGGAGCCAGCACCACTCGAACCAGTTGGGGCCGCGATCCAGCCGGCGCCGCGCCTCCGCCCCGTCGACCATGTACACCGCACCCGGGTTGAAGAGCAGCTTTCCCCCCACCACCTGGACGCGGGCGCGATGGGTGTGGCCGTACACGATCACGTCCGCCTCGGGGAAGCGCCGGCACAGCCAGCCCTGGATGCCGGCGTCCGGCCACGCCCGACCCAGGCTGAGGGTCCCGAGCAGGGTGACCGGCTCCTCGATCAGCCGGCTCCGGTTGCCGTGGACGACGGCGATCGTCCGCCCCTCCACCGACAGCTCACGGCCCGGAGGGAGGTGGGGCAGGTGGCGGTCGTGATCGCCGCGAACCGCCTCCACCGGGGCGATGGTCCGCAGGCGCGCCAGGGTCGCCTCCCCGCCCACGTCACCGGCGTGGATGATCAGATCCACACCGTGCAGCCGCTGGAGGAGCCGCGACGGCAGCTCGTCGAGGAACTCCGGGCAGTGGGTGTCGGCGACGACCCCGATGCGAACCACGACTCCATTGTGACGGTTGGAGCATTCTTTCATCAGATATTGACAATCTGAAAAGGATTGGTTTCTAATTTGAGCCATGGACGACGAACGGCGACACGTCCTGGAGCGCGTCGCCAGCGGTGAGCTGAGCCCCGCCGAGGCCGCCGCCCTGCTCGACGCGCTCGAGGCCGGGGCCGGGGGGACGCAGGCCACCGCCACCGCCCGACGGCCGGAGCCGGGGCCCAACCGCATCGCCCGGGTCCGGATCGTGCGCACCCTCTGGCCGGTCGAGGTCACCGGCGACGCCTCGGTGCGGGAGGCGGTCGCGGAGGGACCGCACCTGGCTCGGCGGATCGACGACGTCCTGGTCATCGAGGGCGAGCCCGACGAGCAGACGATCGCGGGTTTCTGGTTCAGCGCCTCCTGGCCGGGGGGGCATCGCCACGCCGGATGGCCACCCGTGGGGCCGGCCTGGCCCGGCCGGGCGTCGCTCCGTCAGGCCCAGCGCATGGTCGCGTCGTGGCCCTGGCGGCCGCCCGCGGCCTGGCTTCGCGTGCGCCTCAACCCCGATCTTCCGCTCGAGATCGAGGCACAGGCGAGCAGCGTTCGCGTCCGGGAGGTCCGGGCGCCGATCCGGATCGAGGTCCAGGCCGGCCAGGTGGCGCTCGAGGGATGCCCGGGGCCGCTCGAGGTGAGCGTGCAGGCGGGCATCGTCAACCTGCGCGGCCGCCTTGCCGGCGGCGCCTCTCGCATCCACTGCGAGGCCGGGACGGTACGTGTCCACCTGGAGCATGGCTCCAGCGTGCGGGTGACGGCGGCCTCGACCCTGGGCCGGGTCAGCCTCGACGACGTCCCTTCCCCGCCGCCCTGGACCGTCGGCGCCGGTGAGGGCAGCCTGGAGATCCGCAACACGATGGGCTCGGTGAGGGTCACGACCGCTCCATGAACGAACGCACCGCCCGCTCCGCCCCCCGCGACTGCCCCGTCTGCGGCGAGCCGCTGGCCCTCACCCGTCTCTCCTGCCGATCGTGCGGCACCGAGCTCTCGGGGGTCTTCGAGGCGTGCGAGTTCTGCTCCCTCGGCCCCCAGGAGCGCGAGGTGCTGCGCGTGTTCCTGGCCTCGCGCGGCAACATGAAGGAGCTCGAGCGCCACCTCGGCATCAGCTACCCCACCGCCCGGGCGCGGTTCGACCAGCTCCTGGCCCGGCTCGGCCTGGCACCGGACCGCGGCCCCGCCGGCGCCAGGATGGAGGTCCTGGAACGGCTGGCGCGGGGCGAGATCGACGTCGAGGAGGCCCTGCGCGGGCTGAACCAGCGCTGACCCCGGCCGTGGCCGATCGCGGCGGGAAAGCGCGCCCCCCTCCATCTCGCCGTCCCTCGACGACCTCCTCACCGCGGTAGTGCTTGACGACAGACGACCGTTGACGATGTTACTGAGGCTCTTGTCCCGTCAAGCACGGATGGCGGTCGTCCGCCAGTCTAAACATGTGGAGGGGAGTTTCGATGGCATCCATCTCGCCCGGCGTCGACCCCGTGGACCAGGAGCTACATCGCAAACAGCTCGTCCGGGCCATGGTCTCGGCCACGATCGGGAACGCGATCGAGTTCTACGACTTCGGGCTCTACGGGCTCGCCGCCAGCCTCTACCTGGGTCCGCTCTTCTTCCCGACCAAGGACGCGCTGACCAGCACGCTGGTGGCGTTCACCACCTTCTGGGTGGGCTTCCTGGTGAGGCCGCTCGGGGGCTTCATCTTCGGTCACTTCGGTGACCGGGTCGGACGCCGGGCCACGCTCATCGTCACCCTGCTCACCGGCGGCACCGCGACCGTGCTGGTGGGGCTGGTGCCCACCTACGCCCAGATCGGCATCGCCGGAGGGCTGATCCTGACCCTCTTGCGGCTGTTCCAGGGCCTGGCCGTCGGCGGCGAGTGGGGCGGCTCGGTGCTGCTCACGATCGAGTGGGCGAACTACTCGCGACGCCGTGGCTTTCTCACCGCCTTCCCCCAGGCCGGGGCCCCGGTCGGCGCCGCCCTGGCCACCCTCGCCTTCGGCCTTTCCACGGGGTTGCTGGGCCGCACCTCCTACTGGGGTTGGCGCGTCCCCTTCCTGCTCAGCCTGTTCCTGGTCCTGGTCGGTCTGTACGTGCGGCTGGGGATCCTCGAGACCCCGGCCTTCTCCAAGCTCCTGGAGGAGCGCCGCACCGAGCGGCTCCCGGCCATCCAGGTGCTACGGCGCAACTGGGGCGACGTGGTGCTGGTGGCCCTGATGCGGACCGGCCAGCAGGGCGTGACCTTCATCATCACCACCTTCGTCCTCACCTACGGCGTGCTGGTCCTGCACCTGCCCCAGGGCCAGATCATCATGTGGTCGGTCATCGCCGGGATGCTGGAGATCGTCACCGGCCCCCTCTTCGGGTACCTCGGCGACCGCGTCGGCCGCAAGAAGCTGATCCTGACCGGGGCCGTCCTGATGGGGGCCTTCGCCTACCCCTACTGGGCGATGCTGAACACCCGCATGCCCATCCTGGTGGCGGCGGCGATCCTGATCTCGCTGCCCCTGCAGGACGTCCAGTACGGGCCGCAGGCGGCCTTCATCCCCGAGACCTTCACCGGCCGGCTGCGCTACAGCGGGGCCTCGCTCGGCTACCAGCTCTCGGCCGGGCTCGTCGGCGGTCTCGGCCCGATCATCGCCACCAGCCTGTTCCAGCGGTACCACAGCTCCACCCCGATCGCCATCTACATGATGGCCTGCGCCGTGATCGGGATCATCGCCATCTCGCTGATGCGCGACCGGCGCGGCCAGGACCTGTCGGTCGAGTACGACGACGTCCGCCAGGCCGGGGTCCAGCCGGTCGGCGCCGCCTCCGGGGGCTGAGGGCGCCAGGCCGACGGACTCGGGAAGCCCCGGCGGCGGGCCGCCGGGGCTCCCTCCGGTTCCCTCATCCGGCCAGGACGTGGGCCTCCAGGTCCTCGGCCCGGGGCTCGGGCTGGCGCTCGGCCCACGCCGCCGCCGCGGCCGCCTCTCGGGCGGCCTGCTCGCGAATGCCCCGGGCCTCCTCGCGCCCGAGCCAGCCCCGTTCCTCCAGCCAGCGTTCGTAGGTCACCAGGGGATCGTGTCGGCCCGCCTCCTCCAGCTCCTCAGGGGACCGGTAGCGCCTCTGATCGTCCTCCGAGGTATGGGCGTCGATGCGCCAGACGCGGGCCTCGATCAGGGTCGGCCCTTCCCCGGCCCGGGCCCGGGCCACCGCCTCCACCGCCACCGCGTGGCAGGCGGGCACGTCGGTGCCGTCCACGCTCACCCCGGGCATGCCGTATCCCGCCGCTCGCTCGGCCAGCACCGGGTTGGCGGCCTGGGCCGAGAGCGGCACCGAGATGGCGTAGCCGTTGTTCTCGCACACGAAGACGACGGGCAGGCGATGCACGGCGGCGAAGTTCAGGCCCTCGTGGAAGTCGCCCTTGGAGGTGGCGCCGTCGCCGAACGTGCACAGCACCACCGTGGCCTCGCCCCGGAGCCGGGCCGCGTAGGCGATGCCCACCGCCTTCGGGATCCAGGTCGCCACCACCTGGGACACCGGGGCGATCCGAAGCCCTCGGTGGGAGAAGCATCCCCCGGGCAGGTTGCGACCTCCCGAGAGCGGGTCGGCCGCCTTGGCGAACACCGCCAGCATCCACTCACGGGGGGTGAGGCCGCGGGCCACGGCGCTGGCCAGCCCCCGGTAGTGAAGGACCAGCCAGTCGTCCGGGGCCAGCGTCGCCGCCGTCGCCACCTGGATGCCCTCGTGCCCCCGGATGGGACCCGCGAACGGCACCCGACCCTGCCGGACCAGGAGGTGGGTGCGCTCGTCGAGCGCTCTCGCCACGCACATCCACCGGTACATCTGGACGTGTCGGCCCCGGTGGGCCGCGGTCTCAGCGGCGGGCACCATCCTCGACCAGCGCCCGGGCGATCTCAACCACCTCGGCCGCCGACAGCCCCAGGCCCTCTAAGTGGGCGTGGTGGGCGCGCTGGAACTGGCCGAAGTCGGCGCCCGCGGCCCGCTCCTCGCGCACCCGCTTGACCTCCTCGGTCACCCGCGCCACCAGCTCCGGTTCGGGCGGGACACCTCCCTCGCGCAGGGCGTGCTCGATCACCGCCGTCCCTGAATGCTTGCCGTACACGTACCGCGTTCGGGTCCCCAGCTCCTCGGGAGGGATGAACTGGTAGAGCGCGGGATGGATGAGCATGGCGGCGGTGTGGATGCCCGACTCGTGGCTGAAGACGTTGAGCCCGATGCCGGGCTCGGTGGGAGCCACGGGGATGCCGCTGATCCGCTCCAGGCAGCGGGCCAGCTCGCGCAGTCGGTCGTACCGGAAGCCGGGGATCTCGATCCCGAAGAGGTAGCGCAGCTGGAGCACCACCTGATGGAGGGGCGCGTTGCCGGCCCGTTCGCCGATGCCGTTGACGCTGGTGGTGACGATGTCGGCGCCGGAGCCGAGCGCCACCACCGAGTTCCACGCCCCCAGGCCGAGGTCGTTGTGGAAGTGGACCACCAGGGGCACGTCCGGGGTCGCCGCCTTGATCCGACGCACGTAGTCGCGCACGGCGTAGGGGGAGTAGCAGCCCACCGTGTCCGGGGTCGAGGGCCGGGTCCCGCCGGCGGCGATCCCCTCCCGGTGGAGGCGGCCGACGTACTCCGGGTCGGCCCGGGAGCCGTCCTCGCCCCCGAACTCGATCAGCTCCGCACCCTCGGCCCGGGCGTAGCGGATGGCCTCGCAGAGCATGCGCAGGTTGGCCTCCCGGTAGAAGGAGAGGGAGAGGTCGAGCCACTCCTCCGGCGAGCGGCCCTCGCGGGCCAGCAGCGTCCGGCCCAGCTTGTACTTCAGGTGGAGGTCGGAGGCGGAGGTGAAGATGAAATAGCCGACCGCGTCGCGGGGATGACCGAGCCGGTCCAGCACGCGCAGCGTGGCCTCGATGTCGGCGGGGGCGCAGCGCATCATGCAGATCAGCTCCACGTCCGGCCGGATCTCGCCCCGCCGCCGGCCCTCGAGGATGAGGCGCAGGGTCTCCCGCTCGCTCTCGGAGACGGCCGGGAAGCCCACGTCCATGATGTGGACGCCGATCTCGGAGAGGGCCCGGGCCAGCTCGTACTTGTCCCGGGGGGAGATGGCGACCCCCGGCATCTGCTCTCCGTCGCGGAGCGTGTCGTCGTAGATGCGGATACGCTCCGGGGGAGGGAAGCGAAGGTCGTGCTCGAAACGCCAGGGGGGCCTGGCCAGCTCATCCAGCGGCTCCCGCAGCTCCACCGGGCCCCGGGTGGGGTCCCGGCCGGTCGTTTCCACCCCGTTCATGGCACCCTCCTCGCGATTCGCTATCCCACCCCCTGACGCCTCTCCTCCAGCCGTCGCCGTACCCATGGCACCAGGCCCCCCGTCCGCATGAGCTCGGTCATGAAGGGCGGGAAGGGCTCGGCCGGATGCTCCCGGCCCGTGGTGAGGTCGCGAACCACCCCGGCCTCCAGGTCCACCTCGACCTCGTCCCCCTCCTCGACCGCGGCCGCCGCGGCCGGCGACTGGACGATCGGGTAGCCGAGGTTGATGGCGTTGCGGAAGAAGATCCGGGCGAAGGAGGCGGCCACCACGCAGGCGATGCCCGCCCCGCGGATGGCGATAGGGGCGATCTCCCGGGAGGAGCCGCAGCCGAAGTTGGACCCGGCCACGATCACGTCGCCCGGACGGACACGCTGCGCCCATCCCGGACCCACCCCCGGCACCCCCTCCATGGCGTGCTCCCCCAGCCGTCGCTCGTCGAGCGAATAGATGGCGTACCGGGCGGGGATGATCTGGTCGGTGTCGACGTCGTCGCCGAACCGCCAGGCCCGGCCCCGCAGGCGGATCGAGCCGGGGCCGGTGGCGTTCATGCGCTCACCGGCTCCCCGACCACCTCGGCCGGGTGCACGATCTCGCCCGCCACCGCGCTCGCCGCCGCCACCACCGGACTGGCCAGGTAGACCAGCGCCCCGGGGTCGCCCATGCGGCCGGGGAAATTGCGGTTGGTGGTCGACAGGCAGACCTCGCCCTCTCCCAGCACCCCCTGGTGGCCGCCCAGACAGGCCCCACAGGTGGCGGTGGTCCAGGCCGCGCCGGCCTCCAGGAAGACCCGGATGAGGCCCTCTCGCTCGGCCTGGAGCGCCACCTCGTGGGAGGAAGGGGTGACGATCAGCCGCACCCAGGGGGCCACCCGGCGCCCCTCCAGGACCCGTGCCGCCCGGCGCAGGTCGCCGATCCGGGAGTTGGTGCACGAGCCGATGAAGACCTGGTCCAGTCTGGTGCCGGCGACGGCGTCGATGGGCGCCGTGTCCGCGGGGGACATCGGCCTGGCCAGCGTGATCGGGACCCGCTCGGCGTCGACCTCGATCACGCGCTCGTAGCCGGCGTCCGGGTCCGACCTCACCGGCGTGTACGGCCGCCGGGCGCGGCCCCGCAGGTACGCCTCCGTGACCTCGTCGCAGGCCATGATGGCGTTCTTGGCGCCGGCCTCGATGGCCATGTTGGTCATCGTCAGCCGTCCCTCCATGTCGATCCAGCCCAGGGCCTCGCCGGTGTGCTCCATGGCCCGGTAGCGGGCGCCGTCGACGCCGAGGAGACCGATCACGTGCAGGATCAGATCCTTGGCCTCCACCCAGGGGCCGAGTCGGTGGTGGTAGACCAGCTTCAAGGACTCGGGCACCCGGAACCACAGCTCCCCCAGGGCCAGGACGCAGGCCAGGTCGGTCGACCCGATGCCGGTGGCGAAGCAGTTGAGCGCGCCGTAGGTGCAGGAGTGCGAATCCGCCCCCACCACCAGCTCGCCGGGCAGCACCAGACCGCGCTCGGGGAGCACGGTGTGGCAGATGCCCCCCTGGCCGACCTCGAAGTACCAGCTCACGCCCATCTCCCGCGCGAACTCCCGGGTCAGTCGGCCCAGGGCGGCGCTGGCCGCGTCCTTGGCGGGCTGGAAGTGGTCCTGGACCACCGCCACCCGCTCCGGGTCCCAGACCCTGTCCGCACCCATCTCCTCCCGCATGATGCGGCCCGCGGGAGGGATGGTCAGGTCGTGTCCCATCGCGAAGTCGATCTTGGCCAGGACCAGGTCGCCGGGCCGGACCCGCTCCCGCCCGCTGGCCCGGGCCAGGATCTTCTCCGACATGGTCATGCCCACCGACACCACCTCCTCCCGCGCACGTCAGTCGGCCAGCCGCCTTGCCACCGCGTCGCCCGCCTCGGCCGTGGAGAGGGACCCGCCCAGATCCCGAGTGCACTCCCCGGCCCGGATGGCGGCCGCCACCGCCTCCTCGATCCTCTTCGCGGCCTCGCCTTCACCCAGATGCGCGACCATCATACCGGCGCTCAGGATGGCGCCCAACGGGTTCACGATCCCCTTGCCGGCGATGGTGGGGGCGCTGCCGTGCACGGGCTCGAACAGACCCTGGCCGGTCTCGAAGTTGAGGTTGGCGCTGGGGGCCAGTCCCATGCCCCCGATCAGGGCGGCGGTGAGGTCGCTCAGGATGTCGCCGAACAGGTTGCCGGTGACGATGACCTCGAACTGGGTCGGGTCGCGGACCAGCTCCAGCGCCGCCGCGTCCACGTAGAGGTGACGGGTCTCGATCTCGGGATGGCGGGCGCGCAGCTCCGCCCAGCGCTCCTGCCAGAGCCCGCCGGCGTGGTGCACGGCGTTCGACTTGTCGACCATGCAGAGACGGCGCCGGGCGTGGCGGAAGCCGCACTCCAGGATGCGGGTCACGCCCCGGTAGGTGTTGACGTCCTCCTGGATCGCGACCTCGTGCTCGGTGCCGCGCCGGAAGCGCCCGCCCGCCCCCACGTAGAGCCCCTCGGTGTTCTCGCGCACGATCAGGAGGTCGACGGAGCGTCGCTCGGGATCGCGGAGCGGGCTCAGGCGGTCGTCGTAGAGCCGGGCCGGGCGCAGGTTGGCGTAGAGGTCGAGCTCGAAGCGCATGCGGAGCAGGACCTGGGCGGCGTAGCCCACGTCGGGCACCCTGGGGTCGCCGATGGCGCCGAACAGGATCGCGTCCGCCCCGGCGATCTGGCGGAAGGTCTCCTCCGACATGGCCGGTTCCCCGCGCAGCAGCGGCGCCGCGCCCACCTCGAACTCCTCGAACTCGTAGCCGAGCCCGAGCGCCCGCAACACCTTCACCGCCTCGGGCACCACCTCGCGCCCGGCCAGATCGCCGGGCACCACCGCCACGTGCTTCGTCATCGGGCCTCCTCCCCCGGGGCGATTCGACGTCGGATCGATCCAGGCATGCCCTGTAGTGTGCCCCGCCGGCCGCTCAGCCGCCCCCGGAGCGAAGCCGGTAGCGCTGGATCTTGCCCGTCGCCGTCTTGGGCAGATCGTTCACGAACCGGATCTCGTGCGGGCACTTGAAGTGGGCCAGGCGGCCGCGGACGTGCTCGCGCAGCTCCTCGGCGAGCCCGGGGCTCCTCTCCCGGCCCGGCTGGAGGACGACGAAGGCCGTGGTGCGCACCAGCCGGCGTTCGTCGGCCATCCCCACCACCGCGCACTCCAGCACCGCCTCGTGGGTGTTGATGGCCGCCTCGACCTCCGACGGGCTCACCCACATGCCGGAGACCTTCATCATGTCGTCGCTGCGTCCCTGGTAGTGGTAGTAGCCGTCGGCGTCCCGCAGGTACTGGTCGCCGGTGTCGATCCACTCCCCGATGATGGTCTGCCGGGTCCGCTCGTGCCGGTTCCAGTAGAAGGCGCAGATCGAATCGCCCTTGACCAGCAGACGGCCGATCTCGCCCGGCCCCACCTCGCGGCCCTGCTCGTCGACGATCCTCACCTCGTAGCCGGGCACGACCCGCCCGCTGCTGTCCGGCCGGACGTCGCCGAGCCGGTTGGAGATGAAGATGTGGCAGATCTCGGTGGAGCCGATGCCGTCCAGGATGACCGTCCCGGTGCGCGCCCTCCACCGCTCCAGGATGGAGCCGGCCAGCGGCTCCCCGGCGCTCACGCACGCCCGCACCGAGCTGAAGTCGGCCCCTGCCCAGAGATCCTCGCCGGCGGCGAGCAGGCCCGCGTAGCTGGTGGGGACGCCGAAGTAGACGGTGGGGCGGAAGCGGCGGACCAGATCCAGGACGGTGGCCGGCACCGGAGGCCCGGCCAGAAGGACGCTCGATCCTCCCACTCCGAAGGGAAAGTAGAGGGCGTTGCCCAGCCCGTACGCGAAGTAGAGCTTGGCCACCGAGAAGGTGACGTCGGTCTCGCCCAGCCCGAGCACGGGCCGGGCGTAGTTCTCGATGCAGTACCGGATGTCGTGCTGGAGGTGGACGACCCCCTTGGGCATGCCGGTGGTGCCGGAGCTGTAGAGCCAGAAGCACATGTCGTCGGGGCAGGTGTCGGCCGGCTCGAGCGTGTCCGGCGCGGCCGAGGTGATCTCCTCGTAGCTCAGCTCGCCCGGCCCCGCCTCGCCCACCACGATCAGATGGCGGAGGTAGCGGCGTCCGTCTCGGACCTGCCGGAAGCGATCGGCGAGCGGGGCCGACACCACGGCCGCCCGCGCCCGGCTGTCGTCGAGCAGGAAGGCGTAGTCGTCGGCGGTCAGGTTGGTGTTGACGGGAACCGGGATCGCCCCCATGCGGATGGCCCCGAGGAAGGTGGCCACGAACTCCGGGCCGTCGAGCACCGCCATCAGGACGCGGTTCTCGATCTCCAGCCCCAGCCCCCGCAGCGCGTTGCCCGCGCGGGCGGCGGCCGCCGCCACCTCGGCGTAGGTGAGCTGCGCCCCCTCGAAGGTACGAATCGCCACCCGGCCGCCGCGACCGGCTTCCAGGTTGCCGTCCAGCAGGTCGACGGCGACGTTGTACCGCGCGGGGAGCTCGCTGGCGCTCCAGGCCCTCACGCTGCTCATTCCCGAAGTCTAGTGAGGCGGGGGCGGAACCGCGATCCCGCCGGACGTGCGGGAACGGCGAGAGCGCCGGGGGCTACCTGGCGCCGGTGCCGGCCAGGAGGCGGGCGAAGTCGGTGTCCCGGATCTCGCCCAGGAACGAGTGGTGCCGGTCCACCGGCATGTCCACCGAGGTCTCGTACACGAAAGCGTAGACGTTGTCGAAGGTCCAGTCGCCGTAGCCGCGGAGGGCCAGGTTCTCACGCAGCTCCGAGGATCGCTGCCCGAGCTCGAAGAGCCGCCGCGCCTGCTGGTAGAGGGCACGCAGGATCTGGAGCTGCATCTGCAGCTCCGCGATCTCCCGCTCGTCGCCCTCCGCCTCGACCAGGGCGTCGACCTGCGCCTGGAGCTCGTCGATCTCCGTGGCGTACTCGTCCATGGACACAGACTACCGCCGGGGCCGGCCCACCACGAGGCCGGGGCCGCCGCGGGGCTCGGGGGCCGACGACGGAAGGCCGCGCCGCCCTCCGTCGCCCCGCCTCCCACGCCGCCCGGAGGGGACGCCGGCCGGGCTCAGTGCAGCAGCGAGTGGCTCACGACCAGGCCCGCGATCAGGATCGAGATGATGTTGACGACCTTGATCATGGGGTTGATGGCCGGTCCGGCCGTGTCCTTGTAGGGATCGCCGACCGTGTCCCCGGTCACGGCGGCCTTGTGGGCCTCGGAGCCCTTGCCGCCCAGGTTGCCCTCCTCGATGTACTTCTTGGCGTTGTCCCAGGCGGCGCCGCCGCTGGTCATGTAGAGGGCCACGAAGAGCCCGGTCACGATCGTCCCCACCAGCATCCCGCCCAGGGCCTTGGGGCCCAGGACGAGCCCGACCACGACCGGGGCCACCACCGGGAGCAGGCCGGGGAGGATCATCTCCCGCTGCGCGGCCGCGGTGACGATGCGCACCGCCGCCCCGTACTCGGGCCTGGCCTTGCCCTCCATGATCCCCTTGATCTCGCGGAATTGCCGGCGGACCTCCTCGACCACCAGACCGCCGGCGCGGCCCACGGCCAGGATGGCGAGCGAGCCGAACAGGAAGGGCATGATCCCGCCGAAGAAGAGGCCGACGATGACCAGCGGATCGTTGAGCTGGAACTGGAACTGGCGGCCGTGACGAGCCAGCTCCTCGGTGTAGGAGGCGAAGAGGACCAGGGCGGCGAGGGCGGCCGAACCGATCGCGTATCCCTTGGTCACCGCCTTGGTGGTGTTGCCGACCGCGTCCAGCGGGTCGGTGACGTTGCGCACCTCCTCGGGCAGATCCGCCATCTCGGCGATGCCGCCGGCGTTGTCGGTGATCGGCCCGTAGGAGTCGATGGCCACCACGATGCCGGTCAGGGAGAGCAGCGCCACGGCCGCGATCGCCACCCCGTACAGGCCCCCGAGGCCGTAGCTGACCAGGATGCCGATGCCGATCACGACCACGGGAAGGGCGGTCGCCATCATGCCGATGGCGGAGCCGGCGATGATGTTGGTGGCGTGCCCGGTCACCGACTGCCGGGCGATGAGCCGCACCGGCCAGTAGCGGGCCTCGGTGAAGAACTCGGTGATGGCGACGATCAGGACCGTGATCAGGATGCCGACCAGCCCGCACCAGAAGAGGTTGTGGGGATCGGCGATGCCGTTGACCGGCTTCAGGAAGCCGGAGGAGACGAAGTAACCGGTGAGGAAGTAGAAGCCGACGAGCGCGATCACGGCCGCCGTCAGCAGCCCGGCGTAGAGCCCACCCATGATCCAGCGCGGGAAGTAGAGGCGCACCGCCATGGCGCCGATCACCGAGCCCACGATCGAGATCGCCCCCAGCAGCAGCGGGTAGACCACCCAGCCCACGTCGTGGAAGAGGAGGGTGCCGAGCAGCATGGCCGCGACCATGGTCACGGCGTAGGTCTCGAACAGGTCGGCGGCCATGCCGGCGCAGTCGCCCACGTTGTCGCCCACGTTGTCGGCGATCACGGCCGGGTTGCGGGGATCGTCCTCCGGGATCCCGGCCTCGACCTTCCCGACCAGGTCGGCGCCCACGTCGGCCGCCTTGGTGTAGATGCCCCCGCCGAGACGGGCGAAGACGGAGACCAAAGAGGCACCGAAGCCCAGCGCCACCAGCGCGTCCAGGTCGTGGGTGACCCGGTAGGACACCGCCACCCCGAGCAGGCCGAGACCGACCACCATGAAGCCGGTCACCGCTCCGCCCCGGAAGGCGGTGGCCAGCGCCCGGGAGAGCCCGTCCTTGGCGGCCTGGGCGGTGCGGAGGTTGGCCCGGACCGAGACGTTCATGCCCACGTAGCCGGCGATGGCCGAGCAGGCAGCCCCGACCACGTAGAGGACCGCCGAAACCCAGCCCAGCGTCGCCCCGATGACGAGGGCGATGATCACCCCGATGATGGCGATCACCAGGTACTGCCGGTTGAGGTAGGCGCTGGCGCCCTCCTGGATGGCCGACGCGATCTCCACCATCCGCTGGGTGCCCTGCGGCAACCGGAGGACCATGACCGTCAGCAGCACGGCGAAGAGGACGGCGACGGCGCCGCCCGCGATCGCCAGCGATACGCCCGAGTCCATCAATCCATACCCTCTGTTCCCTTGTCGCTATCGAAACTCTCTATCGACCCCGCCGGCCCTTCCGCCGCAGCTGGGAGCGTTCGGCATCAGAGGGCCGGCGGGCGCGAGGTCGTGACCTCCGAGCTGGAGGCGGTGCCACACCGTCCCGCACGCACCGGTGCCCGGAGCCGTCGAGGCTCTGATTGCCGATCGATAGCTTAGCCGACACATGGCCGCAACTGCCTACCGTGATGGCCGTCCGCCGCGTCAATCGTGACCCGCCGGCGCTGCTATAACCGCTCCGTGGCCACATCCCTGATCACGATCGGAGACGAGCTGCTCGCCGGCTTCACCCTGGACACCAACTCGCACTGGCTCGCCGAGCGGTTGCGGCTGGCCGGCCGCCCCCTCCGTCGCATCACCGTGGTCCGCGACCGGCTCGAGGACATCTCCGGACAGGTGCGAAGGGATCTATCCGATCCCGAGACCGAGGACGTCTTCTGCTGCGGCGGGCTGGGCCCGACGCCGGACGACCGCACGCTGGAGGCAGTGGCCCACGCGCTCGGCCGGGAGACGGTCCTGTGGTCGCCGGCGATGGAGCGGATCGAGCGCCGGGTGCGCCTGCTGCATGAAGCCGGGCTCGTCGACACACCGGAGATCTCGGAGGGCCACCGCCGGATGGCCCGGATCCCGGCCCATCCCGACCACGTCTTCCACAACCGTCGCGGACTGGCCCCGGGCCTGATGTACCAGGTAGGGCACCGGCGTCTGTTCGTGCTCCCCGGCGTCCCGGCGGAGTTGCGGGGGATCTTCACCGAGGAGCTGGCGCCCCGGTTCCTGGGCGGACGGGCGGCTCCGGTGGTCCGGGAGCTGCGCTTCCTCCAGGCCATGGAATCCCGGTTCTACCCGGTCATGCGCCAGCTCGAGGAGTCGCACCCCCAGGTCTCGGTGGGCTCCTACCCGCAGTCCGTCTCCCAGGAGCTGGTGATCCGGTTCTCCGGCGAGAGCGAAAAGCAGGTCCTGGAGGCGATGGCCCTGGTCCGACGCTGGGCGGCGACCATGGGCCTGGAGCCGGTCACCTGAGGTGGCCGGCGGGGGACGGACCAGCCCCGCCGGCCCCAGGCGTCAGAAGGCGGTGGGCACCTCCCCCAGATCAGCGCTCGCCCCGGCCCCGGTCGGGGTGAGAACGGGATCGCCACCCATCCGGCGCAACCCACCCCGCACCTCCTCGAGGGCGCTGAAGGTGAGCTCCTCGAAGGCGGCTCCCGGGCCGGGCGGCAACCCCACCGCGAAGGCGGGCAGCGCCCGCTGCTGGCCGGCCAGGAACGAGGTCGAGATGTAGTCCGCGACCACGACCCCTCCCGCGATACGCCAGGACGGTCGGATGGTGAGGAAACGGCCGGATCGAGCGGGGGAGGACGGACCGGCAGCGACACCTCTCGAACCGCGTCGGCGGCCATCGCCACGCCGGGCGATCGCCGCTTGCTCCCGTGGCTCGAACGCTCGCACCCCCACCCGCTCCCATGTCACGGGTCGGGCCGGCCAACGCCCGCTGCCCGCGCTTACCTCTTCGGGCGGAGGACATCCACAGGCCGCCGGACTCAGGAGAGCGGACGGGTCCGGCCGGATAGAACCCAATGGGCGGGAAGAGAATGGATAAATGCAGTTACCATAACTCGATTCATGGATGTACTGCCCCGGCCGGCGGCCCTGTTCGACCGCGAGGCGGAGTGGATGGAACTGGCCCGGTTCACGAGTGACGCCTCGGTGGGGGCGACGCTGGCGGTCCTCTACGGGCGGCGCCGGCAGGGCAAGACGCTGATGCTGGAGCTGCTCGCCGAGGCCACCGGCGGCTTCATGTTTACCGGCCTGGAGCAGTCGTCAACGCAGAACCTGGCCGCGCTCGGCCGAGCGTACGCGGCCTTCCGCGGGCTGGGGGCGCCAGTTGCCTTCGCCGACTGGGAGCAGGCCCTGGAAGCGCTCCTCGCCCTGGGAGAGGACGGCCGCCCGCTGCCGGTGATCTTGGACGAGTTGCCCTATCTGATCAGGACCGCGCCCGAGATTCCATCCCTCGTCCAGCGTGCCCTCAGCCCGAGAGGGCGTGCCCGGACTCACTCCCGGACGAGGCTGGTGCTGTGCGGGAGCGCGTTCGCGGTGATGGGTCGTCTCCTGAGCGGGACCGCCGCCCTGCGCGGACGGGCGAGCTGCGAGATCGTGATCCATCCCTTCGGCTTTCGCGAATCGGCCTCCTTCTGGGGCGTCGACTCCGACCTCGACCTTGCCTTCCGCCTCCACGCCCTGGTCGGGGGAACGCCCGCCTACCGGGACTTCTGCCTGGGCGACCTGCCGGCCACGTCCGCCGATCTGGACCCCTGGGTGGTCCGGCACCTGCTGAATCCCTCCAGCGCCTTCTTTCGCGAAGGGCGCACCCTGATCGCCGAGGAACCGGAGATCAGCGAGCTGTCGCTCTACTTCTCGGTGCTCGCGGCGATCGCGTCAGGGAGCCGCCGGCGGACGCAGATCGCGCTGGCGCTGGGACGCAAGGAGAGCGCGCTCAGCCATCCACTCACCCTGCTCGAGGAGATGCGTCTGATCCAACGCCGCCGTGACCCGCTCCGCCCGACCAGGACGATCTACCACATCTGCGAGCCCATGCTGCGCTTCCACCAGCTCGTGATCGCGCCCAACGAGGCACGTTTGGTACGTCGCGACGGCCAGCGGGTGTGGGCCGGCTGTGCGGACACGGTTTCAAGCCTCATCTACGGTCCCCACTTCGAGGAGCTGGCCAGGGAGTGGACCATGCTCCACGCGACACCGGCGACGCTGGGGGGGACACCCCGGCTGGTCGGGAGCACGGAGATCGACTGCCCCTCCCATCGCCGCCGCCATGAGATCGACGTGCTGGTCACGGATGGTGACCGGGCGCTCGCACTGGGCGAGGCGAAGTGGCGTCCGCAAGCGGTGGGTCCATCCGAGCTGGAGCGCCTCCGTCACCTCCGCGATCTGCTCGGCCCACGCCGGTCGCCGTCCGGCACCAGGCTGCTCCTCTTCAGCCGGTCGGGCTTCACCCCGGAGCTGATCTCGGAGGCCCGAGGCTCGGCCGAGGTCCAGCTCGTCGACCTGGAGCGGCTCTACACCGGCGACTGACCCATCGCCCAGGTCCGGGCCGGCAGCTGCCGGGGGCCGGTCCCCGGCGCTCAGCGTCCCTTGAACTCGGGCTGGGTCTTCTGGAAGAAGGCCACCACCCCCGTCACCGCGTCCTCGCTGAGCGCGGCCCGGGCGAAGTTGCGGGCCTCGATCTCCAGCGCCTCCCCGAGGGGCAGGTCCTGGCCGCGGTCGACGGCGTCTTTGATCAGGGCGATGGCCAGCGTGGCCGCCTTCGCGAGCCGTCCGGCGAGCTCGTCCACCGTCCGATCGAGTTCCTCCGGCGCCACCGCCCGCCAGACCAGCCCGATCGCCTCCGCCTCGCGCCCCCCGAGCCGGGTGCCCTCGTAGAGCAGGGGGAGCGCCTTCGCCCGGCCGAGCAGGCGCACCAGCCGCTGGGTGCCGCCCCCGCCGGGCATGATCCCGAGCCCGACCTCGGTCTGGCCGATACGGGAGCGGCCATCCTCCACCATCACCCGGTAGTCGCAGCAGAGCGCCAGCTCGCAGCCGCCGCCCAGGGCATGGCCGTTGATCCGGGCGATCACCGGCCGGGGGCAGGAGGCCACGGCCTGGAAGCCGCGGGCGGTCCGTCGCACCATCTCCACGATCCGCTCCTCGGCGTCGGGCGCGGAGCGGTCCAGCCCGCCCACGCCGGTCAGGTCGGCCCCGACGCTGAAGTACCGCTCGTACGCGCTCTGCAGGACCACCACCCGGCAGCCGGGGTCGGCGCCCAGCTCCGAGAAGGCGGCCTCCAGCTCCTCGGTGAGATCCGGGGCGATCGCGTTGTTGCCTCCCCGGTGCATGACCACCCGGGCCACCGCCCCCTCGCGGACCACGTCGACCAGCTCGCCCATGGCTCAGGCCGTGAACAGCGGGATGCCGCCGGCGACCTCGATCGCAGCCCCGGTGATGTAGCCCGCCTCTTCGGTGCACAGGAAGGCCACCGTGGCCGCGATGTGCGAGGGCTCTCCGAAGCGCTTGAAGACGGTCCGGTTCTTGAAACGCTCGTACATCGGGTTCGACTGCGCCGCCGCCTGGCCGGCCTCGGAGAGGATGATCCCGGGGACGACGGCGTTGGCGGTGATGTTGTACCGTCCCCCCTCCAGCGCCGCGGTGCGGGCCAGGCCGATCACGCCTGCCTTGGTGGCGGAGTAGCTGGCCTGTCCGAAGCCACCCAGGGTGCCGGCCACCGAGGACATGAAGACGATCCGGCCCCATTGCTGCTCCACCATGTAGGGCCACACCTCCTTGGTGCAGTTGAAGGACCCGGTCAGGTTGACCGCGATGTCACGGTCCCAGAGCCGGTAGTCCTGGTTCGGGATCTGGGCGGTGTGGTCCAGGGTGGCGGCGTTGTTGACCAGGATGTCGATGCGGCCGAACAGCTCCTTGACGCGGGCGAACACCTCGCGGATCTGGTCGCGGTCGGTCACGTCCATCTTGATGGCCGTGGACCGCCGGCCCATCCGGCGGATCTCCTCGGCGGTGGCGTTGGCGTAGACCCAGCCCTGCGCGGCCGCCACCTGGGCCAGGACCGAGTTCGCGCCCTCGGCGGTGGTGCGCAGATCGGGATCGTCCTCCAGCAGGATGTCGGTGATCACGACGTCCGCGCCCAGGCGGGCCAGCGTGAGCGCGTCCTCACGTCCGAGGCCGCGCGAGGCCCCGGTGACGACGGCGACCTTCCCGGTCAGATCGAACATGCGCTGTCTCCTCCTGCCGCTTGCCGCTACGGAACGAGGGCGGCCCGAACCGGCCGGCTTCGGGCACCGACCCCGGCCCCGGTCCGGGCCGAGGCTCCTCCCATGTTGGTACTGAGACGTATTCTGCAACCTTCGCCGAACCGGGATCGGCTCAGCTCCGGCCGTCGAGTCCGGACGGGGCCAGCTCGGCCCGGCCCCGGGTGATCACCGCCCGTCCGTCCTGATTCACCGCCGTCAGCTCGACTCGGCCGTTCGTCTCCTCGCCCCGGAAGGTCACCGTGTCACCCGGCGCGACCACCTCCGCGAAGCGACAGCTCAGCCGACGCAGCCGCGCCGGGTCTCCTGCCACCCTGGCCAGGAGCCCCATCTGCAGCATGCCGTGGGCGATCACACCGGGAAGGCCGGCGGCGCGGGCCGCCTCGTCGTCCAGGTGGATCGGGTTCCGGTCCCCGGAGGCCTCGGCGTAGGCCGCGATCTGCTCCCGGGTGAACGTGACCACCAGCTCCCGGCGCGCGGTCCCGCCGCCCGGGGCCCCCGCCTCCACGGAGCTCACCGGGGCGAGCCCCTGATCACGAACCGCGCCCGCGACGTGCAGAGCCGCTCGCCTCCGGCCGTGACCTCGGTCTCGAAGGTGAGGAGGCGCACGCCCCGGCGCTCCACGTCCTCCGCCACCCGTCCCCGGGCGACCACGGTCTCGCCCACGCGGGGATGTCGCTCCCACGCGAACTCCTGCTCGGCGTGCAGCAGGTGGGCGACGTCGACCGCCGCCTCGGGATCGGAGAAGAGCTGGGGGACGGTCGTCCCCAGCGCATACACCGCCGCGTAGGTGGGGGGAACGCCCCGTTCGGGGTCCACGCCCAGGGCCCTCGCGAAGGCGGCGACGTGCTCGGCCTCGATGAGGAATGCCACCGGCTCGTAGGTGCGACCGGAGACGCCTATGGGAGCTCCCCTCCGAGTTCGCCGTGCAGCTCCAGCTCGCGGCGCTTGCGCTCCGCGGCCTCCAGGTCCTCGAAGAAGAGGAAGTGCCCGCGGCCGTGCACGTAGTACCCACCCCCCTGATCGCGCGTGACCTTCACGGAGGGCAACGCGATGTCGTAGACCTGCCCCGACGGCGAGACCTTCAGCAGCGCCATGACGATCACGAGGCTACCCCATGGACCCGCCTCCGGAGACGCCGGGGCGGCGGTCGCTCGCCTCAGCCGGCCCGGCCCGGCCGCGACGGCCCAGCCGCCGAAGGAGGATCGGGCGCAGGTCGGCCCAGGCGGCCAGCACCGCGGGGCGGACGGCCGGGGCCAGCTCGCGGGGCCCATAGGCGACGGCGGCGTACCGCTCGGCGAGCATGCGCGCCGGCCCGGCCGCCTCCGGGATCTCCCGGGCCAGGCGAGCGCCGAACTCCAGGGGCGTCTCGTGCGAGCGCGGGCGCACCCCGGCCAGGGTGGCCAGCAGGCGCAACCGTCTCCAGGCCCCACCGGCCGTGCGTGGCCGCAGGTAGCGGGTCACCCCGGCCCAGGCCACCAGGACCAGCAGCACCAGCACCCCCAGGGCAATCGGGAGCCGGTCGACCACCGACGTCCCCTGGCCCACGCCCCCGCCGGTCTGCAGCGGTCCCACCTCCAACCCGAACCGTCCGGGCCGGTTCACCGCCGGCCGCGAGCCGGCGGTCGCCCCGGCGGTGGCCTCGCAGCCGGCGCTGTCCCGGCTGCAGGCGGCGCTGGGGATCCCTCGCGGGATGGGGAAGTAGGTGCCATCCGGGGTGGGCTCGAAGGGGATCCAGCCGTAGGTGGGGAAGTACACCTCGACCCAGGTGTGGGCATCCGACTCGCGCACGACGTAGCGCCCGAGCTGCTCGTCGAACGACCCCGGCCCGTAGCCGTTGACCAGGCGGGTGGGGATGCCCAGGGAACGGAGCATGTCCCCCATCGCGGTGGCGAAGTACTCGCAGTACCCCTCCTTCGAGGTGAACAGGAAGTAGGCGATGGGATCGGCGCCGGCCGGAGGCTGGATCGGGGTCAGCGTGTACCGGAAGTTCGAGCGCAGGTAGCTCTCGATCGCCTGCGCCTGGTCGTAGGGGTTGTTCCGTCCCGCCGTCACCTGCAGGGCCAGCTCCCGGATCCGCTGCATCGTGGCCGGAGAGCGGTAGCTCGGCCCGAACGTCCGGTAGGGCTGGACCCAGCTCGGGTAGTCGGTCCCCGCCGCCTCCAGCTGCGCCACGGTGGCGACCGAGTAGGCCACGGTCACGGTGTAGGACCCCGCACTGCTGCCACGGTTGGCGAGCGTGAGGTCGTCGATGGTGTCGAGCCGGCGGCCGGAGGCGGCGGGCGGGCTCTGGTTGACCGCGGCCACGTGGGCCACCGCGTTGCGATCGATCCGCTGCAGGCGTCCCGGATAGGGGAGCACGTTGGGCTGAACTCCGGGCGGCCGCAGCATCGAGATCGCGAAGGTGGCCGTGCGCTCGGCCTGGAAGCTCTCGGCGTAGTCCGGGGTGGTGCCCTTCTGGATCCGGGTCTGGGTCGTGTCGCCCAGCGGGTAGCGCCAGGTCGGTCCCCCGGGACCGCCGGACGTGGTGCCGAGGTCGAAGGCGCGGAAGTAGGGCGGCGGCCCGTAGGTGCCCTGGACCGCGTAGGTGAACACGACCCCGGAGGGCTTGCGCTGGGGGCCCAGGAGCGCGGCCAGCCGCGACAGCCCCACCGAGTAGGAGCCGGCCGGCCCGTTGCCCAGCGCCACGGGATGATCCAGTCGCTGCTGGAGCTGGGCCCACTCCTGGAAGCCGGCGTTCTGGATGTCCACCGTCCGGTCGGCGGTCGACAACGGGGGCAGGAAGATGCCCAGGGCGACCACGGCGGCCAGCACCACCACCCCGCTCTCCCAGAAATCCCAGCGGGCGTCGGCGCTGAGCCGGAGCCGCCGGCGGCTGGCGCCCTGCACCGAGCGCACGTAGTTGGTCCAGAGGAGGAGGCCGAAGGTGAGGACCAGGAAGACCAGCACGTACCCCTGCTGTCCGTCCGGATAGTTGAGGACGTTGGTGGCGAGGGCGATCGCGCCGGGAGCCAGCCCCAGCAGGGGGCGGCGCCAGCGGAACACGCACCAGCTCAACCAACCGCTCACCCCCCAGGCCAGGCAGCAGAGCAGGTAGAGGTAGAGCGAGACGTCGGCGGCGGCCTCTCCGTCGGCCAGGCGCCGCAGCCAGGCCTGGAGGAGGCCCAGTGGATCGGCCGGATCTCCCGGATGTGCCCGATAGAGCGCCTGGTGGGCCGACACGAAGGCGGCCAGAGGCGCCGCCAGGGCGCCCAGGACCAGGGCCACCGGTGCCGGGACCGCGGGCACCAGGGCCACGACCCCGAGGCAGAAGGCGGCGGTCAGCGCCAGCGGGGTCATCACGTCGCCGCCGGGAACCCACGCCGCGGCCACGGTCGAGTTGACGATGCACAGGATGAGCAGCAGCACCAGGACGGCCGAGGGCAGGGTTCCCGCCGGGACCTGCGGGCGGCGGAGGCTAGGCCAGGCGAACGGCATCCCTCGTCCTCACCAGGCGGGAGAGATCGTCGCCCCGACGCACCACGTAGAGGTCCAGATCGGAGCCCAGCTCGAAGCTGAGGCTGGGGCCGGGGGCTCCGAAGCTGGCGGCGTCGAGGTAGAAGGCGATCAGGGAGGTCCCCCGTCCCCGCATCGCCTGCATGGCCTCGATCCAGCCGGGGTCGGAGCTGGGCGTGATCACCGCCAGGGCGCGCCTGGGCAGACGGCGCACCCGATCCCAGGCCAGGGCCCGGCCCAGGGTCTGGAGGCCGTCGGCCCTGGCTCCGGCCAGGTAGTCCATGATCGCCCGGTCCTGGCGAACGGCGCGGTGGGGCTCCAGGAGCGTGCCCCGGGCGTCGTTGGCGATCAGCCCCACGGTGCGGCCCCGATCGTGCACCTGCATCGCCACCGAGGCCGCCAGGCAGATGGCGTACTCCAGCGTCGACTCCTCCCCTTCGCCCCAATGGACGCGCCGATCGAGGTCGAGCACGACCCAGAGATCGGCCGTCAACGGCTGCTCGAAGGTCTTGCTCATCAGGCGCTGATGACGCTGCGACAGCGGCCAGTGGATGCGGCCGAAGGCGTCGCCCGGCGCGTAGTCGCGCACGCCCCCCGTCTCCGGCGGGTAGTCCGCCCAGTTCCCGTACCGCTCCGCCGCCCCTGCGTGCTGGGCGGCGGGCAGGAGCAGCTCGGGCAAGGGACGAACCCGGGGATAGACGAGGACCTGGCCGGCGTCGCCGAGGCGGCGCTCACAGCTGAAGAGACCGAACGGCTCGCGGACCCGCACCAACGTCGGCCCGAAGGTGACCCAGCCGCGCTGCCGGTACACCCCGTGCGCCTTCCAGGTGACGGGCCGGCGTCCCAGGGAGATCACCCGTCCCGGCTGGTAGCCGGGGAGCCGGCTCAGGTCGATCACCTCCACCCAGGGACCGGGCACCGGGCTCCGCGTGCGCACGCAGAAGGTCTCCTGGAACGCCTCGCCCAGGGTCGGGCTGCCGGGATCGAGCATCCGCTCCATCTCGATGCCGCGCAGCACGAGCCGGGGCCACGCCCACGCCACCACGAAGAGGAGGCAGAGGGCATAGGCCAGGGCGTAAGCGGGCTGGATGGCGGTGAGGTAGGCGAAGAGCAGGAGGATGGCGAGGCCGACGGCGAGGAGGACGCGGTTCATGGCCCGTGGCACCCGCCGGGCCGACGCTCACACGTCATGGCTCGCCTGGGGGACCTGCTCCCGCTCGACGAGCTGGCGCAGGACGCGGCCCGGGCTCGATCCCTGCATCTCGGCGTTCGGACGCAGGATGATGCGATGGCCCAGCACCGGCTCGATCAGCGACTTCACGTCATCGGGCAACACGTACCCCCGGCCGAGGATCGCGGCCCGGGCCTGGGCCGCGTGGAACAGGTTGAGGGTCCCCCGGGTGCTGGCCCCGAGCGCGACCTCCGGATGGGTCCGCGTCCTCTCGACCAGGCGCGCGATGTACGCCTTCAGCCCGGGCTCCACGTAGACGTCCCGGACCGCCTGCTGGGCGGCACGCAGCTCGCCCGGGGAGACGACCGGCTGCAGCTCCTCGAAAGGTGACTCCACCTTCTCCCGGCCGAGCAGGCTGGCCTCCTCGCTGGCGTTCAGGTACCCCAGCCGCACCTTCATGAAGAACCGATCGAGCTGCGCCTCCGGCAGGGGGAAGGTGCCCGAGTACTCGACCGGGTTCTGCGTGGCCATGACCATGAAGGGCTGAGGCAGGCCGTGGGTCTCGCCGTCGATCGTCACCTGCCGCTCCTCCATCGCCTCCAGCAACGCCGATTGCGTCTTGGGGGTGGCCCGGTTGATCTCGTCGGCGAGCAGGATCTGGGCGAACACCGGGCCGGGCAGGAACTCGAACTCGCCGAGCTTCTGGTTGAAGGCCCGAACGCCGGTGACGTCCGAGGGCAACAGGTCGGGCGTGAACTGGATGCGACGAAAGGTGCAGTCCAGCGAGCGGGCGAGCGCCTTGGCCAGCATCGTCTTGCCCACCCCGGGGACGTCCTCGATCAGCAGGTGGCCCTCGCAGAGGAGCGTGACCAGACAGAGCCGGACCTCGTCGTCCTTGTGGAGGATGGCCCGCGACACGTTGGCCAGCACGGGATCGGCGACCCGGCGGACGACGTCTAGCGGCGGCCCGTCTGTCTGTCCAGCCATCGATTCAATCTCCCATCGCGCCTGGGCATTATATGGGCGCAACTCTGGCAACTTGGCAAGGGCCGGGGGAACGCTCCGGACGAACCCCGGGCCGTCCGGCATCCGCTCCGCCCGGACCCCGGCGGGATGGCTTCCCGGCAACACCGGCCCGCGCAACCGGGTCAGGACCTCCAGTACGGCTCACGACCGCTCCAAGAGGCCGGCCTCGCGAAAGCTGAAGTAGCCACGGCGGGTGACGATCAGGTGGTCCAGCAGGGGGATGGACAGCAGGGTTCCCGCCCTCCCCATGGCACGGGTGAAGGCCACGTCCTCCGGGCTGGGCTCCGCCACCCCGGAGGGATGGTTGTGCACGATCACGATCGCCGAGGCGCGCTGTTCCAGCGCCGGGGCGAACACCTCCCGTGCCTCCACGGCCACGTGCGCGACCGCCCCTTCCGCGACCCGCTGGGGACCGCCCAACAGACCCAGCCGGACGTCGAGGGAGAGGACGGCAAGGGTCTCGGTGCGGGCCGCCCGGAGTCCGGCGACGTGCTGGAGGACGCGGCTCGGGCTGTTCAACGGCGCCGGCACCCGGACCGACGGCTGGAAGCGGCGCGCCAGCTCGGCGGCCGCCAGCACCCTCCGCCGTGCCCCCCGACCCAGACCCAGCTCCGCCAGGCGGGAGTCGTCCGCCTCCAGCAGCTCGGAAACCGGGATCGCGCTCGCCGGGGCGGCGGCGGAGCCGAGCAGCGCCCCGAGCAGGACCCGATCGTCCACGTTCGCCAGGTCCTCCTCCATGGAGCGGCGGGACCGGGCCAATCGCGGCCGCCGGCCCGGCGCGCTGGCCGGCGCCGCGGGTCGTACCCCGGGCAGGTGGTCGCGCCCATCCCGAGAGGCGGTCGAGTCCGCGGCGGCCGGCATGGCCACAGGCTAGGGGCAGCCCGCGGTCGCCACAACCCCGCCGGCGAAGAGGGCGGGGCGCCTCCGGGACCGGTCCCACGGGGGACCTCAGGAGACCTCGACGTCCTCGTCCGCCAGCAGCCGCAGGTGGCCGGCCTTGAGGCCGAGGTGGCGGGCGAAGAACCCGGCCACCCGCTCCACGTAGAGCCCGCGGTCGGCGAAGTAGGCCCCGGCGTGGGGAGCGCCCTGGACGATCCAGATCTCCCGCGGGCCCCGGTAGGCCTCGTAGAGACGCCGTGAGTGCTGGACCGGGGTGACGGCGTCGGCGGCGCCGTGGATGAAGAAGAGGGGCCGGGGCTCGAGGCCGCTCAACAAGCCGATCGGGCTTGCGTCGGCCAGCCGGACGCCGTGACGGAGACGCATCCAGAGCGAGCAGGCGGCGACCAGGGGTCTGCCGGGCAGGAAGACCCGACGACGCACGTTCTCCGCCACCACCTGCCGCAGATCGGCGAAGGGGCTGTCCAGCACCAGGGCCTCGATCGCGGGATCGCCGGCGGCCCCCATGAGGCTCACCGCCGCCCCCATCGAGTAGCCGAGGAGGCCGATCCTCGCCTCACGCACCCGCTGCCGGGCGAAGGCGATCGCGGCCGAGAGTTCCTGGACCTCGCGCACGCCCATCGTGATCAGCGTCCGGTCGCTGCCGGGCATGCCCCGGTAGGAGTAGACGAGGACGTTGAAACCCTTGCGCCAGAGGGCGACCGAGATTCCGAGCAGATCCTGCCGACGCCCCTTGTGACCGGGGCTGACCACCACCACCTGAGGCGACCCCGGCTGCCGGAAGAACCAGGCCCCGAACTGGACGCCGTCCGCCGTGAGCAGCTCCGCTTCCTCGTAGTCGGCCTGGAACTCCCAGGGGGTGAAGGCGAAGTCGTCGAGGTAACGGCCACGGGCAGGGACGAACAGGCGACGATAGAGGACGGCGGCCAGGGCCACACCGGCGCACGCCGCAGCCCCCACCGCGAGGGCGAGGATCGTGAGCAACGCCATCAGGCTGCGGTCAAGTCTAGGCCCCTCCGGTCCGAGACGACGTCCGGCAGGCGTCCCGGCGGCTCGGGACGCCCGTCTCAGCCGTCCCCCGGGCTCGTCGCCTCCCGGGCCGGCTTCGCCCGCCGGCCGCTCCGGTCCTCCTCGTACCGTGCCAGCACGAAGAGGAGCAGGCTCAGGCGGTTCAGGTAGCGTCGTACCTCGAGGTTGCCCAGGCCGCCCTCGCGGACCAGGGTGACACAGCGGCGCTCGGCCCGGCGAACGATTGCCCGGGCCAGGTCCAGGGCGCCAGAGGCGGGGGTGGCACCGGGCAGGATGAACTCGTCGGGCATGGTGACCTCCGCCTCCAGCCGGGCCGTGATGCGCTCCAGCTCGGCCACGTCCCTCGCCGACGTGGTCACGAACCTCCCCGCCCGGGCGGGGTTGGTGGCCAGCTCCGCGCCCAGCCGATAGAGGCCCCGCTGGAGACCCTCCACGATCTCCCGCACCTCCGGGCTGGAGCTGAGCGAGCGGGCCAGTCCGAGCGCGCTGGACGCCTCATCCACCGTGCCGTAGGCCTCGATCCGGAGATCGTCCTTGGACGCGCGTCCGCCACCCAGGAGACCGGTGGAGCCGTCGTCGCCGCTTCCCGCCAGCTCGTGCATCGCCTTCCTGCGCCCGGCCACGGGATCACTCTACTCGCGTCCGCCCATGCACCTCGACCGTGACTATGCTGAGGCCGATGGCGGCCCACGCGTTGATCGAACGCATCCGAGAGGAGCTCACCCCCGAGCACGACCGGCTCGTCGACCACCCCTACCTCCGAACCGTCGAGGCGGGGATCGACCTGGCCCGGCTCCGCCCCTTCGCCGGAGAGCAGCACGCGATCATCGCCAGCGACCTGCGCAGCGTCGCCCGCCTCGTGGCTCGCTTCGGCGACGGGCTCTTCCTCCACGTCCTGGACGGAGAGCGGGCGGCGTGGGAGGCATTGCCGCACTTCGCCTCCGCGCTGGGGATGACGGGGGAGGACCTGGAGGCCTACGAGCCCTTGCCCGGAGCCCACGCCTACGCCGCCTACATGGCCTGGCTGGCCAGCCACGCCTCCGCGGCCGAGGTGGCGGGCGCGTACCTGGTGAACTTCGCCACCTGGGGCGAGAGCTGCGCCCGGATGGCCACGGCGCTGAAGCGTGGCTACGGGCTAACGGAGGCGGAGGTGCGTTTCTTCGACCTCTTCGCCGAGCCCGATCGCGACTTCGAAGAGCGGGCCCTGGAGGTGGTGGCGAGCGGGCTGGAGCAGGGGGTGCCCGAGCGTCGGATCGCCAGAGCGGCGCGCCTGCTCCAGGGCTATGAGCTGCTGTACTGGGACACGCTCTTCGACCACCTCCGCCGCTGACCCGGCGGGGCCGGGCGCAGGGGCTCAGCCCGAGATCCCGGCGATCTCCGCGGCGACCTCGGCGAAGGATCGCTCGGCGAGCGAACGCAGGACCAGGTCCGCCCGCCGGAGGTCGTGACCGGCGGTCATGGCGCTGGGCACGGCGACGCAGTGCATGCCGGCGGCCTTCGCCGCCGCCACCCCCGGCTCCGAGTCCTCGACCGCCAGGGCCTGCCCGGGGCTCGAGCCGAGGCACTCGAGCACCGACAGGTAGACGTCCGGGGCCGGTTTGGTGCGGGCCACATCGTCGCGACAGCGGATGCAGTCCCACTCGTCCAGTCCCAGGCGCCGGAGGTGTCCGGTGACCCAGGCCCGTGAGGAGCTCGAGGCCACCCCCAGCCGCACCCCCATCGACATGGCCTCGGCACGCCACTCCCGCACGCCCGGCTGCACCGTCAGGCGCTCCACCAGCTCCAGCTCCCGCCGCCGGCGCCGCGCCTGGATGGCCTCCCGGTCGAGTACGCAGCCCAGGCGGCGTTCGAGCGCGGCCAGGGGGTCGAAATAGCCGGGCCCCCGACCGATGACGCCCTGCCACAGCTCCAGCTCCAGCCGCTGCCCGAAGTCCTCGTAGATCTCGGCCCAGGCCCGGTAGACGGGCACCTCGGTGTCGAGGATCAGGCCGTCGAAGTCGAAGACCAGGGCCCGGATCACGAGGTCATCCCGCCGCCCGCGGCCCGCCCTCGGGGTGGGGCTCACCACGAGGTGCGGACGAGCCGGGCCGGGATGCCGGGGCCGGGCACCGCCCGCACCGTCACCACCGGGATGTCGTACGAGGAGCCACCGACCGTGAGGTGGAGGCTCCCGACCGTCGCCCCGCGCGGCACCGGAGGCGAGATGGGCCGGGCGTGCAGGGTGACGCTGACGTCGGCCCCCGGCCACAGGGCCAGGTCCACGTCTCTGGTGACGACGAGGTCGGTGCTGGCCCCCCACGGCGCCTGGTAGTGACCGACGACCTGGTAGCGGTGCACGATGTGACGGATCTCCAGCGTCAGCCGCATGACCCGCAGGAGCGCCTCCGCGGCGACGAAGGCGTCCCTCAGCGTCTCCATGCCCTGTACGGCGCCGAAGAGCAGGATCTCACGGCCGTCGTCGAGTCGGTCGGTGGCCGCGAACAGGTAGCAGCCTCCCGCCTCGGGCGTGTTGCCCGTCTTGATCCCGACGATCCCGTCCTGCCCCAGGACCGCGTTCACGTTGTAGACCACGCCCGCCACCGGCAGCACCGCCTGGGGCTGGGCGACGATCCGAGCGATGACGGGGTTCTGCATCGCCGCCTCTCCGAGCCGGATCAGGTCGGACGGGGTACTCCGGGTCTCGGGCGAGAAGCCGCTGGCGTCGGCGAAGGTGGTCTGCATCATGCCCAGCCGGCGCGCCTCGGCGGTCATGCGATCCAGATGCTGCTGGAGCGACCCCGAGGCCCAGCGCGCCAGCATCAGGGCGAAGTTGTTCGCCGACGGCAGCAGGAGGCCCTGCAGGGCCTGGTACTCGGTGAGCGCCTCCCCGGCGACCACCGGCACCACCGACTGCTCCTGGGCGAGCATCTGGCGGTAGTCCTGAACGTCCTCCTCCGTGACCCGGATGGTGGGCCCCTGCTCCCCCACCTGCAACGGCTTCTCCTCGAGCACGACCAGGGCCGTCATCACCTTGGCGACGCTACCCGTGGGCTGGGGGGTGGGGTTGGGGCTGGCGGCGAGCACGCCGGAACCCTGTCCGCCGACCGCCGCACCCACCGCTGCCTGACCCTGGTCGGGCCAGGGGACGTCGGGTGACGTCCCCTCGCTGAAGGAGGAGGCGATCACCTGGACGGGGGCGATCTCGATGGGTCGGAGGGCGTTCCAGGCCAGCAGGGCGGCCACCAGGACCGCGGCCCCGGCCAGGACCGCCGTGCGGGGCGAGGATCTCACGCGCTATAAGGATGCCCTCTCCGCCGGGCCGGAGGTGGCGGCGTCCAGGCCACTCATCATCGATCGACGCGACTGGCTCCCGAGTCCAGTCATCCCCGGTGGGCAAATTAGGGGTACGATGATGTAACCGGGACGGCCTCCGCCACGTCGGCAGCGTCTACCCCCCGTCTCGCTGGCGTATCCAGGAAGGCCGCCCCGGAACTCCTGCAGGCTACCCGCTGAGGCGTCGGCCTGTCCAGCGCCGGCAGCGGGGCCCGCCTCAGGCGAGGTCCCGGCTCCGCTGCGGCATCCCGGCCGGGCCTGGCCCCGGCCCCTCCAGTCCGCTTGGAAGCATCGGCATGAAACGAACATAGCTATTTCGCTTCGACATCCCAAGAACTACACTTATGCGCACGGGACGAGCCTCGATCCCGATGGGTGGGGCGGATTCGACGTCGTGACGGGGCGATTGCCCGGTGGGAGAGGCTCGGACCAGCCCGGGCGACGACCCGGGCGGCGAACAGGCTGCCGGCTTCGCTTCGGAGGGTACAGAGACGCCGATGCGCGCGACACACCGGGTGGCACTGGAGCTGGAGGTCGATGAGGCGCCCGGCCAGATCGAACCGTCCGATTGGGACCTCCAGGATCTGACGTTCGCCCTGTGTCTGGGCCTGGCCAGGCCGCTGCGGACGATCCACGGCCTGGTGCTCGACACTGACCGAGATCGGTTGTCGACCACGCTCCAGGCGGTGGCGGAGGAGCTGGAGCAAACCGTCCAGCTTTACTGGCTGGCGACGGCCCGGCCCTGGCCGGCGATGGCTCAGGTGGTGCGTCGGCCGCGGCCATCGCTCGACCTGCTGGTCGAGCTGGACCAGCTCGCCGCCATGACCCGGCGGATCTCCGAACGACTGGGAAGCCAGGGTCTCTGAGCCGCGGTCGGGTGACCACAGGCCGGCGGCGGCGTGACCCGACCAGCCCTCACGCCGCGGCCAGCCGGGGCCGGGCGGCCAGGACGCCGGCCCGGTCGAGGGGCCAGTACCGGGCCAGGACGAGGCCGACGATGCGGGAACGGGGCACGAGCCCGAACTCCCGTGAGTCCAGCGAGGCGTTGCGGTTGTCTCCCAGCACGAAGTACCGGCCCGGGGGGAGGCTCAGAGGCCGGGGCTCGCCGCTCACCGCCCGGCCCTGAGCGTCGCAGCAGGACCCCAGCCGCACCCATCCCGGCTCGAGGTACGGCTCCACCAACCTGCGCCACGGCCCCCGGCCACCGGGCTTGATCGAGATCGTGGGGTGGGACGGGGGAGCGCCGGGCCACGGGGGCCGATCCTCGATCTCGATCGTGTCCCCGGGCAGGCCGATGACCCGCTTGACCGCGGCCACCCCGTTGGGCTGCAGCAGGATCACGAGATCGCCGCGGTGCGGCGACTGCCAGGGGAGCAGGAACCGATCGGCGATCAGCGCGTCCCCGTCGTGGAGGGTGGGGGACATGCTGAGACCGTCCACCCGAACCGTCAGGAGCGCCAGCGCCAGCGCCGCCAGGGCGACCAGCGAGGCGAGGACGAGGCCGGCGTCTCGAACCAGCCTGGCAGCGCGACGCACCGGCTACCTCGCCGGCCGCTGCACCGGCGTCCAGGCGAACCCCAGCGCTCCGCCCACGGTGCCCAGGATCAGCCCGATCAGGAAGCCGCCGTAGTCCGAGGTCAAAAGCGAGACCATCGAGAACACGACCGCCAGGATGCCGGCGATCTGGCGGAGGTGGGGCGTGAACCACAGGAAGAGCCCCATCACCGCGACGATCACTCCGACCACGATGCCCAGCCAGACGGTGGTGCCGGCGATCAGGATCACCCTGATCGCCGTGGCCGGCCCGAAGGCGATCAGGCACCCTCCGATCAGGCACCAGAGGCCACCCCAGAAGGGGCGCGTTCGGCGCCAGCCGCGAAAGCGGGCGCGCATCCGCCGCAGCCACGACTCGCGGTAGCCGCCCGGTGCCCCCGACCGACCCACGAGCCCGAGGCCGGTCCTCATCCGGCGACGCCGGGGGAGAGCGCCGCCGGGCGCCCTCCCACCGTCCTCCGTGACCACGCCTCCGCGGCGGGGGCTGGCTCGGAGGCCAGGCAGTCCGTCAGCACGCCGACCCGAAGCCGAGGTTCAGGTGCGGGAGCGTGAACGAGCTGGCCGAGGTCCCGTTGGCCACCTGCCGCAGGCTGTTGATGGTCACCGCGGTCGCCGTCTGCCCGAAGGTCCCGGCCGGCACGGGGCCGGTGTTCACGTTCGGCCCCGAGCCACGTCCGGTGGGCGCGGTCAGGGCCGGGTTGGAGAACTGGCCCATGTCCTGGCCGATGTTGATGTTCGAGAACTGGGCGCTGCCCGCGCTCAGCGAGGTGGCGTCCACCACCAGGTTGCTGGCCGTCACCGGCGTGCCGGCGTCACCGGCCGTGATCCGCAACGTGAGCGGGCCCACGGACACGGACTGGCAGAGGTTGGTCAGGCTGGCGCTGGGGATGATCGACTCCACCTGGGGCACCGGGGTGCCGTCGCCCTTGAAGTCGACGACGCCCAGCTGGTAGAAGCCCAGCCCGTTGCCGTCCGTTCCGGTGCTGGTCAGGTTGTCCGCGGTGACCGTGAACGCCGTGCCCGAGATGGCGAAGGAGACGGCGAGCACCCCCGACCAGGCGAGGACGACCAGCGCCGCCAGGGTCAGGTAGGCGGGGGCGAGCACGGCGGCGACTCGGCGCCAGCGGGTTCGACCAGCGGGAACGCTGTCCTGGGTTTCAGCCATGGATGCACCTCCCGGTGAGTTCGCCTCGGGGTGCGGGGATCTCCCGAGGGCCATCGGTCGGGCCGAAGGGCGCGCTGCCGGCGCCAGCAGCGACCACGCTGAACCGTTGTCTCACCCCTGAGTCTCCCCTACGTCCAACGTTCCACGGCGAGCCGATGGCTCCCCGCTGGCCCCGAGGGCCTTGCAGTCGGGAAGTTTGGTACCTGTGCGTACCGAAGTCAATAGGCGGCTTCGGACGAGGCCGGTCTGAGGGGTCCCGGTCGAGGGCAGGAGGGGGACTCGCGGGGGCGGGACGAGGGCTGGAACCGGTGGTGGTGAGCCGAGACGGCTCGCTTTCGACCGCCCCCTTCGGCTACCATCTCGGCACATTGGTACGACCAGGTACCAGAACCTGAGTCGTAATTCGAGAACCGGCGTTCGCAGGGGAGGGAGAGAGTCATGAGGAGTGGACGTGGCTGCGCGGGGAGGGGTGCCGCGGCGTTGGTGGGAGCGGTGGTGCTGGTGTGCCTCTCGACCACGGCCGTGGCCGCCTCCTCCCTCCTGGCCCCCACGCCCGACCCGAGCCCGAGCGCGGTCCCGTCGATCTCACCGTCCGCTCCGCCGAGCCCCTCGCCCTCACCCTCGCCGGGCACCGCGACCCCGTCGCCATCGCCGACGGTCACCGCCGCTCCGAGCCCATCTCCCACCCCCTCGCCTTCGCCGAGCCCCTCGCCCTCACCCTCACCCTCACCCTC
>JAJPKS010000189.1 GCA_021323605.1 Bacillota bacterium | reverse complement strand
GGAAGACCACCGAGGTGTTCCACATCAGGTTGGCCCCGAAGGGGTGGTTGAGGTCGGTGGTGTAGAGCGGGTTGCCGAACTGGAGCACCTGGTGCGGCACCCAGCCCAGGCACCAGATGAAGAACACCGGGTCGCCCCGGTCGCCCGGGAAAGTGTCGCCCGGCCGGCGCCACGCGACCTCGAAGATCGCCACGGCCAGGGCGACGTAGACGACGAGGACGATGGCCGTGACCGCGCGCGAGCGCTCGAGTCCGGCCGCGGCCCGGAGATCGGGTGACCTGCTTCCGGCCGGCGTCAATCCCGGTCCACCGGCTTCCCGGCCCCGGCCGCGAGGCGGAGCCTGAGCACGGTGAGGACGGCGCGGTGGATCTCGCCGGCCGAGACCTTGGAGGCGCCCGCCACGCGGTCGACGAAGCGGATCGGGACCTCGACCACCGGCAGCCCGGACCGCAGACAGCGGTGCACCATCTCGATCTGGAACGAGTAGCCCTGAGAGCGGACGCTGTCCAGCCCGATGCGCTCGAGCGCCCGGCGGGTGTAGCAGCGGTAGCCGGAGGTGGCGTCCCGCACCGGGATCCCCAGCACCGCCCGGCAGTAGAGGTTGGCACCCCAGGAGAGGAACCGCCGGCGCGCCGGCCAGCCCTCGACCGAGCCGCCGGGAACGTAGCGAGAGCCGATGGCCATCCCCCCGCAGCGCCAGGCCGCGGCCACGATCGCGTCCAGGTGCTCCGGAAGGTGGGAGCCGTCGGCATCCATCTCCACGAACAGCTCGTAGCCGCGCTCCAGGCCACGGCGAAACCCGGCCAGGTAGGCACTGCCCAGGCCGAGCTTGCCCGGACGGTGCAGCACCTCCATCCCGGGGTCGCCGGAGGCGAGACGCTCGGCCAGCTCGCCGGTCCCGTCCGGCGAGGCGTCGTCGACCACCAGGACGTCGTACCCCCGCACCCGTACCGCCGCCACCACCGGCCCCAGGTTCTCGCGCTCGTCGTAGGTCGGAAGCACCACCAGCGACCGGGCGCTCACCGGAGCCTTGATCGGGGACTCCAGGCCGACCTGGCGGCCCGTGCTCACCCCGCCCACCTCGTCTCCCGGGACATGTTCGGTCCTCACGTCGCCAGGCAGCATAGCCCCGTTACCTGAAGACTCGGCCAGGGCCCGTTGGCCGACCGGGCGTCAGCGAGCCGGCTTGCGAGCCTCCCAGACGATGAAGTAGAAGCTGGGGGCGAGGGCCAGCCGGCGCGCTTGCTCCACCGATGCCACCGCCACCATGCGGTCGAGGTAGGGCCCGGCATGGGTGACGAGGTCGTTGGGGTCGACGTCGCCGCCTCCGCTCTCCCAGGTGCGACCCTCGCGAGCCCGATCCAGGAAGTCGTCGAGGACGAGGATGGTGGTTTCGAAGCCATGGTCCTCCAGGCGATCGGTCAGGTCCCAGCCGAAGCGCCAGTAGACCAGGGTGCGATCGCCGTGGTACTCGGGCGCCGGTGGCGGGGCAGTTCTGGCCTGGGGCACCGGCACCGCGATCAAGGCGCAGCCGCCCGGCTTCAGCACCCGGTACATCTCGGCCAGGGCCCGGTCGGTGTCGGGCACGTGCTCCAGGACGTGAGGAGTGAGGATCACGTCGAGGTGCTCGTCGGGCAGATCCATCCGCTGCAGGTCGAGGTGCAGATCGGCCCGGTGCGCCCGCTCGTCGTAATCGCTGGCCAGGTACTCGACCAGCTCCGTCATCCGTCGCCGGTAGGCCTGTCCCAGCCGGGGGCTGGTCTCCAGCAGCCGGGCCCCGGGCCGGTAGGGAACCCGCTCCGTCCAGCAGTGATAGAGGAAACGGTCGCGCGCGATCGCGCCGCAGCGGGGGCAGGTGGCCGACTCGCTGTGCAGCACCCCCCGAAAGCTTGGCCCCGACCAGCCGCAGATGTTGCAGGTCACACCGCGACGGCGGGATCTCAGCGCCACGAGCCGCTCCCGCAGGCTCGGCGGCCAGGGTCGCAGGCGGGGATCCCGGTCGGACCGCAGGCCGGAGCCGCCGACCGCGCCCGAGCTGGATGAGGGACCGGCGTCGGTCATCGCTCGTCCACGGCGGCCGACCCCAGCTCCCGCTCCAGCTCCTCGACCAGCGGCCGGAGGATGGTGGCCATCCGTCGCTTGAAGGTCTCGCGCGAGAAGCGGAAGCTGGAGCGGCGAGCCGCCTCTCCCATGCGCCGGCGCAGCTCGCCGTCCGCGATCAGGGTCAGGGTGTGCTCCGCCAGCTGCCCGGGCTCCTCCCAGAGGAAGCCGTCGACCCCCTCCTGCACCACCTCCACCTGACCTCCCCGCGCGATCGCCACCGGCACCACCCCGTGGGCCATGGCCTCAGCGGTGGTCATCCCGAAGTGTTCCAGGTCGATCGGCCGGCGCTCGGCGTCGACCCCGTAACCGGCGGCGTGCCAGTAGATGGAGGCTCGCCGGTACAGGTCGAGCAACGTTTCCAGCGGCGCGTCGGCGTGGATGTGCACTGGGTAGCCCTCGGCCCGGCGGCGCACCTCATCGAAGTAGCGGAGGTCGGCGGGGTCGTCTCGATGGACCGAGCCCACCAGGTGCAGTTCCCATCCCCGGAGGCCGCCGTCCCACAGGCGACGAAAGGTCTCCACCATCAGGTCGTGGCGCTTCGAGTGACCGCTGGCGAAGAAACGTCCCACCGAGAGGACGATGGGCTCCTTGGCCGGGAAATCGGGCTCGGCAGCGGGCACGTCGATGGGTGGGTTGACGACCTCGGAATCGCGCTCCCAGTAGCGACGAACCCAGCTCCTCACGTACTCCGACTGGCAGATCACGAGCTGGAACGCGTCCACCTCCGATCCGAGCAGCCGGCGGCGCAGGAGCCGGTACGGGGCGAGATAGGCACGGTAGAGCAGGCCGGGCAGACCCTGCCACCGGGGGGCGACCCCGCCCAGTTGATAGGGGAACTGGCAGAGGATCACGCCCCGCCTGGCCAGCGAGAACGTGGGCACGACGTAGACCATGGAGAGGAAGAGGTCGTACCCCCGGGTCCAGGCCACCGCCCTGGCGCTGAGGACGAGATCCGCGTAGCGGCGGACCAGCGGCAGCCTGCGGATCCGCCGTCCGAGCCCCGCACCGGGCAGCCGGCCGGTTCGCAGCCCGATGCCGTCGAGGTCGATGCCGAGCATGCGACGGTAGCGCTCCGGGTCCACCGGCACCGGGCTCACGATCTCGACCCGGTGGCGGGGGAACGCGTCCCGGATGGCCTCCGCCGTGACCCCGAGGTACTTTTCTCCCCCGCCCACGGTGGAGCCGAAGAAGGGCGAGTAGAGACCGATCTTCAGCGCGAGCCGGCCGCTCTGGTGTTCCATCTCTCCCTCGGATAGAGCCAGCCCAGGACCTCGCGGTCGCTCACCCGCCGGCGGCGCCGAATGTGCCTGCGCTTGGCGAGCATCTCGGGCAGGTGGCGAAGGAGAGATCTCAGGACGTCGGCGTGGATTCGGATTCGAGACGGCCCGGGTCGGTCGCCGGCGCGGCCGCGGCCGGCCAGCCGTCTCAGCGCCGCGCGAGCGGCGAAGCCAAAGGCCAGCCACCCGAAACCGGCGAACGATCGCAGCACGAAGGGCCAGGGCGCGTTCTTGACGATCATGAAGAGCCGGTTGCGGTCGGCGTGGAAGGTGAAGAACGGCGACCACTCTCCACTGGTCGCGGCATGAACGTGCTCGACCACGGCCGCGGGCTGGTAGACGACACGCCAGCCCCTGAGGCGCATGCGCCAGCTGAGGTCGGTGTCCTCGTAGTAACAGAAGAAGGTCTCGTCGAGTAGCCCGACGTCCTCGAGCATGGAGCGACGGAGCAGCGCCGCCCCCCCGCAGGCGGCGAAGACCTCCTCCTCCCGGTCGTACTGACCCCGGTCCTCCTCCCCCGTCCCCCGGTCGCCGCCGCTGCCGTCGCTCAGGAGGAGGCTGCCGGCGTTCTGGATCACGTCCGGGCGGTCCATGAAGACCAGCTTCGAGGTCACCGCCCCGATCCGCGGGTCGCGCTCCGCGGCCTCCACCAGCGCCTCCAGCCAGCCCGGCCGCACTCGCGTGTCGTTGTTGAGGAGGACCACGTGGTCGCCTCCGGCGTGGCGGATACCCAGGTTGTTGCCGGCGGCGAAGCCGAGGTTGGTGCCGGCCTCGACCAGGCGCACCCGGGGCCAGTGCCGGCGCAGGTGCTCGACCGAGCCGTCGCTCGAGCCGTTGTCGACCACCAGCACCTCGAAGCCGCCGGCCAGGCGCTGCGCGAGCAACGCCTCCAGGCAGGCATCGAGGTGCCGCCGTCCGTTGTAGTTGAGGACCACGACCGAGGCCCTGGCCCGCCCCGGGATCTCAGACACGACTCCGGCCGAGATGGGGCGACCGGTCGGGCTCGAGCCTCCAGTCGTGCGACGCGCTGACCACCCCGATCTCGGCGCCATGGTCCCGCACGCGGAAGCTGTAGCGCTGCTCGTGGTGGTCGATGGGATTGCCCAGGTCGCTGGCGGGCGCCACGGCGACCGTGACCAGGTACGTCCCTCCCAGCAGTGGCAACGACGGATAGTTGAGACAGATCACCCCTCCCTCTCCAATCGAATCGAGCGCGAGGCCGCCCTCGCGCGTGTTGGTGCCGTGGACGAGCACCCCGTCGTTGCGGTGGATCATGACTCCGAACACGGGACGCTCGACCCGGCGGTGGCACCGATAGGGGATCTCGATCCGGAGTGGCTCGCCCGGCTCCAGGATCCGGGCCGGACGGCCGCTCGCGTCCAGCAGCCGCACCTCACCCAGCTCGATGTCGGGACGATCCAGGGCGTGCGCCCGTCGTTCCTGCTGCTCATCCAACCGGCTCTCCCGCACCTGGTCCAGGTAGGCCCCCACCACCTCCGCCGGCGGTCCCAGCCGGACCAGGTCGCCGTGCTCGATCCAGGCCGTGCGGGTGCACATCTGCCGCACCGTCGCCAGGCTGTGGCTGACCATGACGATGGTGCCGCCCCGGCGCTGGAACCCCTCCAGCCAGTCGATGCACTTGCGCTGGAAGGCCTCGTCGCCCACGGCCAGGATCTCGTCGACGAGCAGGATCTCCGGGTCGACGTGGATGGCGACCGCGAAGCCGAGTCGCATGTACATCCCGGAGGAGTAGGTGCGAAGGGGGGCGTCGATGTGCTCCTCGAGCTCGGCGAAGCCGACGATGTCCTTCAGCTTGCGGTTGATCTCGCGCCGGCTGAGCCCCAGCAGCGAACCGTTCAGGTAGATGTTCTCCCGGCCCGTGTACTCGAGCTGGAAGCCGGCCCCCAGCTCGATCAGCGCCGCCGTCTTCCCGCGCACCGAGACCCGTCCCCGGTCCGGCCTGAGGATGCCCGCGATCAGCTTCAGCGTGGTACTCTTGCCGGCACCGTTGGGACCGATCAGCCCGAAGGTGCTCCCCGGCTCGACCTCGAAGGAGACCCCGCGCAGCGCCCAGCGGTCCTCCCAGTCGCCGAAGCGGCGATGGACGACGATCTCCTTCAGCGAGCGATACCGCTCTCGATAGATGCGGTAACGCTTGTGCACGTCCTCGAGCGCGATCGCCGGCGCCATCACACCTCCTCCGCGAGCCGGCCCCGCAGGCGAAGGAAGACGAGGTAGCCCACGACCAGGGCCACCACGGCGACACACAGCATGAGCGCGAACTGAATGACGGACGGCCAGGTGCCGTAGAAGAGCACGGCATGGTAGCTGTCGAGGAACCAGGCCAGCGGATTCAATTTCAGGAAGGGGATCACGCGTGCCGCACCGTGGGGCAGCGAGGCGGGATCGAGAGGGTAGAGCACGGGCGTCAGGTAGAACAGGGCGGTCAGCCCGATGCCGATCAGGTGCTCCAGGTCGCGCAGATAGACGGTCAGCGTTGCCACCAGCAACGACACCCCGATGGTGAACGCGAGCTGGGCCAGCAGGATCACCGGCAGCAGCGCCAGGGATGGCCCCAGCGGCATCCGCACCGCCGCCAGGACGATCAACAGGATGGCGAGGCTGATCAAGAAATTGACGAAGTTCGCGATCACGCCGGCGATCGAGAGCGACTCGATCGGGAACGACACACGCGCCACCAGGTTGGCGCTGTGCACGAAGGCGGTGGGTGCGCTGCCCACCGAGTTGGAGAAGAAGAGCCAGGCCAAGAGGCCGCACAGGACCAGCGCCCAGTACGGGCGGCCGGGGGTGACCACCGTACGCAGGAACACGCTGAAGATGATGGTGTAGATCACCATCATCAACAGCGGGTTGAGCAACGACCAGGCGACGCCGAT
>JAJPKS010000224.1 GCA_021323605.1 Bacillota bacterium | reverse complement strand
CTCGGCCCCGCTGAGCTGGGCCTTGCCCGGACGCTCCAGGACGTGGGCGACGGTCAGGCCGAGCGCCAGGCTGGCGCAGACGATGGCGACGAAGCGCAGGGTCTTGAGCGCCACGGGTCCTCCTTCGACGGCGGTCCCGCCGGGGCACCAGACCCGGCCGCCCGGCCGGCGGCCGGCGCGATCCGGTCCGGTACCGCTCATGGACACGCGGAGCCTTTCACGAGCATGAGCGTTCTGCGAACTCGAGTAGGCTCCGGCCGGCCGGCGAACGGGCTTCAGAGGCGCAGGCAGATATCGGCGGCGAGCCAGAACAGGGCCTCGCGGCCGTCGTGGCGCTGCCAGTCACGGCTCTCCCAGCTCTCCCCGGCCAGGGAGTCACCGGCGTAGAGGAGGTAGGCCAGGGGCACCCCCCGGAACCTCGCCACGGCCAGCAGCGCCGCCGCCTCCATCTCCACCACCAGACAGCCCTCCTCCCGGCGCCGGGCGGCCCGAGCCCGGGTCTCCCGATAGATGCCATCCGTGCTCCAGGTCTTCCCGGTCACGTAGGGCAGGCCGCGCTCGGCCAGCAGCCCGGCGGCGATCGTCACCGCCGCCGGCTCCACCTCCACCTCCCGGGCCGGGGGCAGGTAGTGGTAGGAGGTGCCCTCGTCCCGGATCGCGGCCGAGGGCACCACGACGCGGCCGAGCGCCAGCTCGGGCACCAGCGCCCCCGCGCCGCCGCAGGCGGCGAAGCGGCGGCAGCCCCGGGCGATCGCCTGCTCGAGGAACGCCGCCGCCAGGGGTGCCCCCACGCCGGGCTGGAAGAAGGCCAGCCGCCGGTCGTGGTGGACGATCTCGTAGGCGACGTGGGTTCCCGCCTCCGAGCGCAGCTTGAAGCAGGGCCGGGCCCCCGCCGCCAGCTTCTCGACCACCTCACCGAAGAAACAGAGCACGGCGTGCTCGGGAACGTCCCGGGGCGGGACCATGCCGGGGTCGATGATCCCCCGGGGGTCCGGGTCGTACTCCAGGATGGGGGCGCTCGTGCCGGCGTCGCCCCCATCGCCGGCTGACACGGATGGGCCCGGTGCCGCCGGATCGGGGCGTGCCCTCGAGCGGCGCGGGTCCGAACTCATCCTCCGGAGGCTTCCGGATGGTGTCGGGGACGGCCCTCGGAACCGCGGAGGAGGGCCCGGCACTCCTGCTCCATCACCCCCATCAGCACCGCCGGAGGCGGTCCCCAACCGGCGACGCCGTCCAGCTCCAGCAGCGGCCAGGGCGAGCTGACGCCCCCCGGTGCCTCGGTCGGACAGCCGATCACCACCTCGTCGACGGCCGTCTCCCGGATCGCGTAGGAGCACATCAGGCAGGGCTCGACGTTGGTGTAGAGCGTGCACCCGCGCAGCTGGAGCGTGCCCGTCCGGCGCACCGCGGCGCGGATGGCCACGATCTCGGCGTGGGCGGTGGGATCGGCCGAGGTCACCACCGACTCCACCCCCTCGCCCAGGACCTGGCCCTGGCGGATCACGAGCGATCCCACCGGCGCGTCTCCGCACTCGGCCGCCCGCCGGGCCAGCTCCAGGCAACGCCGCATCCAGCGCTCGTGCGCCGACCGCGGCTCCGGCACCATCCCCTCGGGCCACGGGCCGCCCTCGGGCGCCGGGGGACGCTCTCCACCGCTCCGGCCCGGCGGCACCGGCCGTTCACATGGCCCGGTCACGGCTCGGGCCGGTCCCGCGCCGGCTCCCCATCCGCCATTCACCTCCTCCGAGCGACGCCACCGCCCCCGCCGGCACCCGCGGCCAGGAACACGTGGAGCGGGTTTCGAAACGACCTTACCCGACCCCGGAGGGGCGGCGGAGGTCGAGCCATCGAGACCCGCGATCCGGCCCGGGCCCGAACGGCGGCCCTGGAGCACCGCCGACGCCGGCTCTCCCCGAGCGGGCTCCGTGTCCGGTCGAGACGGCAACCGACCACCTGCCCGGCCCAACCGGCTCCCCTCCCGCCAACCCCCAACACCATGCGTCGCCCGAGCGCGGACGGCCGGGGTACGGGCCCGTCAGCCCTCCTCGCTCAGGGCGTGCAGGGCCAGGGTGGCGTGGGCGTAGGCACCGCCGGCCCGCATCTCCGCCGCCACCCAGATCGCCTCCATGATCTCTTCCGGGGTGGCACCCTTGCGCCGGGCCAGCCGCGTGTGGCCGTCGATGCAGTAGGGGCACTGGGTGGTGTGGGCGACCGCGACCGCGATCAACTGCTTGGTCTTCTCGGGCAGGGCGCCCTCGGCGAACACCGCCCGGCTGAAGTTGCGGAAGGCGTCGTGGATGCCGGGCGCCAGCTCCTTGCGCCGGGCCGCCAGCTCCGGCGTGGTCGGGTGGTACATGGATTCGGCCATCTGCGCTCCTCCTCTCTGACTCGACCCTCGAGGCTCCGGGCGGGACCGGCCGCCCGGGGCGCCGCGCTCTCCCCCGGCCACGACGCCGTCCCGAGGCCAGGATGACACGATTCGACGCGCCACCGGGTGGGCTCTTCGGCCGCGCCCCGGATGCCCGAGCGCAGTCGCTCCGGCCGGACGATCCGGCCGTGGTCGACGAAGAGGTCGACCCCGGGTCCGCACCGCTGCACGTACCGGGCGAAGACGACGGGATCGGGACCTCGAACACGAGCCGCCCCTCCTCGGCCAGGTGACCAGCTCCCCACGGCCTCCGCCCGTCAGCGGCGGATGTCTCGGCGATCTCCTCCCACCCCGCCGCGAGCGTGCGGGCGCCGGTGTCCAGGCGCCGTCGGATGACCCCCATCGGCCGGGCCGGATCGTCCATCCCTCCCCCTCTGCCCCCTCGATCGCACCGACCTCGCCGGCCCCCATCCCCTCCGGCTGCGGTCCGGGGAGGAACGCGGCCCCGATCCGGGGTCGCCGACCCCGCACCCCAACACCGTCGAGCGGCTCACCCGGCGGCCCGAACCTCGATGCGTCCGTCCCGCACCCGGGTCTCGTAACGAGGCTGGGGGCTGCTGGCCGGGCCCCGCACGACGCTCCCGTCGGCCAGTCGGAAGGTGCTACCGTGCCAAGGACAGATCACGCACCCATCGTCGAACGTCCCCTCGTCCAGGGGACCGCCCATGTGGCTGCAGGTGTTCGCCAGCGCGTGCACCGCCCCCCGGTACCGGTGGAGGAGCAGGACCGCCCCGTCCGCCTTCACCTTGCGGTGCTGACCCTCGGCCAGCTGCTCGTCGTCCAGCACCGGCGTCCACTCCTCGGGGCCCTGCTCCCAGGCGGTGCGGTTGACGTTGACCCCCCTGACCAGGGTGAGGTGGCCGCCCAAGTAGCTGGCGACGAGCATCGTCCCCAGCCCCAGGCGCCCCAGCCGGATGCCCCACCGCCGGCTCCCCCGGAGGCGCGCCGCCAGCGAGCCCAGGTAGAGACCCAGGGTGGCAAGGTTGACGGCGGCGTGCAGCAGCCCCAGTCGGGTCTCGGGACCGGTGGTGTCGGACCAGTCGTTGAGGCCCGAGGCCGCGGTCGGCACCGCCGCCAGGGCACCAACCGCGACCAGCCTGTCGGCGGCGGGTTCGGCGTCGGGTCCGCCCACCGCATCCAGCAGCGTGGCCATCGTCCAGGCGCCGATGGGCAGGTCGGTGAGCATGGGGTGCAGGGGATGCCCGAGGTAGGTCCCGCTCAGCAGATTGCGGACCGGACGCGGGCGCACCACCCGGCCGACGACCCCGGCCAGGGGTCCGGCCAGACGGTCGAGGGCCTCGACCCGCTCCAGCCGGTTGATCAGCGCGTGCAGGGTGCCGATGGCTCTCACGGTGACCTCCTCCATCGCGCGACGAACCGCCCGGAGGCGTCCCCGCCGCCGGGAGCCCCGCGCCATGCTCGACGCCCGGTTCAGGGTCGCAACGAGACCACTCCGCGCTCCCGAACGCAGCGCCCGGATCCAGCCTCTCGCCCTCAGCCTACATCGGCACGGTCACCGCGACCAACGCCGATCGGCGAGGGGGCAGGATAGAGAGGTGACCGATCGCCGGACATCTCCGGCGGCATGAGGAGCTCCGGCGGCACGGCCGGAAGGACGACCTCCGGACGACATCCATCGCCCCGAGATCGGCGAGGTGAAGGCCGGAGCGACCCTTCCGCGGCGGACCGACGGGGTGAGCCCACGAGCCCGGCGGACGTCCGGTCGAGGGGGCACGCGAGGTGAGCGCCCAAGGCCCGGGCCGGCGCCGGCACGGGTGACCGACGGGCCGCCCGCGCCGCCGGGACCGGCCGGGTGGCGACCGGGTGTGCTCCGGGAAGGCGAGCCGACGGACGTGGCCGGCCCTTGGCCCGAGGAGGAGGGCGTCCGGAGCTTCGCCAAGTCCTACGAGGAGCTCCTGAAGGCGGTGACCGAGGAGGTCGGAAACCTCACCGGGTGAGTTCGGGAGCGACGGTGGGCCGCGGGGGGAGACGACCACCCTCGACGCCCGGCAAGGGGGGTGCGGCTCGCGACCGGCGCCGTCCCCGGGCCGACACCGACCCCGGTTCCCGGCCGCCACGTGACACGCCCTAAGATCCCAGGTGTGACGCCGGCGAACAACGGATCCGCGCCCGTCGTCTCCCCCGCGGACGGCTATCGCCGGCTGCGGGAGGCGATCATCGGGGGGCGCTTCCAGCCCAACGAGCGACTGGTCGAGGCCGACCTCAGCGAGGCCTTCGGCATCCCCCGGGCAGTGGTGCGGACGGCGCTGGTCCGCCTGGAGCAGGAGGGCCTGATCGAGCACGAGCGCTACCGCGGCGCCCGGGTCCGTCTGGTCACGGAGCAGGAGGCGATCGAGATCCTGGAGGCCAGGGCCGCGCTCGAGGCGCTGGCGGCCAGACGGGCGGCGGCGAGGGCGGGCGAAGCCGAGCAGCGGAAGCTTGCCGCGATCCTGGACCGGATGCGCTCGGCCCTGGCCGAGACCGACCTCTTCTTGATGTCGGAGCTGAACTCCCAGCTCCACGCCGAGATCATCGAGATGGCGGGCAGCGCCACCGTGTCGCGGCTGGTCTCGATGCTCAATTCGCAGATCGTGCGCTTCCAGTACCGCACCATCCTGGTGCCTGGCCGGCCCGAGTCATCGCTGCGGGAGCACGAGGCGATCGTGGCCGGGATCGCGGCCCACGACCAGGCCGGGGCCGCGGCGGCCATGACCGTTCACCTCTCCCGGGTGATGGAGGCGGTGTCGACCCTCTCCCGGCTGTTCGGCGGCCGATAGTCCATCCCCGCCCCGGCCCAGGTCGACCATGCTCATCCTTCGCGACCGAGGCGGTCGCGATCCGCTCAGTTTGTGCAACAGATTGTTAACAATTTTGCTCATGACCGGTATACTCTCGCCGTAGCCGGCCTGGGCCGCGCCGTCGTCGGAGGGACGGGCGGCCGGCGTGTGCGCCGGGGGAGAGGAGGAAACAGGCATGAGAGGCTGGCGTGGCGCTGCGCTCGGGATCGCCGCGGCCCTACTGATCGTGGCCTGCGGTGGCGGCTCGTCCGCCGGGGGACCGCCCCACGGCAACGTGCTCCAGGTGGCCGCCCCCGGTGACCCGGACTCGCTCGACCCGATGGCCGGGATCAGCGGCTTCGACGTCACCTACCTCTATCAGATCTACGACACCCTGATCCACCTCGACCCCAGGACCGACCAGCTCGAGCCCGGGCTCGCCACCAGCTGGTCCTGGAGCCCGGACAAGCGGACCCTCCAGCTGAAGCTGCGTCACGGGGTCAAGTTCCAGGACGGCACCTCGCTCGACGCGGAGGCGGTGAAGGAGAGTCTCGACCACGCCCGCAGCTTCCAGAACTGGCCCGACCTGCAGCCGGTCACGAGCGTGACCGTGGTCGACGCCGACACCGTCGCCCTCCACGTCGACCGACCCTACGCGCCCCTGCCCGCGCTCCTGACCTGGCGGGGGGGCATGGTCGTGTCGCCGACCGCGCTCAAGAAGTACGGGAAGGACTTTGGGAAGCATCCGGTGGGAGCGGGCCCCTTCAGCTTCCAGTCCTGGGCGCCCGGCGACTCGATCAAACTGACCAGGTTCGCCGGCTTCTGGCAGGCGGACCAGACCAGGCTGAAGGGGATCGACTTCCACATCATCACCAGCCCGATCGCCGAGCTGTCGGCGCTCCGGGCCGGTCAGCTCGATGTGGGCGGCCTGGCCGACCTCAGCAACCTGGCCTCGGCGCAGAATGCTCCCAACCTCAACCTCAGCATCCGCAACAGCACCGCGCTCTCGATCGTGACCCTGAACAACAAGGGGGCGCCCTTCAACAACCCGCTGGTCCGGCGTGCCGCCAACATGTCCATCGATCGCCACCAGCTGGCGGTCGCGGCCAACACCAAACAGCTGGTCGACAAGGGGATTGGAGGGCCCGCCTGGCAGTACGTGCCGCCCGGCTACTGGCCCTACAGCAAAGACCTCAAGGACTACCCCTACGACCCCGCCCAGGCCAGGAGGCTGCTGGCCGAGGCCGGCTACCCCAACGGGGTGACGGTGCAGCTCTGCAACATCGCCGGCAACCCGCACACCATCCCCGAGATCGAGCAACAGGAGATGGCGAAGGCCGGCTTCAACGTCGTCATCCAGGACGAGCCGGTGAACAGCTGCGTCTCCAAGATGCAGCAGGGCACCATCCCCATGGTCCAGATCGGGTGGGCCGGCCTGGCCGATCCCTATCAGACCTACGCGACCATGTTCGGGCCCCTGGGCAACCTGGGCCCCAACCCCCAGGTCGACGCGCTCCTGGACAAGGCCGCCGCCAGCTACACCCGGGCCGAGCAGAAAGCGGTCTACGACCAGCTCAACAAGGTGCTCTTCGACCTCGCGCCCTCCATGCCGCTCTACTACAACGTGGTGGTCGGGATCACCTCCAAACGGGTGACCGGAGTGGTGGCCACCGACATCGTGTTCGTGACCTACTTCAAGACCGCCCACTTCGTGTGAGCGACCATGGCGGCCGTCCCCCGCCGGGACGGCCGCCGGTCGCACCTGGCCTCAACCCGGCGGCTTCATCCGAAGCGGACGCCATGCTCGGTGACCAGCCGCGGGAGGCTGGCGAAGTCGAGCTCCAGCCCGTAGTCCACGGCCACCCCGGCGATCGCCTCCGGCTCCGGGGGTCCGCCGCCGAACACCTCCAGCAGCTTCTCGAAGAAACGCTCGAACCCGGCCGGCGCGATCATCTCGAGCAGGCTGGCCTCGGTGTCGCCGGCGTTCCAGAAGGTGTGCCACTGGTCCCTCGGCTTGAAGATCAGGTCGCCCGGCCCGCCGTAGAGAACCTTCTCTCCCAGCTGGGCCCCGACCCGTCCGCGCAAGACGAAGCTGTACTCGTCCTCGCGGCTGTGGCGATGCAGGGGCGCGGCCAGCGCCCGCGGCTTCAGCGGATGCTCGACCAGCGCGAAGCCTTCTCCCGTGGCCGCCCCCGGGATCATGAACCGCACCCCGAGGCCTCCGAGCCAGCCCATCCGGCCCTGGCCGGACGGCAGGACCACCGTCTCCCGCGCTTCCATCGCCGTCCCTCCTCAATAAATGAACGCCACGTTCATCAATTCCCCGCCATCATACTCTGATGGATGAACGAGGTGTCAACTCAAAAGCGCAGGTACCAGCTCAAGGCCCGGGCCGAGCGCCAGCGGCGAACGCGGGAACGGATCGTGGCCGCCACCGCGGCCCTCCACGAGGAGGTGGGGCCCGCTCGGACCACGATCGCCGACATCGCCCGCCGGGCGGGCGTCCAGCGCCTCACCGTCTATAAGAGCTTTCCCGACCTCGCCCAGCTCTTCACCGCCTGCCAGAGCCACTTCCTGGCCCAGAGCCCTCCCCCCGACCTGGACCCCGACGCCGGGGACCCGGGGGCTCGGCTCGAGCAGGCCCTGACCCGGCTCTACGGCTGGTTCCGGGCAAACCAGGCCATGCATCGCCACGTGCACCGCGATCGCCACCAGGTGCCGGACCTCGACCGGCTCCTGAAGGAGACGCTCGACGCTTGGCTCGACGCCGTGTCCCGCACCCACGCGGACCGTCTCGCCGGCGGCCAGCCGGCCATCGCGGTCCGGGCCCTGGTGCGTCTCGCCCTGGAGTTCCGGACCTGGGAGCTGTTGTCCGATCTGGGCCTGGAGGACCGAGCCATCGCCCGGCTCCTGGCGAGGGCGGCGAGCGCCGTCACGGACGAGCACGGCGAGGCGGAGGGCCGCCGGGACGACCTCGATCCCGGGCAGGACGGCCCGGCCGCGGAGCGCCCGGCCTGACCGCGCCTCGAGGGCCGGCGCCGGGCCTACCAGGCCCCCTCGACGTCGCCCTCGGTGACCCCGGCGAGGAAGTCCCGGAGCTGCGTCGGACCGACCAGTCCCTTCAGGATCCGCCCGTCGTCGCGGACCAGGGCGGGGACGCCGCCGGTCGGGCTTCGCGCCAGCTCAATCCGCCCCGGCTCGTCCACCAGGGCCGGGGATAGCCCCGCCGCCCCGGCCAGGTCGCGCAGCACGGCCGGGTCGGAGATGTCCCGCCCCTCCACCCAGAGCGCCCGGAAGACCCGACTTCGGAGGTCGGCGGCGCCGTCCGGATCCAGGTCCGCCGCCCGGGCGGCCACGGCGAGCGCGAGATGGCTGCTGGGGAGCCGAGCTGGCGTGTGGAGGGGCACCTCACCGGCCAGAGCCCGGACCTCCGCCACCTCCCGCTCGAACCGGGCCCGATCGGGCGGCGGGGCCGCGGGCACGGGCAGCTCGGGGGCGTGCTCCACCCCCTGCCACTCGACCGCCGCCCCCATCGCGCGCAGCCGCTCGTGGAGGGCGTAGCTGTAGGGACAGTTGAAGTCGGCGAACAGCACCACGATCCCAGCCTAGGAGATGACCCCCCGCCGCCGGTGCATGAAGGTGGAAGAGACCCCGCCCTGCGGATCGGTCCACGAGGTGGTGGTCCCTCCGAACCGGCGGCGGCCGGCCTGCGTCTCGCCGCCGTTCCCTGGCCCTGGCCACCCCCACGTCGACCCTCGAGCGGGGCACGGACACCAACCCGGGGTCCCCATGGGGACCGAGCGCAAGGGCTGCACCACGCCGTGCCCCACCCACACCGCGAGGAGGGGCGTGGCCTTCCTTCGAACGACGACGCCTTCGACCTCAGGTGAGCGGCCGGTCGGGGTCGGGTGGCGGCAGGCCCGGCTCCCTGATCACCGGCTCGGGCAGACCAAGGAGTCGGATCGCGTTCCCACCCAGGATCGCCCGTTTTTCCTCTTCGCTCAGGTAGGGCAGCTCCCAGACCCGGGTGGGGAGGTCGAAGTCGGGGCTCGGATACCCCGAGCTGTAGAGCCAGTTGCGGGCACCGCCCACGTACTCGAAGAGCACCCTCGCCTCCCGCTCCGGCAGCTCGGTCTCCAGGGGATGGGTGGCGAAGTGCATCCGGCGGATGTACTCGCTGGGCAGCCGGGTGAGCAGCGGCGCTTCCGACGGCCGCTGCCGGTACTCGTTGTCGAGCCGGGAGGCGGCGAAGGTGATCCAGCTCTGCCCGGCCTCGATCCAGATCCAGCGGATGCCAGGGAAGCGCTCGGGGATGCCGGCGGTGACCAGGTTGAAGAGGTGGACCATGCCGTAGAAGGGGGTGCCCAGGGCGTGGGGGCCGACGAACCGCTCCATGAACGCGAACGGACGCTCCTCCCAGTTGGGGACGGTGTGGACGGCCAGGGGCAGGGCTCGCTCGTCGAGGGCCGCGAACACCTTCAGGTAGAGGTTGCGGTGCAGGGGCAGGTAGTTGAGCGCGGTGATCAGGAAGCCGGCCACCCCCGGCCGGTCGGCGAAGGCCCCGATCAGCTCCAGGCTCGCCTCCGGGTCGGTGATGGGCAGGTAGAGGAAGGTTCGCAGCCGATCGTTCCCGGGGAGCACGTCCTCCACCAGCCAGCGGGCGAAGGCCCAGGCCAGCTCCGTCTCCACCTCCACCTCCGGGTGCTGGGCCAGGAAGAGGAGCGGGGCGTGGAAGACCACGGCCAGGTCCACCCCCAGCTCGTCCATGGTCCGAAGCAGCCTGGCCGCGGTCGGGTGCCGGTCGCCCCCGGAGGCCCCGGGCTCGGCCGGAGGCGGGAGTTGGACGCGGCCCGCCACCCGCGGGTCGCCGCGCGCCGGCGGGATCAGGGACTCCCAGGTGGTGAAGAGGCGCCGGAGGTTGGCGTGACGGATGTAGCGCCGCACCTCCCCGGGGTCGCCCAGGCCGTGCAGATGCAGATCGACGTCGACCACGGGGACGCCGCGCAGCCCCGAGCGGTCGATCTCCCGGGCGGCGTTGGCCAGGGACGGCCGCCGGCGATCGGCGACCAGCTCCAGGCGACGCTCGCTCACCGGCCGGCCGCCATCCGGCGTTCCCGGGTGGGGGTCGCCGCCGGCAGGCCGAAGAGCCGCAGCGCGTTCTCGCCTAGCACCGCGCGCTTCTCCGCCTGGCTCAGGTAGGGCAGGCTCCAGATCATCCCCGGCAGGTCGAAGTCGTGATGGGGGTAGTCGGAGGCGTAGAGCCAGCTCCGGGGGCCGTTGGTGAGGTCGAAGATCGCCCGCCCGACCTCGGGCTCCAGGGTGTGGTCCTCGAAGGGCTGGGTGGTGAAGTACATCTCGCGGATGTACTCGCTGGGCAGCCGCCGCAGCAGCGGCGCCTCCGAGGAGCGCATGCGGTACTGCTGGTCCAGCCGGGCCATCATGAACGGCACCCAGCTCTGGCCGGACTCGATGAAGATCCACCTGATCCCGGGGAAGCGCTCGACGATGCCGGAGAGCACCAGGTTGGTCATCTGGACCATGGAGTAGAAGGAGAAGCCGAGCCCGTGGGCGGGGAAGAAGCGCCCCATGACCTCGAAAGGTCGCTCCTTCCAGTTGGGGGCGGTGTGGAAGGCGACCGGTTTCCCCACCTCCTCGATCGCCGACCAGAGCCGCAGGTAGCGACGCAGGTGCAACGGCTCGCTTCGCGCCGCCGCGATCATCCAGCCGACCACGTTGCGCCGGTCGGCCAGGTCCAGCACCGCCTCCACCGAAGCGTCCGGGTCGCTGACGGGCAGCGTGGGCATGACCAGGATGCGCTCGTCCCAGGGAACGACCTCCTCCAGCAGCCAGCGGTTCAGGGCTCCGGCGACCTCGGTCTCCATCTCCGGCTGGGGGTTGACCCCCAGGGTCAGGGTGATGGTGGGGAAGGAGACCAGGTAGTCGATGCCGGTCCGGTCCATGAACTGCGCGCTGCGGGCCGCGCTCCGCGGCATCCCCTCGGGGATGTGCTCGGGTAGGTCATCCCATACGCCGTAAGCCTTGCTGCGCCCGGCGATGGGACGGTCCCCCAGGTTCCAGTTCATGTGCACGCGCCGCAGATCGACGCCTCGGTACTTCTCGAACATGCGGGCGATGTTCGGGTTGCGCAGGTAACGCGCCAGCCGGCGCATGTCCATGCCATCGGTCACGTGGGAGTCCACGTCGACGATGGGGAAGTCGTAGAACCCCCGGGCCTCCGCCTCCCGCTCGGCGTTGATCAGATAGGGCCGGCGGCGGCCGGGGACGATCTCCAGCTCGTGCTGGGAGGTGACGGCCATCCTCCTCCCCTCCCCGCCTACACGTCGAACATCACGGCCAGCTCGAAGGAATACACCTGCACCATCTTGAGCATGGCCGCGGCGCTGATCGCCACCGCCGTCTGGCTGACGTCGTGGTCCTCGGGGAAGGGGGGCAGGTCACCTCCCTCCAGGACCCGTTCCGCGTAGGCCTTGACCGCCGCCGCCAGGCGACGCTGGATCTCCAGGTCGGACTCAGACCTCGACGTAGACGATCCCATCCCTGACCGAGACCTCGAAGCGGCGGAGACGGAAGCGACGGTCGCAGGCCATCTCCCCGGTGGCGAGATCGTACTCCCAGCCGTGCCAGGGACAGACCAGGTGCAGCTCGCCCTCGTCGAAGACCTCGGCCACCACCCGCCTGTTCCCGTCCAGCACCTGCACCGTCTTGCCCAGGATCTCACCCGTGCACACCGGCCCGCCCTGGTGAGCGCAGCGGTTTTCGTAGGCGTAGAGCCGGTCGCCGACCCGGAACACGCCCACCTCCAGGTCGCCGGCCACCCCCAGCACCCCTCCCCGGTCGGGGATCTGCTCGACCGCGCAGACTCGGTACACCTGCCGAACGCTCACAGCGCTCCTCCTCGTGCCGGTCCGCTCCGTGGCCGCGACCACCGTCCCGGCCGTGGAGCGGAAGGCGGCCGGACGCAGACCGATCCCGCCGCGCCGTCGGGACGGCCCTCACCTGCCCTGTGTACACGAGGGCGGACGGGCCGTCAACCGATGCAGCCCGGGCCGGTCGGGGCGGCGACGGGCCCCGCCGCGTTCTCCTCCGGGTTCGAGGCAGAGCCTCGTCCGGGCTTCCATTCTCGGGCGATCCGTGTAGAGTCCGTTTCGTGCCCGGCTGAGCGTAGAACGCCCCTCTCGAATGCCGTCGGTCCACGCCGAGCGCGCTCGGCGGTGGAGCACGTGCACCTCCGTGAACCCATCCCTTTCGCGTCGTACGAACGAGATGGTTCGCAGAGGAGGTCACTTTCGTGCCAGAGAGATACTGCGTCGGGCCCAGCATGGCGGTCGATTGGGGCGAGGCGCAGCCGGCCATCAGCCGACGCCTGTTGCCGCGCGCCCTGTGGTACTTCGTGCCCTACTGGCGACGGGCCCTCGGGGTCCTGGCCTGCATCGGGGCGGGCGCCGGCCTGGGCCTGGTGCCAGCCCTGGCGACCAGGGCCCTCATCGACGACCTGGCCCATCCCCGGGACGGGTTGGCCCGACTGGTCGAGATCGTCGGCGCCGGCGTCGCCGCGACCCTGGCCGCCGGCCTCGTCGGCGTTCTCCAGTCCCTCCAGACCGCCACCATCAGCCAGGGCATCATGTTCGACCTCCGCCGCCAGCTCTTCGGCCGGCTGATGACGCAGTCGGTCGGCTTCTTCACCAGCAGCCGCACCGGAGACCTGCTCTCCCGCATGAACAACGACGTCGGCGGCATCCAGGACGTGGTCTCCGACACCGTCTTCGGCCTGGTCAGCGGCTTGGTGATCGCCGTCAGCACGGTGGCCGTGATGGCGAGCCTGAGCTGGCAGCTGACCCTGGCGGCGCTGGCCTTGATGCCGATCGTCCTGGTGCCGAGTCGGTTGCTGGGGCGGGCCAACTATCGCGCCCGTCGGCGCGTGCAGGAGAAACTGTCGGAGGTCTCGGCCTACATGCAGGAGGTGCTGGGCATCTCGGGCATCCTGCTGGTGAAGGCCTTCGGCCGGGAGCGCTGGGAGGAGCGGCGCTTCGACCGGCTGAACGAGGACCTCCGGCGGCTGGAGATCCGGCAGGCGATGGTTCAGCGCTGGTTCGGGATGCTGTCCAGCGCCTTTCAGGCCTTCGGTCCCGCCCTCCTGCTCTTCCTCGGCGGCTACCTGGTCCTGACCGGCAGGACCACGGTCGGCACCGTGGTCAGCGTGGTGACCATCCTGGGGGGACGGCTTGCCGGCTCCATCGGGACGCTGGCCGGTCTCTACGTCGACGTGATGGGCTCGCTGGCACTCTTCCAGCGCCTCTTCCTGTACCTGGACCTGCCGGCGGACGTGGGCGACCGTGAGGGCGCCCGGTCGTTGCCGGCGGTCAGGGGGAGGGTCGAGTTCGACCGGGTGACCTTCACCTACCCGGGGGGGTCGCGGCCGGCCCTGCGCGACCTCTCCTTCCGGGTCGAGCCCGGCCAGCTGGTGGCGCTGGTCGGCCCCAGCGGGGCGGGGAAGACCACGATCACCTACCTGGTGGCGCGCTTCTACGACCGTTGCCGCTGAGTAAGCGATCGTCTCATGCGGCACCCCTCACGGGGTTGCCCTCGCGGGCTTCGCGCTTCCTCGCCGCGTGCTCGGGAAGGGTCCCCATCGGAGCCGGCTCCGATGGGATCCCAAGCCCGGGTCTTACCGGGGTCCCCACGAGGCCTGCCT
>JAJPKS010000236.1 GCA_021323605.1 Bacillota bacterium | reverse complement strand
CCGCCGCCGGTGAGCACGAAGATCACGGCGATGTCGGTGAACGTGAACACGATGCCGAAGAGCAGGGCCACGAGCATGATCGGCTGCAGCAGCGGCAGGATCACGTGGACGAGCCGCCTCCAGAAGCCGGCTCCGTCGACGGCGGCAGCGTCCTGGATGTCCTGGGGGATGGAGGTGAGCCCGGCCATCAGGATGACGGTGGCGAGGGGGAGCATGCGCCAGGTCTGGAGGACCACGATCGAGCCCATGGCCAGCCGCGCCTGTCCCAGGAAGGGAATGTGAGTTCCCTGGTGGATCAGGCCGAGCGCGGAGAGGACCCAGTCGAAGGGGCTGAAGATCGAGTCCAGCATCCACAGCCAGGCCACGGCGCCGAGCGCGACCGGGGTGGTCCAGGGCAGGAGGATGAGGAAGCGAACCACCCACTTCCCGGGGAAGTCCGTGGACAGCCCGAAGGCGAGGACGGTCGACAGGACGATGACCAGGGCCTGGGAGAAGAAGGTGAAGACGAAGGTGTTGCGCAGCGCGACCCCGAACACCGGGTCACGCACCGCGGCCGCGAACGTGGACAGCCCCACCAGGTGGACGTTCGGGTTGCCCGTGGTCACGTCGCTGAAGGCGTAGATGAAGGACAGCACCAGCGGGAACCCGACCAGCCCCACCAGGTACAGGAGCGCCGGGGAGAGCATGAGCGCGCCCAGGAAGCCCGGCCGCTCCGGCAGGCGCCAGCGGGCGGCGACCCGCCGGACGCCCACCGTGCGTTCCATCATCGACAAGGACGCCTCCCCCGCGACTCCGGCGGCCGTGCCCGGTGCCCTCGGGTGACCGCGCTGTCACCGGCGGGCCCTGCGCCCCGGCTCACGAGCCGCCTCCGACCAGCTTCTGCTGCCGCCACTTGGCGAAGATCTGCCGGCACTGGGCGGCGGCGTCCGAGACCGCCTGGTCGACGGTCTTGGTGCCCCGGGCGGCCGAGGCCATCATGTTGGGGAGCACGAAGGTGTCGAAGATCTCGCCGATGGCGGCGTTGGAGGGGCCGGGATAGCCCACGTTGACGCTCCAGCTGGCGGCGTTCTTGAGCAGGCTGAGCTTGTCGGCGGGATGGGAGCCAAAGGGATCCTTGTCCAGCCACCCGCCCGCGCTGAACAGCTTCTGCTGGGCGTTGGTCTTGGAGAAGGCAGGGAAGTTGTACAGCTCCGACTGGTACACGATGTCGCTGGTGTGGCCGACCAGGTCGAGGAGGAACTGCTTCGCCTTGTCCACGTTCTTCGACCACTTGGGGATGATGTAGATCATGATCACGTGCTCGCTGGCGAAGCCCTTCCCGGTCGGCCCCTGGAGGGCCGGGCGGAAGAAGATGTCGTCGGCGATGTCCGGACGCGTCTGCTGAGCCGTCCGGTAGGCCGAGATCGAGTTCAGGATGTAGCTCAGCTGCCCGGCGACCAGGCCCTGGTTGTTGGAGGCCGCGGTCCAGCTGAAGATCTCGTTGGTCATCGCCTGCTTGAACAGCTTGACCATGAAGTTGACCGCCTCACGGGTGGCGTCCGAGTCCAGCACCACGTTCTCGTGGGCGTCCTGGACCGAGGCGCCGTAGGACCAGAGCAGGGCCCGGGCGGCCATGTTCGAGTCCTGCTCCTGGGACATCCCGATGCCGACCCGAACGCCGCTCTGCTGCTTGATGGTCGTCCCCACGTTGAGGAGGTCGTCGTAGGTGACGGGACCGTTGGGCATTCCGGCCTTGGTCCACAGGCTCTTGCGGTAGTCACCGGGATCGGGCGACCAGGAATGGCAGAAGCCGAAGTACTTCTTGGTCGTGGGGTTGTAGGTGCTGGCCTTGCAGACCGCCAGCTGGGAGCCGTACTTCTTCTCCGCCTCCTGGACCACGTCGGTGAGGTCCAGGACGCTCGGCTCCAGAGCCGAGGGCGGCGCGATCCACTCGATTAGGTCGTGCCCGCTACCGGCGTTGACCTCGGCGGCGGTGCGGGCCGGCAGGTCGGCCTGGTTGATGTGGTCGACCTTGACGTTGACGTTGTTGGCCTCGCCCCACTGCTTGATGTAGGCGTCGAACCAGGTGTCGTAGCGGGGGACGAAGTGACTCCACTGCAGGATGGTCAGCTGGCTCCTGGCGCCACCGCCTCCACCCGCGGATGAGGTGCCGCCGCCACAGGCGGTCAGGATGTAGGGCCCAGCGCCGAGGCCTACCGCCGCCAGGCCCACCTTCTGGACGAACTCCCGCCTCGAGAGCCGGCTCGTCCAGGCCGTCTCCATCCCCGTTGCGACCGACTCCTGGTTCCTCTCTTCTACCTCGCTCATCGCTTCCTCCCCGAACTCGCTCTCACCGGGGCGACGGACATACGTTTGCTCGTCTCCTCCGCGGCTTCAGTCTAACCCCTGGACGGCACAGCTCTGAAGCGCCGGATCGCTCAGGGCATGCGGGCGGCGATCGAGCCGACGGCCTGGCGGGCGTGGAGGGGGTCGAGGTCCACGGCCAGGAAGAAGGCGGTGTAGGAGCCCCGTCGCCAGTAGGCGACGAACACCGAGCGGCCGGCGGCGTTCTGCTCCAGCAGCCAGGAGTCCTGGCCCAGGCCGGTCGCCGTCCCCTGCTGCAGGCCGGGGACCTGCTCGTCCTGACCCGGGGTCGGGAACCCGAGCATGCCCTGTCGGTAGGCACCGAGCGCGGCCCCATCGTCGCGGTACCGGACCACCAAGCTGCTCGCGTTCGGACCCGGCCCGGTGCCGAGCCGCGCCGTGCAGGACGCCCGATCGGAGGCGTACACGGCCACGGCCGCCTGCTGCGCTCCCTCGCGCTGCAGGGTCCGCCAGGCCGCCTGCAGCTCGTCTCGCGCGGGTCCTCCCTCGGCTCCGGTCGCCCGCAAGTGGTCCCCGAGGTCCCCGGAGCCGGGGCAGCGCCGCAGGGTGGAAGGCAGGTCCCCCGGACGAAGTCCGACGTCCGCGGGATCCTTCGGCGCCAGGGGACCGGTCGCCTGGCACGCCGCCAGGACCGTCGCCAGGATCGCCGCCAGCACGACCACCGTCTCGCGAGCCACGCGCATGTCCAGGTCTTCAAGGTTGCCACGGTTGCCGGGGGGGACCGGCGGGGTCGAGGCCATGCTCCCCGGCCCGTGCCGGCGGCCGGGCCCCGGCGCCGATCCGTGGACACGGGGTGGGGACGAGCGCGACCGTCGCCGCGCCCGCTGTCATGATGGAGCCGGGTCGCCGATCGACCGGGCCGGCGCCGGCAGAGGTAACGTCGCCGGGACGGCGATTGAAGACGGAGGATGCGATGGACCAGCCCACCTACGTCTCGCGGGTTCGGATCGTTCGCGAGCGCGGACCCATCAGACGGGCCGAGCTGCCGGTGGAGCCCGCCCCGGTGGTCTTCGGCACGCACGGGGCCGTCCGCGAGCACTACGGAACGCCCCCCGGCGCCTACCCGGAGCACGCCACCACCCTCGACTACGTGGTGGCCGCGGCCGCCGGCTGACTCACGGGCACCCTCGCCGGTGCGCTGGAGGCGCGCGGGATCGATGCCGGTGACGGCCGCCTGGTGGCCGAGGCCGAGGGGGAGGTGGTCCTCGAGGACCGGGTCCTGGTCATCAAGCGCATCCGGGTCCACTACCGGCTCTCGGGTTGTCCCGAGGACAAACGGGAGGCGGCGGAGCGGGCCCACGCCTTCCACGCCAGCCGCTGCCCGGTGGCGCGGAGCATCGGGGGCTCGATCGAGATCACGACCGAGTTGGCTTACACCTGACCACCCGGCGGCGCAGACCGGGCGGCGTCCGTAGGCTGTTCCAGTGGCCCCACGACCCCGGCTCCGGCTGCTGGCGGGGGCGGCAACCGGTATCGGGCTGGTCGCCGTGGCCGCGCCCGGGACCGTCCGGCGCTCGATCGGGATGCGACCGGAGCCGGCCGCCGACTGGGCGCTGCGGACCTTCGGGATCCGCGAGCTGGGCCTGGCAGCGCTGCTCTGGCGCGCGACCGCCCCGTCCGATCCCGCCCAGGTCGCGCTGCGCCGAGTGGTGACCGCGATCCAGGTTGGGGACGCGATCTCGACCGGCTGGCTGGCGCTTCGCGGCCGGGGGAGCTGGCGACTCTGGGTGCCGGTGGCGGCGGGCGCGCTGGCGACGATCGCGATCAGCGGCTGGCCGGGTCGTGGACACCGTCGCCCACCGCCCATGCCCTGATCGATGGCCGGAGGAGGGCCGCGCCCTCGGCGGCCCTCCGGCCCGGGGCGATCCCTACGAACTCGGGGCAAGGCGCCAGCTCTTCGCCGTCTGTGGAATCGAGAGGGCGACGTACAGCGCGCCGCCGATCAGGGGCAGGGAATGCCAGAGCGTGTCCTTCACGACCAGCCCGAGCCAGACGTTGAGGGCGACGGTGACGACGAAGGCGACGATGGCCCGCCAGTTCACCGCGGGCAGTCCCTCGAACCCTTCCCGGTAGCGCATGCGTCGGACGACGAAGTAATCGGCCATCATGATCGCCGGCACCGCCGGCAGCGCGTACCCGATGTACCCGATGAAGGTGAGGAAGCTGGCGATGATCCCATGGCTGACGCCGTAGTAACCGACGGCGATGCCGAGGATCCCGACCACGAGGCTGGTGACCAGCCGCCCCACTCCGAGCGCGTTGCTCACGGCCAGGCTGGCGGCGTAGAGCTCGTTCATCTCCACCGTGACGCTCTGCACCAGGAAGGCGACCAGCGCCAGCCAGGACACGCCGAGCAGCGCGAAGGCCCTGCCGAGGTCGGAGACGCCCAGGCCCAGGCCCAGGATCAGCCCCAGCAGGTTGAAGCCGAAGTTCCCGACGATGAACTCCGCCAGCGTCGTGCCGATCACGGTTCGGACACTCCGCCCGAACCGCAGCAGATCGGGGGTCACGGTCGCGCCCCCGAGCCATTTGGCCACGCCGAGGCCGATGATGCCGGCCAGGGCCATCTTGCCGGCCAGCCGGGGATGCGCGCCCACGACCCCGCCGATCCCGCCCGCATGCGCGACGGCGACCACGTCGGCGACCAGGACCAGAAGGATCATGATCGGGACGCCGACGCGCCCCACCCACCTCAGGCCCCGGGTGAAGCCCAGCCCCGCGATGCCCAGAAAGACGGCGCCCAGGACGACGCTGTACAGCAGCTCCGTGGTCGAGTTGAGGCCGGGGAAGACGTCGACCGTGATGCCGAGGACGTAACCGTAGAACCCGGCGATCACCAGGGCGATCACCAGCGAGGGCAGGCGGCTCCCCTCGCGGCCGAAGGCGAACCGCGAGGAGAGGGCGAACGAGGTGCGCTCGCGGAGGCCGATGAGGCCCATGAGGATGGACACGGCGGCGATGATCACCGAGTACGCCAGCGCCACGGCGACCGCCTGCCAGAAGCCGAAGTAGAGCCCGATCGTGTAGCCGAAGAGCAGGTCCGACGCCGAGACCGTGAACCCCATCCGAACCAGAGCGATGTCCCAGCCGGACTGGGTCTCGGCCTCGGGAACGCGCCTGAGCGAGTAGTCATCGACCGCCTCGGTGAACGACGTGCGGGCGCCTCGCGCGGTTGGCACCGAGCCCATTTCGTTCTCCCTCCTTTCTTCTCTTCCGTACCTTTCTGTTCGTTCCGTTCGTGTTTCCGCGGACCGGCGTCTCACCCGGGCCACGCCCGGCACGGTCAGGAGACGATGGCGAGCTCCCGTGGGGTCCGGGTGAGCAACCGACAGCCGGCGTCGGTGACGAGCACCGTGTCCTCCACTTGCACTCCCCCGAATCCCAGCTCGTAGTACGGCGTCTCGATCTCGAGCACCATGCCCGGCTCGAGGACCGTCTCGGTGGTCGCATCCAGCAGGGGAGGGTCGTACGTGTCCAGGCCCACGCCGTGCCCGACGTGGTGACGGCGATAGCCAGGGATCCCCGCCTCGCGCGTGGCCCGCACCGCCGCCTCGAAGACCTCGCGAGCCGTGACCCCCGGCCTCAGCACCTCCAACATCCGCTGCTCGCCGAGCAGGACGGCGTCGTAGCAATCCCGGAGCCGGCGCGAGGGCTCGCCGAACACCGCCGTGCGCGCGATGTCCGAGCTGTACATCTCGGTGCGGCACCCGACGTCGAAGCGAATCGGGTCCCCTCTTCTCAGCCGGCGCCACGAGCTGGGGAGCGCGTTCGGGAACGCGCTCCGTTCACCGAAGGCGATCACCGTGAAATGCGGCTGACTTCCCTGCTCGATGGTGCGGCAGTCGAAGACCCGGGCCAGCTCGGCCTCGCTCACCCCCTCCCTGGCCGAACGGAGCGCGGCCAGGTACGACTCCTCGACGGCGAGCGCCGCCGCGGTCAGCCGCCTGATCTCCTCCGGCGTCTTGACCATGCGGATCCGCTCCAGCAGGCCCGCCCCGTCCACGATCCGCCGGCCGAAGCGCTGGAGCACCGCCTCGCGGGCGGCGGCGGCGATCCCGCGCTCATCGAGCGCGATCCGAGCTCGGGACGGCAGCCCCGCCAGCTCGTCGAGGAGGGCCTCGACCCCGCTCCCCGCCGGGTCCTGGAGCGCGATCGCGCGATAGCGCTCCTGCTCCGGATCGAGCTCCGCCCCCTCGCCCTCGACCTCCACGAAGAAGCGCCCGTAGGGTCGAAGCCCGGCCAGACGGGCCGGGAGCTGGGCGTGCACGTCGAGGTCGCCCATGGGAGCGATCAGCACGGGCTCATCGAGCGCGTCGGCCCGGCTCACCGAGTACACCTGGGTGCCGGGCATCAGCCGCTGGCCGAAGCCCACGTAGCCGGTCATGTAGAAGACGTTCTGATGGGTGGTGGCGACCAGGACGTCGACCCCGGCCTCGGACAGGATCGCCTCGGCGCGGCCGCGATTCAGGACCGCGCTCATCGTTCGCCCACCGCCTTCTCGGGGAACGCCGGCACGACGTGGCGCGCGAAGTCGCGGACCTGTTGCATCATCTCCTCGAGCGAACGCCCCACGAAGTAGAGGCCGCAGAGGTGACCCACACCGGCCGCCTCCAGGTCCTCGATCTTCCGTGCCACCCGGTCCGGCGTCCCGACCAGGTTGAGGTCGACGTAGCTCTCCACATCGACCCCTCGCAGCGTCGATCGCTGCAGCGACACCAGGTGGTGGTACAGCTGCGAGCGCTCGAAGCGCTCCCGGGCTGCGGCCTCGGTGGGGCCCAGGCTGACGACCAGCTG
>JAJPKS010000186.1 GCA_021323605.1 Bacillota bacterium | reverse complement strand
GGCTGCGTCAACCCCTGCATGTTCCAGCCCGACTGCATCCCGATCATCACCGTCTGCAGGGCGTCGGCGACCGGCACCGCGGCCGCCGAGGACGACGTCTCCTCGGGGCCGAGGATGAAGTTGGCGTGGTCCTGGGTCACGCACTTGCGGGCCAGGGTCGCGGCCAGGGGCGGCGACGACTGGTCGTTCTCCACGGCCACGTTCACCTTGCGCCCGAGCAGGCCTCCCCGCCGGTTGATGGTGTTGAAGTAGGCCTTCACCCCGACCACGTCGTACTGGCCGAGCTGGACGAAGGGGCCGGACAGGGCGGCGTCCACGCAGACCACGATCGGGCTGGCCGTCTGTCCGCCGCCCGTGCCCCCGCAGGCGGCCAGCGCCAGCAACGCCGCCCCGAGCGCCGCCGGCCAGCGGCCCCGGGCCGACGGCAACGCTTCGACGCTCCTGCGCAACCTCATCACTCCCTCTCCTCCCGTTCTCAACCTCTCCAGATGTCCTGCCGGTCAGCGGCTCGGGTCGGCCGCGTAGCTCCCCTCGACCAGGCCCATCAGCTCTGACCGAACCAGATCCGACCGCCTGAACCCGTCCCCGTCCCCCTGGAAACGGAGGCGGCCGTTGATCAGGACGAACAGCTGGCCGGCGATGGTGGCCAGCAGCTCCAGGTCGTGCTCCACCACCACCACCGTCACCTCCGCTCCGAGGCTCAGCAACAGCTCGCGCAGGCGTCCCCGCTGGTCGCCGCTGAGGCCGGACGCCGGCTCGTCGAGCAGCAACAGCCTCGGACCGGCGGCGATGGCCCGGGCCATCTCCACCATCCGCTGGCCCTCGAGGGTGAGGCGACCCGGGTCCACGGCCGCCAGATGAGCGCTGCCCACCCGGGCCAGGGCTGCGTAGGCGCGCTCCCGCGCCTCCTCCAGCTCGCTGCGGACGACGGCCTCGATCATCGAGGTCCGGTGCGAGCGCAGGCAGGCGATGGCCACGTTGTCCAGCGCGCTCAGGTGCGGGATCAGCCTGACCGTCTGGAAGGTGCGCGCCACGCCGTGCTGGGCGCGCTCGGCCGCGCTCCACCGGCTCACGTCCCGGCCCTCCACCAGGACCTGGCCGGCGTCCAGGCGCAGGCCGCCCGAGATGAGCTCCAGCAGCGTGCTCTTGCCGGCCCCGTTGGGGCCACAGATGCCGTAGAGACCCCGACCCGGGATCTCCAGGCTCACCTCGTCGACGGCCACCAGCCCGCCGAACCGCTTGGACACCCCCCGGCAGACCAGGGCCGGTGCATCGGCGGCCGGCGCAATCCCCTCCGCCCTCCCGGGACGGACCGGGCCGGCGGGCGCCGCCCTCGGAACCGGGGCCGGTGGCCCGTGATCGACGCGTGCCGGCACCGATCCCGGCACCCGGCGGACGGCGTTGACCACGATCGCGGCCAGCCCGCCCGGCTCGAACAGGAGGACGACCGTGAGCAGAACCCCCTCGATGATGAGCAGGTGGGTGTTGACGAAGGTGGCGCTGCCGGCCAGGTACTCGATCCCGATCGCGCCGACCACGGCCCCGACCAGGCTCCGGCAGCCGCCCACGAAGAGCATGACCAGGAGGGTGAGCTCGCTCACCTGACTGAAGATGTCCGAGGAGACCACGGTCTGGGTGCCGGCGAAGACCGCGCCGCCCAGTGCGGCGAGCATCGATCCCAGCACGAACAGCTCCAGCTTGCGGCGGCTGGTTCGGATGCCGAGGGCCCCGGCCGAGCGCTCGTCCGAGCTCACGGCGAGCTCGAGCCCGATCCCCGAGCGCAGGATGCGGCCGCAGGCGAAGACGCAGAGGCCGAGCAGGAGGGCGGACGCGATCCCCGACCGGATCAGGCTGTCGGAGGCCGAGTCCCCCGCCCAGAGAGGGGCGATCCCACCGATGCCGGTGTAGCTCCCGAGGTAGTCCGAGTACGTGACGTAGGTGGTCACGGGAATGGGGAAGAGGACCGTGGCCAGCGCCAGCGCCAGGCCGGGAGCCCGGGTCACGACGCTGCCCACGGCGGCGCCCACCAGGCCGCTGCCCAGCACCACCACGGGCAGGGCGAGGGGGACGGGCCATCCGTACCTGGTGTCGAGGATGGCCACCCCGTACGCCCCCATGCCCATGAACACCGACTGACTGAACGCCAGCTGGTGGCTGTAGCCGATCTGCACCGCCATCCCCACCGTGACGATGGCGTAGGCGATGCCCAGCACCAGGACGCTGCCGTAGTAGCCGCCCTGCAGGGCGACCACGGCCAGGATGGCGAGCGACGTCACCCAGATCGCCGTCCCGGTCGGGCCGGCCGCCCGCCCCAGGAGGTCTGCGCTCGGGGACCATCTTCGGGGGCGGGGCGGGGAGGAGGTCACCGGGCGACCTCGGGCAGCCCCATCAGCTGGGGCCGGAACAGCATCACGGCGGCCAGGACGCCGTACAGCAAGGTCTCGCCGTAGGCGGTGTTGACGTAGCCGCTCAGGAAGGATTCCAGCAGACCGATGGACAGCCCCGCCGCCACCGCCCGCCCGGGCCGGGTGAACCCGGCGAAGGCAGCGGCCACCACCCCGCTCAGCCCGAGCCCGGCGCCGCTGTTGTACACGAACCCGGTGATGGGCGAGCCGAGGATGCCGAACACGCCGGCCAGCACCGCCGTGAGCACGAAGATGGCCCGCCGGAAACGCCGGCTGTCGATGCCCACGATCCTGGCCCCGATGGGGTTCTCACCACAGGCCGCCATGGCCTTGCCCACCAGGGTGAAGCGCAGGCAGAGGGCGAGGCCGACACCGACCACCAGCGCGAACCCGATCACGAGCACGCCGGCACGCTGCACGTGGAGGCCGTGGAAGTCGAGGGCGTTTCCCGGCCAGAGCGCGGGGGCGGCGTGGACCACGGTGCCGAACACCTGCTGGGCGATCCCCTCCAGGACGAAGGAGAGGGCGAAGGTGAAGAAGAAGATGGCCACGATCCCCTCCTGCGCCCGCCCCCAGTCGACGGCGATGCGCAGGACGACGAAGTCGTAGGCGAAGGCGACGAGCGCGATCACGACCAGGATGGCCAGGATGGAGAGACCGAGGTTCCAGCCGTGGACGCGGACCAGGAGGTCGACGCCCAGGGCACCGATCATGGCGAAGTCACCGGCGGCCAGGTTGAGCATGTTCGCCACCCGGAACCACAGGGCCAGGCAGACGGCGAGCACGGCGTAGATCGCTCCCGACGTCAGCCCCGAGAGCACCAGGTTGCCGAACTCGGTCACGCTCCCCCGCTCCGATCGGCCGCCCGCGCCGGCCGGCTCACCTCGACCGTGACCCCGTTCTGGACCCGCACCACCTGGTGGCTCAGCTCCAGGGCCCGGACCGGGTTCTCCTCGACCAGGACGATGGTCCGGCCCTGGCGGTTCATGGCCGCCAGCACCTGGTAGAGGCGCCGGGAGACGGCTTCGGCCAGCCCCAGACAGGGCTCGTCGATGACGAGCACCCGCGGGCGGCTGGCCATGCCCCGGGCCAGCGCCACCATCTGCTGCTCACCCCCGGACAGGGTTCCGGCCTTCTGTCGAAGCCGAGGCCCCAGCTGGGGGAAGAACTCCAGGGCCTCGGAGACCGCCTCGGAGCGGAGCGCTGAGCGGAGGCTGCGCGTCCATGCGTAGCAGCCCAGGGTGATGTTGTCGAGCACCGACAGGTTGGGGAAGAGCTGCCGCCGCTCCGGGATCAGCACCAGCCCTCGGCTCACCATCCACATGGGATCGTTGGCCGGCGCCACCTCGCCGAACAGCTCCACCACGCCCCGACGGTTGGCGAGGCCGGCCACGGCCATGGCGATGCTGGACTTGCCGTTGCCGTTGGGGCCGACGATGGCCACGCACTCGCCCTCCGTCACCCGGAAGGAGGCCCGCTCGACGGCCACGAAGTCACCGTAGGTGACGGACAGCTCCGATACCGCGAGCGCGACCGGCCCTTCCCCGGACGACGTCTCCTGGAACCTCACCACCTCCCTCTCCGGCCGCGCCCCGGCGCTCCTGTGGGCCGATGCTAGAAGGTGACTTGCCGACTGTCAACGAACCAACCGCCCCGCCCCTCCCGGCCCGGCGGCGTCGCGGCCGAGACGGGAGCGGGGGCGGCGGCCCCGGTGCCCTACACCGCGTCCAGCAGGATGTGGATCACCGTCCCGGCGAGGAGGCTGCGGGTGCGGAGGAACACCACGCCCAACCCCAGCCCGATGCTGCCCTGCCCGCAGACGCCCGCGCAGGCGGCCGCGATCGCATCGCCGTGGACCCCGGGCCAGTTGGCCCCCAGGTGCCAGAGTCCGAAGGCCAGCGAGCTCAGCACCAGCCCCCAGGCCGGCCCGGCCAAGGCCGCGATGCGGGTGAGGAGCGCTCCCCGGAAGAGGAACTCCTCGGAGAAGCCGTTCTGGAGGACGTTCCCGCCCAGGGTGGCCAGCAGCCGCAGGGGGCGGTGGCCGCCGAAGACGACGCCCCCCACGATCGCCAGCGCCGGCGGCGTGGCCCATACCGCCAGCGCCCGGAGGGCGAAGCGACCACGCGTCAGGCCCAATCGGTCCGGCCGGACACCCAGCGCCAGGAGGGCGGCCAGGGGCAGGATCACGTAGGTCACGAGGTTGGAGAGCGAGGCCGCGAGCCGGATCGCCTGGCCGGCCGCCAGCAGCGCGCGGAACAGCCCCGACCAGAGAGGGATGGAGCCCAGTGCGACCGGACCCGCCCGGTGGAAGGCCATCCCGTCGGCGCCGGTCAGGACGACCGCCAGCGCGACCACGGCCACCTGCGACCGGGACCGCCAGGGCGCCACCCGCTCCGGGGCCCACTCGGCCGGGGCGGCGACCAGGAGCAGGATCCAGCTCAGCACCAGGACCGCGGTCAGCTGGCCGACGTCGTAGGGGAGGAGACCCCCGCCGCCGGGGAGCGCCAGCAGCGCTCCCGCCGCTCCCCACACGGCGGCGAAGCACCAGGCCGCGGGGGCACGGATCGTCGAACACACGGGCTGGATGGCCGCCTGGAACACGCCCGCTCACCCTCCCGCGGCGGTCGGCGCCCCGGCCGGCTCCGCCCGGACCCGCCGGTCGATGGTCTCCACCCCGGGCCACCGTAGGGGGAGGCGCGAGGTCTGTCAAGGAGCTCAACCAGAGGGCCGTGCCGGCCGGGCCGGTGGCTTCCCCGGAGGCCGAGCCCCGGCAGAGGGCGCCCGGCCCTCTCGGGCCGGCCGGGACGAAGGTTACGTCGAAGGGGGGAGGATCTCGGCCGGGAAGGGGAGGGAGAGAGGGGGCACCATCGGCAAAGGCGTGGGCCGTCCGGCTGCCCCGCCGTCCTCGAGGATGCCGGCCCCGGGCGTTGAGGTTTCAGCCCGGGGAAGCGGGGGCAGGAAAAGGACGGAACACCGCGATCGAAACCAGGAGGTGCATCCCGATGGCGTCCCTGATTCCGTGGAGAAGGGAGAGCGCGCTGGCCGAGTGGGACCCCTTCCGCGAGTTGGAGGAGATGCACGAGCGGATGGGGAGGCTGCTCGACCGGACCTTCGGCGACTGGCTCAGCACCGAGGGCTGGCTGCCGATGGTCGACGTCGAGGAGCGGGACGACGCCTGGGTGATCGAGGCCGACCTGCCCGGCGTCGAGCGGAAGGACGTGACCGTCGAGCTCCAGGACAACCAGCTCACGATCCACGGCGAGCGCAAGGAGCGGGAGCGTTCCGGCCAGCTCCGGCGCCGGACCCGTCGCACGGGCCGGTTCGAGTACCGGCTCACGCTCCCCAGCGGGGTCGAGGGTGACCGGGTGCAGGCCTCGATGACCAACGGCGTGCTGACGGTCACCGTCCCCAAGAGCTCCGCGGCCCAGCGCAAGCGGATCGAGGTCAAGAGCAGCTGAGGGCACGGCCGGGGCCGGAGCCCCGGCCGGACCGCCCCGGCCGCCGGATCATCGCCGGCGGTCAGGTCGTGGTCGGCTCGACCCAGCGCCGCCGGATCGCGATCAGGACGCCGACGCCGATCACGGCCACGACCAGCATGCCCGCGAACTCCAGGCCCAGGAACAGCCCCACCTGCCAGGTCAGGACGGGGGGCAGGACGCCGCGCTCCAGGAGGGCCAGCTGCCGGGGGGTGGCGGTGAGGAGCATCGTGAGCAGGATGGCGATCCCGCGCATGGCGTCCCAGCCGGCGTGCAGGAGGGAGACCAGCAGGTAGGCCCCGGCCAGCCCCCAGCTCGGGCGCAGACGTCCCGATGAGGCCGCGGCGTGGAAGAGGAAGCCCCCCAGGATCGCGGTCCACAGCCCGTGCCCGATGGGGGCGAGCACGTTGCGCAGGATCTGCGTCCCCACCACGCCGACCAGCGGTCCCCCGCCCGGGGTGAGCAGGGCGACGAAAGCGTAGCCGCTGCTCTCCAGCGCGGCGAAGCCGAACCCGACCGTGGCGCCCAGGACGATGCCGTCGCGGGTGGTGTAGCGCGACAGGCCCAGGGAGGCGATCACCAGCGCGATGAGCTTGACCGCCTCCTCGATCATCCCCACCGCCAGGTAGGGCAGGAGGGCGTCCTGGAGCAGCCATGACTCGAGGACGGAGGCGGCCAGCACGCCCAGCGTGCCTCCGCCGATGAAGGCGTAGGCGACGCGCTGCCCGCTCAGGGCGGAGTCGGCCTCGTGGTCGAAGTTCCAGACCACGGCACTGACCGGGACCAGGAAGCCGCCGAGCAGCACCACGGTCGGGAGCAGGGCCGGGTTCCCGGTGCCGGCGGTGACCAGCACCGAGGCGATCCAGAGTCCGGCCCCGCCGGCGAGCACGACCAGCCAGCGCCACCGCCGGACCCTCCGAGCCCTCGTCCCCGATGCGGTCGTCACCATCCACCTCCTCGTGCGCCCTCGTACGCCCCGCCGCGAGCCCGCCCCCGGCGGCGCTGGAAGGAGGCGGTACGGACATCATCCCCGATCCTCCGGGGGGCGATCCCACCCGTGCGGCCGTCGCCGGGACGCGGGCGGCCGGGGCCGGGCCGGCGCCGCCCCGGCCGGAGATGGTCCGTGGCTCAGGAGGAGAGGCCCACCGGCAGGCCCGGCTCGAGGACGGCGCCGCTGGCCAGGGAGGCCGCCCGCCGCCAGGCGGTTCGCTCGCCCCCGGCCGGCTCGTGGCGGAGGTCCCAGCCGGCCTTGCGCTGCGCCTCCTCGAGTTCCCAAGCCAGGAGCTCGAGCCGGACCCGCATCGAGCGGAGCAGGAGCCCGGCCGCGGAGGACCCCCGGCACCGGCCCAGCACGGCGGGGAGGTGGCGGAGGCAGACCCCGTGTGAGCGGGCGTAGCGCCGGGCCGTGCCGGGATCGTCGAGCGCCGCCGCCAGCAGCTGGCTCCAGCGCTCGACCGCGGCCGCGGCGTGGCGGCAGGCGGGGCACGGCGGCCGGTTCAGGGCCCGATCGCGGAGGCGGCCCAGCCGCCGCTCGGGTGGCTCCAGGACCGCGGCCAGCGCCGGCCGCCACCGTCGCCAGCCCGACCGTCCGCCGTCCCCCGTCCGGCGGAGCTGCTCCGGGAGGTCGAGCAGGCGAACGAACGGGCTCTCCGGCGGCCGGCGCTCGAGACCGGCGTGCAGCTCCCGGAGCCGGGCCGTCCACTCGGACCGGGCGGCGGCGGCCAGCGCCGCGATCGAGGCGGGGGCGGCGCGCGAGGCCAGGTCGTGGGCGTGGACGGGGCAGAGCACGGTCGCCTCCGACCAGCGGTGGGCGGGCTCGAAGACCTCCCGCTCGAGCCAGCGCAGGTAGCGGTCGACGGAGGTCAGACCGGCGGAGCAGAGCGGGCAGGCCGCGCCTCCGAGGAGGCGGTGGAGGTCGGCGAGGGAGGTCGACCGGGCTTCCGGACCGGGGCCGGAAGCGGGCTCGCTCCTGGCCCCGCCCGCTCTCACCCGCACCGCGGCGTCGCCGTCGGTACCCCAGAGGCCCTCCACGCCGCCCTCTCCCAGGCCGTGCAGCGCCGCCTCGGTCAGCGTCCGCAGCCCCGTCCAGCTGAGGGAGGGGGCGGCGGCCAGCAGGTGCGTCAGGCAGATGGCCCGGGAACGCACCACCCGTGCCGCCGTCTCCGGGTCGGCGACGGCGCGGTGCAGGCCCCGCAGCGTCCGCTCCAGGGTCCGGCCCTCCTGCTCGCACGCAGGACAGGCGGCGGACGGCCGCGCCCGGGCGGCCAGGGCCGGACCCTCGCCGTCCCGCCGCCCCGAGCCCGTCTCGAGGCGCCGCGCCAGCTCCGCCCAGGCCGGGACGGCGAGGCGGTAGATGCTGGTGACCGTGCCCGCACCGGCCCTGACCAGGAGGTGCAGGGTGTGGCGCCGACAGAACCCGTGGGCGCTCTGCACCCGGGTGACCACCGGCGGCTCGTGGTACTGCTCGTTGAGGTACCAGAAGTAGAAGGAGGAGAGCGCCCGCTCGGCCGCGCCGCAGAGCAGGCACCCCGGGGTCGCCAGCTCGTGCAGGAGGGCGGCCAGGTCGCCGGCCGGGACCTCCCGGCTACGTCTCCACATCGGCTCTCGCCGCCAGGCGAAGGAACCGCCAGCCCCCGAACCAGGCCAGGGCCTCCACCCACGACGCCTCCTCCGCCGCCCCCGCCACGGGGCCCCGCCAGGTCATCGACCGCACCAGGACGTGGAGCCGCCGCCGCAGGTCCCACAGCGCCCCGGCCAGTCGGCGGCGCCCTCCCGGGGGCCGGACCCCGGCCAGCAGGTGGGGACGACAGACCGGGCCCTCGCCGGCCAGGCACTCGGGACAGGCCCGGGCGCGCCATTCCCTCCGCGAGGCGGCGAGGAG
>JAJPKS010000063.1 GCA_021323605.1 Bacillota bacterium | reverse complement strand
GTGGAGTGGAACCTTCGCCGCATCGCCAAGGCGGAGGGCCTCCATCCCCGGGACCTGCTGGTGGTGATCCTGGACCGGGAGCGCAACCAGGAGACCATCCGCGAGGTACGCGACGTGGGGGCTCGCGTCCGCCTGATCTCCGACGGGGACGTGGCCGGCGCGATCATGGCGGCGCTCGAGACCAAGACCGGGATGCACGTGCTGATGGGCTCGGGCGGGGCGGCCGAGGGCGTGATCGCCGCCTGCGCGGTGAAGGCCCTGGGCGGCGACATCCAGGCCCGTCTGCTGCTGCGCAACGAGGAGGAGCGGAGGCTGGCCCAACGGGAAGGGTACGAGCCCGGGCGCGTCCTCGCCATCGACGACCTGTGCTCCGGCCAGAACATCTTCTTCGCCGCCACCGGCATCACCCACGGGGAGCTGCTCGACGGCGTCCGCTACGAGGAGTACTACGCCTTCACCCACTCGATGGTCCTGCGGTCCTTCTCGGGCACCATGCGCTTCGTGGAGGCCTACCACGAGACCAGCAAGCTCCGGGAGAAGGGGCTGCTTCCCGAGCAGGTGATGCTGAACTCGGCCATCCGCGTCTAGGGTGGCGAGTCGGAACTTCCGGCTCACCACACCGGCCTCCGGGCCGGGCGGGATGCGCTCGCCGGGCGAGGGCGATCCCGGCGATGGGGTAGACTGGCCCCGGATGCAGCGACTCCGCGTCGTCGTCACCACCGTCGACGTCGATGGAAAGCGCCGGGGGGCGCTGCATCGCCACGCCGGTCACGCACCGCCGGCGTGAGCAGAGCGCAGCCGGGAGGCCCCCGCCGAGACGGGCGGGGGCCTCTTTTTTCTGTCAGCGAGGAGGACGTTCGATGCCACTACCGCCCCTGCACGGCGTCGGGCAGGCCGACGAGTGCACCTGTCCGCAGTGTCGAGACGGCGAGATTCCGGCCTGGGTCCGGGGCTTGATGGGAGCGGCACCGGACGCCGCCGGCGAGACCGGTGCCACGGCTCGCGCCCAGTAGAGTGAATGCCCGAAGCATGCTCAGTCGGAACCGGAGTGCGAGGTCGGTCATGGATTCGATCCCTGTCCTGCCAGTCGAGACCATGCGCGTCCGGCGCGGGATCAAGTGGCACCGCTACCCCGAGGACGTGCTGCCCGCCTGGGTGGCGGACATGGACTTCCCGGTGGCCCCGGCCGTGCAGGCGGCGGTCTCCCGCGTGGTCGAGCAGATGGACTACGGGTATCCCTGGCGGGAGGGGGCGAACGGTCTCGAGGCCGCCTTCGTCGACCGCATGCGGGAGCGGTTCGGCTGGGCGGTGGAGGTGGAGCGCGTGCGCCCGGTCACCGATCTGGTGCAGGCGATCGTGGCCGGCCTGGTGGCCTTCAGCGACCCCGGTGACGGGGTGGTGGTGCAGACCCCGATCTATCCCCCCTTCCTGGGCTCGATCGCGGCCACCGGACGCCGGTGGGTGATCAACCCGCTCCGGGACGACGGCTCCCGCTTCGTCCTCGACCTGGACCACCTGGAGGCCGTCATCGACGAACGGACACGGATCCTGCTGGTCTGCAATCCTCACAACCCGACCGGGCGTGTCTTCGACCGGGAGGAGCTGGAGGCGCTGGGCCGGGTCGCGGTCGCGCACGACCTGGTGATCGTGGCCGACGAGATCCACTGCGACCTGGTCTACCCGGGTCGGCGGCACCTGCCCATGGGCTCGCTGGGCGAGGAGATCGCGGCCCGAACCGTGACCCTCAACTCCGCCACCAAGGGTTTCAACGTCGCCGGCCTGCGCTGTGGCGTGATGTACTTCGGCTCCGAGGGGCTCCTGGACCGCTTTCGACGCGTCGTCCCCGACCGCCTCCTGGGCTCGCTCAGCTCGGTGGCGATCGACGCCACGGTGGCGGCCTGGCGGGAGGGCCAGCCCTGGCTGGACGCGCTGCTCCCCCTGCTCCGACGCAACCGCGACCGGGTGGCGACCTGGGCCGCGGAGGTGGGCGTCCGTCACCACCCTCCGGAGGGCACCTACCTCTCCTGGCTCGACCTGGGCGACCTCGACCTGGCCGGGGAGAGCGCGCAGCGGTTCCTGCTGGAACGGGCCCGGGTGGCACTCAACGCCGGCGAGGACTTCGGCCCCGGCTACGAGCGCTGCGTCCGCCTCAACTTCGCCACCTCGCCCGAGATCCTGGAGCAGGTCCTGGAGCGCATGGGGGGCGCGCTGCGCCGGATCGGGGAGGCCGTCCGGTGACCCCCGATCGCCTCGACCGCCCCGCTCAGGCGGTGCGCGTGCCCACCGCCGCCTGGAGGCCCAGCTCCTCGATGGCCATCTCGCGCATGCGGAACTTCTGGACCTTGCCCGTCACCGTCATCGGGTAGGCGTCGACGAACTTCCAGTACCTCGGGATCTTGTAGGTGGCGATGCGGCCACGGCAGTACTCGGCCAGCTGCTCACCGGTCAGGGTCGCCCCCTCGCGCGGGCGCACCCAGGCCATCACCTCCTCGCCGTAGCGCTCGTCCGGGACCCCGATCACCTGCACGTCGGCGACGTCGGGATGGGTGTAGAGGAACTCCTCGACCTCGCGCGGGTAGATGTTCTCCCCGCCCCGGATGATCATGTCCTTGATCCGCCCCACGATGTTGACGTAGCCGTCCTCGTCCATGGTGGCGAGGTCGCCGGTGTGCATCCAGCGGGCCGGGTCGATGGCCTCGGCGGTGGCCGCCCGGTCGTTCCAGTAGCCCAGCATCACCAGGTAGCCGCGGCTGCAGAGCTCGCCCGGCTCGCCCCGGGGGACGATCCGGCCGGTGGCGGGGTCGACGATCTTGATCTCCACGTGAGGGTGGACCCGCCCCACCGTGGTCACCCGCTTCTCCAGGGGGTCGTCGACGTCGCTCTGGGTGGAGACGGGCGAGGTCTCGGTCATGCCATAGCAGATGGTGACCTCGGTCATGTTCATGGTCGACTGGACCCTCTTCATGACCTCGATCGGGCAGGGGGAGCCGGCCATGATGCCGGTGCGCAGGCTGGAGAAGTCGAACTCGGAGAAGCGGGGATGCTCCAGCTCGGCGATGAACATGGTGGGCACGCCGTAGAGGGATGTGCAGCCCTCGGCCTGGACCGTCTCCATGGTCGCCAGGGGATCGAAGGACTCGGCCGGCACCACCATGGTGGCGCCGTGGGTGGTGCAGGCCAGGTTGCCCAGGACCATGCCGAAGCAGTGGTAGAAGGGGACCGGGATGCAGACCCGGTCGCGCTCCGTGTAGCGCAGCCGCTGGCCGATGAAGTAGCCGTTGTTGAGGATGTTGTGGTGGGAGAGGGTGGCCCCCTTGGGGAAGCCGGTGGTGCCGGAGGTGTACTGGATGTTGATGGGGTCGTCGAACTGCAGCTCGGCCTCCCGCGCCGCCAGGTCCGCCTCCGGCACGCGCTCGGCGTCGGCCAGCAGCCCGGACCAGTCCCGCTCCAGCACCAGCGCCTCGCGGAGCGCGGGGCAACGGCCCCTCACCTCCTCGAGCATGGCCACGTAGTCGGCCTGGCGGAAGCGCTCGGCCAGGATCAGGAGGCTCACCCCGGACTGGTTGAGCGCGTACTCCAGCTCGGCGGTCTTGTAGGCCGGGTTGATGTTGACCAGGATGGCGCC
>JAJPKS010000181.1 GCA_021323605.1 Bacillota bacterium | reverse complement strand
CCCAGGTAGAGGCTGACCAGGATGCCGTAGAGGATGGTGTCGTACCACTCGATGGTGGTGCCGATGGTCGAGGCGACCGCGGCGCGCGCCAGCTGACGGCGCGACAGCGTGACGTCGTAGTGGGCCATGATGCTCCTTTCCCCCATTGGCCACGGACTGGTCGTGGGAGGCCCCGTGCCGGTCGGGTCCTCCCACGATGTCGGACTCGGACGGTCAGTCCGTGGTCGATCTGGCCGTAGTGTCAGCGCCGCAGGGTCGACATGGCAATGACATCGTCTTCACGAGTCTCGTTCGAGATCTGCAAATCTCAAATACGTTTGCACTCTCGTGCAAAACAGTATTTGCACTGTCCGTCAAAAGGATGAGAGGGACGTCGTGACGTCGGGCAGACCTCGTTTCGCGCGCCGTCGAGGCACCTCGCCGGCCGCGGGCGACGCCGCCCTCGACCTCCTCGCAACCGCTTCCGGAGAGCTCGGCCGGAGGCGGCGATGGGGTTGCCGCGCCCGCCGCCGGGGTCGGTCGAGCGGAGGGCGGCCCGGTCGCCGGGACCATCGCCCGGTGCCCTCCGGGCCCGAGGGCCGTGGATACCATTCCGTCCATGGACGTGCTCGACGTGGCCTACCGGGAAGCACGCCAGGTGCTGCACGCCTGCATCGACCCGATGGGCATCAAGGCGTCCGCCCTGGCCAGCGGCTATCCCCAGGTCTGGGCGCGGGACAGCATGATCACACTGCTCGGGGCGATCCTGCTCGACGACGCCGAGATCAGGGCCGCGCTTCGTCACAGCCTGGAGACCTTGAGCGACCACCAGGCGGAGTCCGGCTGCATCCCATCGAACGTGGTGGTCCAGGACCGGAGGACGGACTTCCGTGCCTACATGGACGGAAACGCCTGGTATCTCATCGGTCACCACCTCTATTTCCGGGCGACCCGGGACGAGGCCTTCCTGGAGCGGCACTGGCCGCGCATCCGGAGAACCTGCGAGTGGCTGCTCGCCCAGGACGTCTACCACAGCGGCCTCCTGGTCATGCAGGAAGCGGCCGACTGGATGGATCACCTGGCGGTGCGAGGACGGGGGTTGTACTCGAACGCGGTCGCGCACCGGGGGCTGGCGGCGGCCGCCGACCTCGCCGCCGGGTTCGACCCCGAGGCCGCCCGGCGCTACGCCCGCGCCTCCGAGGAGATCCGGAGCGCGGTGAGGAAGCTGCTCTGGGTGGACGTGGACCGCGAGCTGCAGAAGGCCGACTTCCTCGACGAGGAGTACGACATCCTGGCCGGTTACCGGCACTCGCTGGTCCGCGAGCGGCCGTACTTCCTGCCCTACATCGGGTTTCGGACGCTGGGCTACTGGTTCGACAGCTTGGGCAACCTGTTGACCATCCTCTTCGACATCGCCGACCGGCGACAGAGCACGCTGATCCTGGACTACATGGACGAGGTGGGCGTGACCTCCCCCTACCCCGCCAAGGCCCTGTACCCGGTCATCCTCCCCGGCGACCGCGACTGGCGCGAGTACTACCTCAACCGCAACCTCAACCTCCCCCACCACTACCACAACGGCGGCATCTGGCCGTTCATCGGGGGCTTCTACGTGGCCGCCCTGGTCAAGGCGGGACGGCTCGAGGCGGCGGAGCGGGAGCTGGTGCGGCTGGCCGAGGCCAATCGCCTGGGCAAGACCCGGGAGTGGGAGTTCAACGAATGGCTCCACGGCGAGACCGGCAGGCCGATGGGCCGCGAGCTGCAGGCGTGGTCGGCGGGGATGTACGTCTACGCCCTGGAGTGCATGAGGTGCGGCCGGCCCCTCCACTTCTGACCGGGTGGCCGGGGAGGGCGGGGACGCGCCGCCGGGGCCGGGGGGCGCAGCCGTGACCAGGCGCTGCCCCGACCTGGGCTTGCTCCCGACCGCGCCCATCGGCAGCCACGCCCTGCCCGCCATCTACCTGCTCGCCCTGGAGCGGATCGGGGAGGGCAACCTCGGGGAGACCGACCTTCGCGAGGTGATCGAGGACGCCTCCCAGCTGGCGATCCTGGACCAGGAGCGCGCCGGTCTCACGGTGGTGAGCGACGGCGAGGTCCGGCGCCACGACTTCATCCTCTCCTTCTACGGCCGGCTCGGCGGCGTCCGCGCCCTGCCGCCCCGACGCCGCCTGGGCCCCCACCTCTACGACTCCACCCCCATCTACGAGGTCGAGGACCGGTTGACCGCGCCCGAGGGCCTGGGCACCGTGCCCGAGTTCGAGTTCGCCTCGAGCCGGAGCCGGCGGCCGGTGAAGGTGGCCTGCCCGGGACCGCTCACCCTCAGCCAGCCGATGCGACTGGTGGGCGGGTACCGGGACCGGGAGGAGCTGCTCTGGGACCTGGCCGGGCTGGTCAACGCCGAGCTGCGGCGCCTGGTCGCCGCCGGTTGCCGGTTCGTCCAGGTGGACGAGTCCTCCCACGCGACCTACTGGTCCTCCCCGTCGCGCCTCGTGGAGCTGTTCAACCGGACCGTGGAGGGGGTGGAGGCCCGCATCGGGCTCCACCTCTGCTTCGGCAACCTCCGGGGCCGGCCGCACTCGCCCCGCAGCTACCGGCAGGTCCTCCCCGGGCTCCGCGAGGCCAGGGCGGACGTCCTCTTCCTGGAGTTCGCCAACCGCGAGATGGCCGAGGTGGCCGAGTTCGGACGGGCAGACCTCCCTCACGACCTGGGGGCAGGGGTGGTCGACGTCAAGAGCTACCACCGCGAGCGGCCGGAGGAGGTCGCCGGCCGGCTGCGCCAGGTCCTCCGCCACGTGCCGGTGGAGCGGGTCTGGGCCGTGCCCGACTGCGGGCTGTGGGAGACGCCCCGCTGGCTCGCGGTCGAGAAGCTTCGGGCGTTGACCGCCGGCGCCGAGATCGTGAGGAGGGAATTGGGGAGATGAGCGCGGACCTCAGGCAGGAATGGCTCTCACTGCTGACCTCGCACCTCTGCCACCGTGAAGCGCCCGCCGACGATCGCTTCTGGTGCCCGGAGTACGACCGGATGCCCCGGGAGCGGCTCCGGGAGGTGCAGGAGGAAAAGCTGCGGCTGGCGGTTCGCTACCTGTACGAGTACTCGCCCTTCTACCGACGCAAGCTCGACGCGGCCGGGATCGCGCCCGCGGACGTCCGGTCGCTCCACGACCTCCCCCGGCTGCCACTGACCACCAAAGAGGAGATGAGCCTGGACGTGGCCGCGAGGCCGCCCTTCGGCGAGTACACGGCCGTGGACGACGAGCACTGGAACCGGCACGGCTGGATGATGTTCACCACCTCCGGGACCACCGCCCAGCCGCGCGCCTTCCGGTACACCAGCTTCGACCGGGAGATGTGGACCTGGACCAACGCCCGGGCGCTCTGGGCCATGGGGGTGAGGCCGGGCGACCGGGCCATCCTCTGCTTCGGCTACGGCCCCCACGTGGCCATGTGGGGGATGCTCTACGCGCTCAACCGGCTTCAGGTCCCGGTCATCCCGAGCGGAGGCATGGACTCCCGGGCGCGGGCGTTCGCCATCGCCACCTACCGGCCGACGGTGGTGGCCGCCACCCCCTCCTTCGCCCTCTTCCTGGCCGGTGTGCTCCGGGAGCTGGGCCACGACCCCCGGCGGAGCGGGGTGCGGACGCTGATCTGCCTGGGCGAGCCCTGCCCCGAGGCCACCCGGGCCCGGATCCGCGAGGCCTGGGGCGAGGTCGAGATCCAGCAGTTCTACGGGTGCACCGAGGCGGCGCCCTCCTGTGGCGGATACACCTGCGGCCATGCCCTCCACTTCATGGAGGACACCCACCTGGTCGAGACGGTCGACCCGCTGACCCATGAGCCGGTGCCGCCGGGGAGCCCCGGCCTGGTCGTCATCACCAACCTCTGCTCCGAGGCCTCGCCCCAGATCCGCTTCTTGGTCGGGGACTTCACCACCCTCTCCACCGAGCCCTGCGCCTGCGGCCGGACCCATCTCCACTGCCCGGGCCTCAGCGGACGGGCCGATGACATGCTCAACGTGCGCGGGGTCACCCTTTTCCCCAGCGCGGTGGAGGACCTTCTACGGCGCATGCCGGAGCTGGGCGACGAGTTCCTGATCGTCCTCGACCGCACCGACCGGGGTGCCGAGCGGCTCCGCCTCCAGGTCGAGATGCGAGGCCCGGAGGCGAACGCGGCACTCGTGGCCCGACGGATCGCGGAGGAGATGCGGGCCCGGTTCGACCTCCGCCCCGACGTCGAGGTGATGCCGGCGGGCTCGCTGCCCAGGACCGAGTTCAAGGCCAGGCGGGTCCGGGACCAGCGCTGAGGAGACGCCGCCGGTGAGCACGATCGGCTCCGCCGGATCGATCGTGCTCCACGTCCGGGTGACGACGGGGCGCCAGCGACCTACGAGACGCTGCTCCCGGGCCGGCGGAGGACGTCCACGGACCCCGCACCGTGGTCGAGCTGGAAGTCGAGGTTGATCGCGGCATTGATCAGCGCCAGGTGGCTGAACGCCTGGGGGAAGTTGCCCAGCTGCTCCCCACTGGGCCCGAT
>JAJPKS010000201.1 GCA_021323605.1 Bacillota bacterium | reverse complement strand
TCCACCTGCAGGAGGTCCAGCTCCACGGGCGTCTCCCGCCCGAACATGTTGACCAGGACCTTGAGCTTCCCCTTCTCGGGGTTGATCTCGTCGACCTTGCCCAGGAAATCCGCGAACGGCCCGTCCACGACCCGCACGCTCTCGCCGACCTCGAACTCAACCCGGATCTGCGGCTCCTGCTTGACCTGCTTCAAGATCGAGCGCAGCTCGGTCTCCTGCAGGGGCACCGGCTTGTTGCCGGAGCCGACGAAGCTGGTCACACCGGGCGTGTTCCGGACCACGTACCAGGAATCGTCGGACATGATCATCTTGACCAGGATGTAGCCGGGGAAGATGCGCTTCTGAACGTGCCGACGCTTCCCGTCCTTGATCTCGATCTCGTCCTCCATGGGCACGAAGACCTCGAGGATCTTGTCCTGCATGTCCATGGACTCGATCCTCTTCTCGAGGTTCTTCTTCACCTTCTCCTCGTGCCCGGAGTAGGCATGGATCACGTACCACTGGGCTTCCTGGGACTCGGTCGTCGGTCTCAGGTCCGCCTTCTCTGCTGCCATCCTTCTCCGTCCAGTGTTCCCCGCTGAGCCAGGGCTCTAACCCGCCTTCTGGGTGAGGCCGTAGACGAAACGACCGGCCAGCGCCTGCAGGCCGGCGTCCACCAGCCCGATGAAGGCCCCCAGGACGACCACCGTGACGACCACGATGACGGTGAAACGGTACAGCTCGGCGGGCGTCGGCCAGGCCACCTTGCGCAGCTCGTCGTAGGTGTCCTGGAGAAACCTGCCGAACCCCGCCTGCCTTCGGACCCTCGTCCGACGACGCGCCGAGACCGCCATTCGCTACCTCGTCTCCCGGTGCGCCGTGTGCCGGCGGCACCACCGGCAGTACTTCCTGAGCTCCAACCGGTCGGGGTCGTTCTTCTTGTTCTTCACCGTCGTGTAGTTGCGACGCTTGCACTCGCCGCACTGGAGGGTGATGATCGTCTCCATGGATCTTCCTGGCAGGGCTGGGACAAAGTACGTCCACGCGACCACGTGGCCTCGCCAATGATAGCACGGGTCGGCTGGGCCGCCCGGCGCCCCCGACTCCGGCCTCCCACGGCCAATACTATTGCTGCACGTGTCCGCATCGCATGCGCTCGCCGTGCTCCACGGCGACCAGACCGGCGAAGAGCTCCTGACCCAGGCGCTCCGCTTGCTCGATCCCGACCTCATCGGGGTCCGGCTGGAGCTCCGGCACTTCGACCTCTCGCTCGCCCGACGCCGTGAGACCCGCAACCAGGTCGTCTACGAATCGGCCCGGGCGCTGAAGGAGGCTGGCTTCGGGATCAAGGCGGCGACGATCACGCCCGAGGGGGCGGACGACGTGGGCAGCCCCAACGCGATCCTCCGCCGCGAGATCGACGGCCGCGTGATCGTCCGCACGGGACGGCGCATCCCGGGCGTGCGCCCGCCGGCCCCGGTCTACTCGCCCATCTCGGTGGTCAGGATGGCGGTGGAGGACGCGTACGGGGCCGAGGAATGGCGGGAGGGCGAGGGCCTGGAGGAACGGGCCTTCCGGACCGCGACCATCAGCCGCCGGACCTGTCGGGTGGTCGCCGAATATGCCTTCCGGCATGCGCGCCGGATGGGGGCGCGGGTGTTCGGCGGTCCCAAGTGGACGGTCAGCCCTCTCTACGAGGGGCTGCTGAAGGAGGAGATGGACCGGGCCGCGGCCCTGAACCCCGACGTGCCGTACGAGCCCCACCTGATCGACGCCACCTACGCGCTGCTCCTGGCCACCAGCGGCGAGCCGCTGGTCATCCCCGCCCTCAACCGGGACGGAGACAGCCTCAGTGATCTGGTCATGCAGGTGTTCGGCACCATCGCCGGGGCCGAATCGCTGCTGCTGGCCTTCGACGACCGGGGCGAGGTGAGCGTGGTGATGAGCGAGGCCCCGCACGGAACGGCCCCGGCCCTGGAGGGCAAGGACGTCGCCAACCCGATGGCCATGATCCTGGCCGTGGCCAGCGTCCTCAATTGCATGCCCGGCCGGGCCTTCCACACCGCCTCCAGAGCCATCTACGAGGCCACGCTGGAGGCGGTGTCCGAGGGGATCAGGACGGCCGACCTGGGCGGGCACGTCTCCACCACCGCCTTCACCGACGAGGTGATCCGCCGGGTGGGGACCAAGGTCGAGGTCTGGCACGCACTGCTCGACGTCCAGCCCTGATCGCGCCCCCACGACCTCCGCATGGAGAGGTCGGTCCCCCCTGGTCAGATCGCCCCCGAGGGGTGCAGGCTATGTGGAGAGGTGACAGGGAACCACGTCCGGCCCGTCGTTGGATGAACGGGCGAGTGGAGCCCGTCCTGGGTTGGCGCCTGTGGCGCCTTCGGGGCATGCGCCTGGAGTCCTGGGCGGCGAGCTACACCTGGGAGCCCGGCGAGAACACGGCTCGCTGCCTGGCCCCCCTGCGCCGTTGCGCGCACGCCCCCGGAGCCGGCTGCCGCTGCGGGTTCTGGGCGCTCTTCAGCCTGCTGCAGTGCGTGGAGCGCGCGTGCGCCGAGCGGAGCGAGCGCTCGACCGTGGTGGGGCTGATCCAAGGCTGGGGTGAGGTCGCGCTGCACGGCAGCGAGGGATTCCGCGCCGAGAGGGCCTCCATCGCCTGTCTGCTCACCGACTGGCCCTGGGACGCGCCCCGTGCCCTCTCGGAAGGAGGGCACGGGGGTCGCTGGCGGCCGCGCCTCCGCCGCGCCCTGCGCCACCTCTCCTCTCCGCCGCCCCCGGAGCCCTGGCATGCGCGGATGCTCCGGGAGGCCGCCGCGCTGTACGGCGTCCCCCTCGTCTCCCTGGAGGAGTCGCTCCGCATCGGCCTGCTCGAGGAGCTGGGGGTCGACGAGCTCATGCGCGGCGAGGCCAGGACCTGGGTGGAGATGCGCACCCGCTGAACCGGCTCCCGGTCCCCGCCGTCGCGGCCGCACTGAAGACACCCGCCCGTCCCTTCCCGTCTGCGTATGCTTCCGGGCGGCGTGGTGTACGTCGGGACCTCGGGCTGGCAATACGCCGATTGGCGGTCGGTCTTCTACCCCCCGCGTCTGCCCCAGCGGAGCTGGCTCGACCACTACGCGGCCCGTTTCCGGACGGTCGAGCTCAACAGCTCTTTCTACCACCTCCCCACCGTCGCCAGCTTCGAACGCTGGCGGGATCAGACGCCCCCGGACTTCGTCATGGCGGTCAAGATGAGCCGCTTCGTGACCCACCTCCGGCGACTGCGCGAGACGTCGGAACCGATCCTCCGCTTCCTCGAGCGGGCGGCCCACCTCGGCACCAAGCTGGGGCCGGTGCTCCTCCAGCTTCCGCCGGGCCTGGGCGCGGACGACTGCCGACTGGCCGCGGCTCTGGAGACCTTCCCCACCGGCATACGGGTGGCGGTGGAGTTCCGCGACGACTCCTGGTTCGAGGACCGGATCCGGGCCATCCTCGAGCGACACGGCGCCGCCATGTGCCTGGCCGACGCCCCGAACCGGACGGTGCCGCCCTGGCGGACGGCGAGCTGGGGCTTCGTCCGTTTCCACTGGGGGCTGGGCGACCCCGAGCCCTGCTACGAGGAGAGCGTCCTCGCCATCTGGGCGGAACGGATCGCCTCCCTCTGGCCGGCGAACGCGGACGTGTACTGCTACTTCAACAACGACCCCCGGGGCTGCGCCGTGCGGGACGCGGCCCGCTTCGCCCGTGCCCTCCGGAGGGTTGGGCTGGAGCCCTCCCGTACGCCCTCTCCGGAAGCCGTCCAGGTCTCGAGGTGAGGGCCGCCGGAGAGGGCCGATCGGGGCTCAGGCGGTCTCGATCCGCTTGAACGCCTCGGCGTACTCGACCCCGGCCTTCTCGCCCGCCTTTCGCATTCGCTCCCGCACCCAGACGGCCGGGGCCCCGGGCTCCATCTCCGGCTTGTCGAACTGGCTCCGGTGGCACCTGATGGCTTCGATCTTCCGCTCCACCAGCTCGGGACTCAGCTCCACGACGTGGTCGGCGTGGTCGAACCCGGGCATCCAGACCTCGCGGACCCGGTGCGGCTGCAGGCCCTCGGCGAGCAGCTCGCGAAACGCCCGTGGGTTGCGCGCATCGGGATACACGGCGCTGAGCGTGGCCTCCCCCGCCGCCAGGTGATCCGGGTGGAAGGCGCCGATGGCGCCGTCCAGGCTTCGCAGCGGGGCGTGGGTCAGGACCAGGTCCGGGCGCCAGCGCCGGATCTCCCGGGTGATGGCCCGACGGAGCTCGAGCGTGGGAGCCAGGGAACCGTCCCGGAAGCCCAGGAAGACCACCTCCCTGACCCCGAGAACCTCGGCCGCGGCGCGCTGCTCGGCGTAGCGGACGGCGCTGAGCTCGGCGTCGGGCACCGCCGGGTCCTCACCGCCCTGGCACCCGTCGGTGCAGACGACGTAGATGACCTCCGTGCCCTCGGCGGTGAGCTTGGCCACCGTACCCCCGAACCCGAACTCGGGATCGTCCGGGTGCGCGCCCACCACCAGGGCGCGTTCGAAACGTCCGTTCGCTCTCGATTCCTCAGCCACGGCGTGACAGGGTAACCCAGACGGCGCAACCGCCGCCATCCCGATCGACGATACCGATCTCACCCCCCATGGCATGGACCAGCTCCCGGGCCAGGAAGAGGCCCAGGCCGGGGCCGCCGGCTCGATGGTCGAGGCGGGTGAAGGGTTCGAAGGCCAGGTGGCGGCGGTCGGCCGGGATGCCCGGACCGCGATCCAGGACCTCCACGCGCACCCGCCCCGGCTCCGGTTGCGCCACCACCTCCACCGGGGCGGCCGACGGCGAGAAGCGGGCGGCGTTGGCGATCAGCGCCCGTAGCACCCGCACCGCCTGGCCCCGGTCCGCCTCCACCTCCAGCCCGGGCGGACAGCGCACCTCGACCTCTCGCCCGGGCTCCTGGCGGCGGACGGCCGCCACCGCCTCCTCGATCACGGAGGCGGGGTCCAGCGCCTCGAGGCCGAGGCCGAGGTCCCCCGCCTGCAGGTGGACGGCGGTGGAGAGGTCATCGATCATGTCGTTCATGGCCTCGACCCCGTTCTCGAGCAGCTCGAGCATCTGCCGACGGGCGGCCGGGGGCAGGGCGTCGCCGTCCTCGAGGAGCATGGTCGCCGCGCCCCGGATGACGGTGAGCGGTCGGCGCAGCTCGTGCCCCAGGACCCGCAGCGCCTCGAGGTGAGCGGGGTCGATGGGCGTCACCCGCCGCCTCTACGTGTCATGGCCGGACCGGGAGGCGAGTACAGGCCCCCCACGGCGCCCACGACCGGGGCCGGGGGCGCGATCGTGCGGACCTTCGGCGTCGGGACCACCGTCAGCTCCCCGGCAGCGCCTCCCTGGCGTGTGCCTGCAGCCGCCGCTCCAGGTCACGCTCCGCCTCCTCGACCTGCCGCCGGAGCTGGCCGGCATCGATGACCGCCGCCCCCATTCCCCGCAGCAGGTCCCCGTGCAGGCGATCCGACGTGGCCACCACCAGCGACTCACCCTCCTGGCGGGCGCGGTACGCCATCCGCTCGATGACGTGGTCGGCGGTGGAGCCACGCGCGGTGAACACCACCCGCACCCCGTCTCGCACCTCCTCGCCGCCCTGGCGCGACGGCCCCTGCGCGGCGTCGAAGACCACCGCCACCGTCATCTCGGTCATCTGGGCCAGGGTCGCGAGCCGATCCACCAGGCGCTCCCGTGCCCGTCCCAGGGAGTGGTCGAGAAGCGAACGCAGGTCATCCCAGGCGTAGATCACGTTGTAGCCATCGACGACCATGGAGAGCGACACGATGCCGAGTCTACGCCCGAGATCGACCCCGCCGGCGGCTCAGCGCCTCTCGCTCGGGACCGTCCGTTGGCGCACCACCTCGTAGAGGGCGACGGCGACGGCGGCGGCGGCGTTCAGGCTCGGGACCCGGCCCTGCATGGGAAGGCGCAGCCGCACGTCGCAGCGTTCGCGGACCAGACGATGGACGCCACGGCCCTCCCCACCCACGACCAGGCAGACCGGCTGCCGGAGGTCGAACCGCCAGGGCGGGAGCTCACCGCGCGGGTCGAGGGCGGCGCACCAGATACCGGCCCGCCCCAGCTCCGAGATGGTCGAGGGAAGACCCGGCACCCGGCAGAGGCGCAGGTACTCGCTGGCCCCCGAGCTGGCCTTCACGGCGGCGGCGGAGAGCGGCGCGCTGCGGTGCTCGGGCAGGATCACGCCGTCCACCGCGGCGGCCTCCGCGCTGCGCAGGATGGCCCCCAGGTTCTGCGGATCCTCGACGCCGTCCAGGGCAACGAGCAGGGTCGGGCCGAGCTCGAGCAGCTGGCGGAGGGTCCAGTAGGCACGGGGCATCAGCTCCGCCACCACTCCCTGGTGCACGCCCGGGGCCAGCGCATCGATCCGATCGGGAGCGACCTCCTCCACCCGGGTCAGGCGGCGAAGCTCTTCCAGCCGGGCGTCGGGCTCCGCGCCTCGCGCCAGCAGGGCGCGGCGCACCCGCCCGGCCCGGGCGGCCTCCAGGACGGCGTTGCGGCCGTAGATCAGGGGGGAGCGGGGGGAGCCGGGATCGCGTGGAGGAGCGGACGCCCGGGGAGGGGCCGGGGACCGAGCCGGGGTGGCGCGCCGGCGCAGGGGACGACCGCTCACCTCTCCACCCGGCGCCAGCGCACGCCCTGACGGGTGTCCTCGAGCACGATGCCACGATCGCGGAGCTGGTCGCGGATACGATCGGCCCGGGCGAAGTCGCGCGCCCGCCGCGCCTGCTCACGCTCGGCGATGAGACCTCGCAGCTCGTCGTCCAGCTCCACGTCCCGGCGACGAAGCACGTCCAGATGGGCATCCACCGTCTCCAGCAGATGGAGGAGCGCCTCCCGGCCGGCGGGCCCCACGCGCCCGGCGTCGAGGGCGGCGTTGGCCCTGCGCACCACCTCGAAGACGTGCCCCAGCCCGGCCGGGAGGTTGAGGTCGTCGTCCAGGGCCTCGAGGTAGGCATCGCGGGCGTCGAGGGCATCCGCGTAGAGCGCGGCGTCATCCGAGCGAAGCCCGGGCTCGAGCCCCCGCAGGCGATCGGCCAGGTCCTGGAGGCGGCGTACCTGCTCGGCCGCCGCGTGCAGGGCCTCCTCGGTCAGGCGCAGCCTGGACCGGTAGTGGGCGTTGCCCATCAGGAAGAGGCGCACGGCCAGCGGGTCGTAGCCGGCCGCGGTCAGGTCCCGGAGCGTCACGATGTTGCCGACGCTCTTCGACATCTTCTCGCCGGTGGAATCGGACACGTGCTCGGAGTGCAGCCAGAAGCGGACGAACCGCTCGCCGGTGGCCGCCTCCGACTGTGCCACCTCGTTCTCGTGGTGGGGGAAGAGGAGGTCGACGCCCCCGGCGTGGATGTCCAGCGTCTCGCCCAGGTAGGCCATGGCCATGGCCGAGCACTCGATGTGCCATCCCGGCCTCCCCCGGCCGAAGGGAGCGTCCCAGGCCGCTCCCACCTGCTCGTCGATCGGCTGGGCGCGCTTCCACAGGGCGAAATCGGTGGCCGACTCCTTCTCGTACCGGTCGGTGGCGACACGGGCCCCGGGGCGCAGGCCGCTCCGGTCGAGGCGGGATAGCCGCCCGTAGGCCGGGAAGCTGGCGATGCGAAAGTAGACGCCGTCCTCCGCCTCGTAGGCGTATCCGCGATCGAGCAGCCGGGCGATCAGCCTCACCATCTCGGGGACGTGCTCGGTGGCCAGCGGGTAGTGCTCGGCCCGCTGGGCTCGGAGCGCGTCCAGGTCCTCGAAGAAGGCCTCGCGGTAAGGCCGGGTGTAGGCGTCGATCCCGACCCCGGCGGTGTGGGCCTGTTCGATGATCCGGTCGTCGACGTCCGTGATGTTCATCACGTGACGCAGCCGGTATCCCCGCACCGCCAGGTGCCGGCGCAGGAGGTCGAAGAAGAGGAAGGTCCGGTAGTTGCCGATGTGCGGGGTGTTCCAGACCGTGGGGCCGCAGGTGTAGAGACGAACGACCCCCGGCTCCAGGGGGCAGAACTCCTCCTTCCGGCCGCTCGCGGTGTCGTGGAGACGGAGGGTCACGTCGTCACCTCGGCGGCCCCGGCCGGTGGGCTCGAGTGCCCGGCGTGGCCCGGGCTCCCCTCACGGCCGCGGGACGTCTCGAGATCCCCCCGGGCCGATCCTCCAGGAGCACCACGGCCTGGGCAGCGATGCCCTCCACGCGGCCGAGGGCACCGAGCCCCTCCGGCGACGTGGCCTTCACCCCCACGCATCCGGCGTCGAGGCCGAGGCGACCGGCCAGGGTTCGGGCCATCGGCCCCAGATGGGCCTGCAGGCGGGGTTCCTGGGCGATGATCACGGTGTCGACGTTCACCACACGATACCCGGCGTCCTCGACCAGACGCCGGGTCTCGTCCAGGAGCACGAGAGAGGATACCCCCGCGAAACGGGGGTCCCCATCCGGGAAGTGGCCGCCGATGGTGCCCAGGGCCGCGGCGCCCAGCATGGCGTCGATCAGGGCGTGGGTGAGCACGTCGGCGTCGGAGTGACCGCGCAGTCCCCGGGGATAGGGCACCACCACTCCGCCCAGCACCAGAGGGCGCCCATCGGTCAGCGGATGGATGTCGTATCCGATGCCGACCCTCATCCGCCGGTCACCTCCCGCCCGGCCTCCCGGGACGACGCCTCCGGCGCGCCCGGGCCGTCGGGCGTCGCCTCCCGGTCCCGAAGCAGGGCCTCCACCACCACCAGGTCTTCGGGCGTGGTCAGCTTCACGTTGGCCGGCTCGCCCTCGACCACGGCCACGGCATGGCCCGCCGCGGCGACCAGCTGCGCGTCATCGTCGCCCACCAGCCCGGCGTCGGCGGCCTGGAAGTGGGCCTGCTCCAGCACCTGGTACCGGAATCCCTGCGGGGTCTGGGCCAGGACGAGCCGGGAACGATCCAGGCTCTCGACCAGCCAGTGGCCCTCGACCCGCTTGACGGCGTCGCGCAGGGGCATGCCGGGGATGGCCGCGCCCGCCTGCCGAGTCGCGGCCAGCACCCTCCGCACCAGGGCCGGGGAGGCCAGCGGCCGGGCGGCGTCGTGCACCAGTACGTACTCGCAACCCTCGAGCAGGGCGAGGCCGGCGCGCACCGACTGCTGCCGGGTCTCGCCGCCCTCGCAGACCTCGACCGGCCGCTCCGATCGGAAGGCCGCGATCTCCCGGCGGACCTGGTCGAGCTGGCCGGGTGGCCCGACCACGACCACCCGACCCACCTCCTCCAGCGAGAGGAACAGCTCCAGCGCCCTCGCCAGCAGCGTGCGCCCGTTGAGCCGGACCAGGGCCTTGCTGCCCCGGCCCAGCCGGCTGCCCGACCCGGCGCCGGCCACGATGACCCCGACCTCGGCCGGGGACGCCGAGGGCGCCGGCCCTCGGGCGCTAGGAAGCTGCGGGCCCATCCGTCGGCGTTCCGCCCTTCCCCGGCCGCGGCGATCGCGGGGACGGCCCCTCCGATCGAGGGAAGCCCAGCTCCAGCGCCTCGACGAGATCACGCACCTCGCTCACCTCCATCCCATCCGGGCACGCGGCGACACCCTGGGGCACGATGGCGCGGGTGAACCCACGCCGGGCCGCCTCCTGGAGCCGGCGGTCCAGCCTGCCCACGCGCCTGACCTCCCCGCCCAGGCCGACCTCCCCGACCACCACCGTGCCCGGGGGCAGCGACCGGTCCCGGAGGCTGCCCGCGATCGCCATGGCCAGTCCCAGGTCGGCCGCCGGCTCCCCGACGCGAACGCCGCCGGCGACGTTCACGAACACGTCCGCGCCGGCCAGCGGCACCGCCGCGCGCTTCTCCAGGACGGCGACGATCATGTGCAGGCGGTTCGGGTCCACGCCGTTGGCCGAGCGGCGGGGGAGGCCGAACGGCGTCGGCGAGACCAGGCCCTGGAGCTCCACCAGCAGCGGACGCGTCCCCTCCATGGTGGCCAGGACGACCGTCCCGGGCAGCGAACGCAGGTCGGCCAGGAGGGCGGCACTGGGGTCGCGCACCTCCTCCAGGCCGGCGTCCCCCATGGTGAAGACCCCGATCTCCTCGGTGGAGCCGAACCGGTTCTTGGCCGCGCGCAAGATGCGGAACTCGTGGCTCCGCTCGCCCTCCAGGTAGAGGACGGCGTCGACCACGTGCTCCAGCACCCGTGGACCGGCGATCGCGCCCTCCTTGGTGACGTGGCCGACCAGGAAGACCGGGACCGCGGTCTCCTTGGCCAGGCGCATCAGGCGCCCGGCGGCCTCCCGGACCTGGCTCACGGTGCCGGCCGCCGCCTCGAGGGCCGGATCGTACACGGTCTGGATCGAGTCCACGATCGCGAGCGCGGGCCGGTCCCGCTCGATGGCGGTCACCACCGCCTCGACGTCGGTCTCGGCGAGCATCAGGAGATGCGGGCTGGCGATGCCGAGGCGCCGGGCCCGCATCGCCACCTGCTGGGCCGATTCCTCCCCGGAGACGTAGAGGACGCGCCGTCCTCCATCCGAGGCCTGGGCGGCGAGGTGCATCAGCAACGTCGACTTGCCGACGCCGGGCTCGCCGCCGAGCAGGACCAGGCTGCCCGGCACGATGCCGCCGCCCAGGACCCGGTTGAGCTCCTGCCACTCCAGCACGAGCCGGGGGGCGGCCTCGACCTCGACCTCGGCGATGGGGATGGGACGGGACGACGCCGGCCCCGGCCGGCGCAACTCGCGACGGCCGGGTGCGACCTGGAACTCCTCGAGCGTGTTCCAGGCCTGGCAGTGGGGGCAGCGGCCGCTCCATCGGATGGAATCGCCGCCGCACTCGCGACAGACGAAGGTGACGGTGCTCCTCGGCATCGGGCTCTGGCCTCGGTCGGCGAGGGCTAATTTTTCCAGCTCGGCCAGCGTGACGTTTTGGCCGGTCATTTCGTTATGCAGGACGGAAGAGGCCGGACGTGCCCCGGGCCTCGACCCCCTTCCTTGGCCGCGCCGCCCTGACTACCCCCGGGGCGGCGCCCTGTTTTCGGGGCGAGAGCCCACGGCGGCCACGGTCCCGGGATGCGCCGGAGGCGAACCGGCGATCGCCCGCCCCGGGCGGCCGGCGCCACCCGCCAGAACCGAGCTTACGCCGAGACGGACGGGGGTGGAGACGGCCGTCCCCGGGCGGACGCGCCGAGAGCCGCGGCGGCCGCTTCCGGCGACGCTGCCGAAGCGTCGGCGGCCCGGTCGCTCCGGCCCCGGCGTCTCGTCGTGGAACGTGAAGCACCGTGTCGCCGGATCGTCGCAGGGATGTGTTGACATTTGGAGACAGCAGCAACGGTTTGCCGAGCCTCCGGGTCCCCCAGCCCGGTCGGAGGAGCGCAAGAGGAACGTCGATGAAGGTCAACGAAGTCCACGACGAGCAAGGCTCCCGGCCGCACGCGCACGAGGACGACGTGAGGGTCCTCTTCGTCGAAGACGACCCCGCGGTGGCCCAGATGTACAAGCTCAAGCTGGAGCTCGACGGCTACACGGTCGAGATCGCCACGGACGGGCTGCAGGGCCTCCAGATGGCGCGGTGTAACCCGCCGGACATCATCTTCCTCGACATCCGGCTTCCCAAGATGGACGGTTTCGGCGTCCTCGAGGCGTTGCGGCAGGACGCCCGGACACGCACCGTGCCGGTGGTGATCCTGTCCAACTACAGCGAACGCGAGCTGGTGGAGCGAGGCCTGCAGCTGGGTGCGCTGGAGTACCTGGTCAAGTCGCAGACGACCCCCGCCCGGGTCGCCCACAGCGTCGGGGACTGGATCAAGAACTGAGTCCGAGTCGCCGCTCCGGCGGGGGCCTAGCCGGACTCGAGGAAACGCAGGATCAGCGCGCTGAGCGCTTCCGGGCGCTCCAGGGGAATGTGGTGCCCCGAGCCCTCGACCACCTCCAGCCGGGCGTCGGGGATGGCGGCGGCCAGGGCCTCGCCCGCCCCGGGTGGACACAGGGGGTCCCGTTCCGCCGAGACGACCAGGGTCCGCGCCCGGATGTCGGCCAGCTCGGGGTCCAGGGGATGCCGGTGGAGCCCGATCAGGGCCCGACAGGCGGCGGCGAAGCCACGGGGATCACCGGTGGCCTCTCGACGGACCAGCCAGTGGTCCTCCAGCTCCCACGGCGCCCCGGCGAGCTGGTCACGCGTATCCCGGCAAAGGACCGGATGCAGCCGATCGGGGCCGGCGTCGGCGAGCCGGGCTCGCTCTTCGTACCAGGCGGCGGCGGCCCGGCCCACCCGGCTCGAGGTGGCAACCGGGAGCAGCGCGCGGACCCGGTCCGGCCGATCGATCGCCGTCCGCAGGGCCACCGTCCCGCCGAGCGAGAAGCCGCACAGATCGACTCGCTCCAACCCCAGGGCATCCAGCAGCGCGACCAGGTCGTCACTCAACTGCCGCAAGGTTCCCTCGGCATCTCCGAGGGACGTCTCCCCGTGCCCGCGCAGGTCGTAGGCCAGGACGCATCGGCGCAGGGCCAGCCACGGCAGCAGCTTCCGCCAGCTCCGACGATCCTCGCCCAGGCCGTGGACGAGCAGGAGCGGCTCCCCTCGCCCCCACTCCGACCACGCGACCTCGATGTCCCGACAGCGGACGCGCACCTCTCGCCGTCCTCAGCGACCGGCGGCACCGGCCGCCGGCGAACCGGGACAGCGGACGCTCAGGAGGTCCCTGACCCGGCCGGCGCCGAGCCGGCCGGCTCTTTCTGGTGCGTCTCCAGCACCCGAAACACGAAGGTCTCGTCGGGTCCGATGTCGATCTCGACCCGGTCGCCGCGGGCGAACCGACCCCGCAGGATCTCCTCCGACAGCGGGTCCTCGATCCGGGTGGTGATCACACGGCGGAGCGGCCGGGCACCGAACTGCCGGTCGAACCCCTCCGCGGCCAGGCGATCCCTCGCCCGGTCGGTCACCGTGATGGTCACGTCCTGCTCCACCAGGTGCTTCTGGAGCCGGCCGATCTCCAGGTCGACGATCTGGCGGACCTGGGCGGGCGTGAGCGGCCGGAAGGTCACGATGGCATCGACCCGGTTGAGGAACTCCGGCCGGAACAGCCGCTTCAGCTCCTCGTCGATCTTGCTCTTCATGACCCGATGCCGGCGCTCGACGTCGTCCTCCTCGGAGGCCAGCGCGGCCTGGAAGCCGAGGGCGGTCTGGGCCTGGTTGACGTCCCGAATGCCCAGGTTGGAGGTCATGATGATCAGGGTGTTGGCGAAGTTCACCACCTTGCCCTTGGCGTCGCTGAGCCGGCCGTCCTCCAGGATCTGGAGGAGCATGTTGAAGACCTCGGGGTGGGCCTTCTCGATCTCGTCCAGCAGGATGACCGAGTACGGCCGCCGCCGCACCGCCTCCGTCAGCTGCCCACCCTCGTCGTAGCCGACATAGCCGGGGGGCGAGCCCACCAGCCGGGCGGTGGTGTGCCGCTCCATGAACTCCGACATGTCGAGGCGGATCAACGCGTCCTCGGAGTCGAAGAGGAACTCGGCCAGCGCCCTGGCCAGCAGGGTCTTGCCCACCCCCGTCGGCCCCAGGAAGATGAACGAACCGATCGGACGCCGTGGGTCCTTCAGGCCGGCCCGGGCCCGACGCACCGCCTGGGCGATGGTCGTGATGGCCTCGTCCTGACCGATCACCCGCCGGTGCAGCTCCTCCTCCATCCGCAGCAGCCGGGTGGTCTCCTCTTCGACCAGACGCGACACGGGCACGCCGGTCCACGAGGCCACGATGGTGGCGATGTCCTCCTCGGTCACCTCGGGGATGGTCGCACCCAGGCGATCCCGCCAGGCCGCCTCCTTCTGGGCGTACTGGTCCTTGAGCTTCTTCTCCTTCTCACGGACCATGGCCGCGGTCTCGTAGTCCTGGCCCCCGATGGCGTCCTCCTTCTGGGCCTGGAGCCGCTTGATCTCCTTCTGCATCGCCTTCAGATCGTCGGGGGTGGTCGTGAGCTTCATGCGGACCCGGGCCGAGGCCTCGTCGATGAGGTCGATGGCCTTGTCCGGGAGGGCCCGGTCGGAGACGTAGCGATCGCTGAGCAGGGCGGCGCTTCGAACCGCGCTGTCGGTGATCGTCACCCGGTGGTGCTTCTCGTAGAGCGACTTGATCCCGAACAGGATGTCGATCGTCTCCTGGGTGGACGGCTGATCCACGAAGACGGGCTGAAACCGGCGTTCCAGGGCGGCGTCCTTCTCGATGTACTTGCGGTACTCGTTCAGGGTGGTGGCGCCGATGCACTGGATCTCGCCCCGGGCCAGGGCCGGCTTCAGGATGTTGGCCGCGTCGATCGCGCCCTCGGCCGCCCCGGCGCCGACCAGGGTGTGGAGCTCGTCGAT
>JAJPKS010000027.1 GCA_021323605.1 Bacillota bacterium | reverse complement strand
GCGGAGGTCGCGCACGGCCTCCGCCGGAACCGCACCCATCACCGGGTCCTCCGCACCTCGCCAATCGACCGGGATATGTGAGGGACGGATTCCTCAGCCTCTGCCCCGCCGCGGACGAGATCGCCTTCGCCTCCGAGCCGTTCGGAACCACGACGTGACACGTCAAGTCACCTCCAACGCTACCGGGCTACCGGCGGTGTGACACCCCCAGCTTCCACAACCTCCGGGGCATCTTCGACAACATGGGCTCGATCACTGACGCAGCTCTTGGCGAGCGATCTCTGCCCCCTGGGCCATGGCCTTCAGCTTGGCCTTGGCGGCCACTCGGGAGTAGGCGAACAGGCCGCAATCGGAGGTCAGGTGAATCCGCGCCGGATCAACGTGGCGAGCCGCCTTTTTGATCCCCTCGGCCACCTCTTGCGGCGTCTCGATCAGGTAGTTCTTGTTGCTGATCACCCCCAGGCCGAGATCCTTGTCGAACCCTGGGGTGGCGAACAGAGCCAACTCCTCGTCGGGGAACCCGGTCTGAGCGAAACTCCAGTCGAAGCTGTCGACCTGAAGCTCCTTCACGTACGGGAACATGGCCTGGTACGGGGCCAGCCCGACCGGCGCCGGTGTCCCTCCGTGGCAGCAGTGCCAGATCTTGTAGGCGTCGATGCCCTCGAAGACCCGGTTCAGGATCTCGACGTCGAATTCCCACTCCTCGCGAGGGGCCAGGTAGATGAGGTCATCGAGCTCGACGATCCTGGCTCCGGCCTCGACCGCCTCCCGCATCTCCGCGTGGTAGATCTCGGCAAGATCGCGAAGCAAGGCGCGGCGATCCCGGTAGTGCTCGTCGACCAGGGTCGCGGACAGCTCCACCGGCCCCATGGCGAAGAACGCCTTGACCGGCCTGGTCGTGCAACGTTGGGCCAGGCTCCAGTTGAGGGCGTGGCGCATCGGGCCCCGTCCGACCTTCCCGGTCACCGCCATGGTGGCGCTCATGATCGCCTCGAAGACCTCGTTCATCCCGCCCTGCTCGATCACCTCGGCGGTCTCACCGGCTGCCGCCGCAGTACCCGGGGCGAACATGCCCCCGACGGTCACCTGGGGCCGGATCTCGACACCCTCCATCCGCTCCAGGTTGTAGAGCAGGAAGGAGGCGATGAAGCCCTGATGCCGGTCGTACCAGAGATGCCCGTCGGCCAGGACGTCGAGGCCCGCTTCCTCCTGATCCCCGATCATCGCCCGAACGGCATCCCTGTACGCCTGGGCGAAATCCTCATCGCGAAAGGCCTGGAGGATATCTCGCCCCCCCAGGTTATACCCGAACCACGTGGGGCGTGGGTAAGAGCCGACGAACGAGCATGGGAAGAGCTTTCCGACCAGATCGCTCATGTGTCGACTTGACATGATGCTGACCTCCCTCCTGGACACCGAGTGGACTGCGGCAGAAGTTCGTAAATGGTCACGTCGAGTCCAGCCAAGGTCTGATGAACCTGAACTGGTTTGTGCCGCGGACCACTAAGTGAGTCTCTCCAGCATCCTAGATCTCCTGATAGTCGCGGTCAAGATCCGCATCCCCTCAGCCCTGTCTCAGGTTGGGAGGAAGAGTTACCAGCCGGTAACGCAGAGGCTGGCCTGGCGGTCCAGCAGAACCGTCGCCCGAGGCCGTCGTGATGGGAAGGAGTCGTGATCGACGTTCACCCTCAGGTTCCAGGGTCGATGACGGTGAAAGCGCGGGCGGCGATCACAGCCCCCTGTTCACTCTCCCAGACCTCACCGCGTCGTTCAGGGCTTCCGGCTGCGCTACGGTCTGCTCTCCAAGGGCTTTGCCCGTGCCCGAGCGCCCGTCGGCGTCGTTGGCGTCCACCGCGTCCGTGGACGCCAACGATGTCTCCACCACCGGGCCGAGAGAAAGAACCGTAGGCCCGAGCCCGGTTCAGATCGTCGAAGTCGAGCTACGTTCCGGCGCCAGCTCCACCCGCACGAGACCATCCCCACCGAGGACGACCACAGGCTGCTGCCGCCGGTGGCCCTCGACCGCGTGCGGCGGGTCTCGGTGGACGGGCTCTCCGTGCGCCGACTGCTGTCGGCGAAGCCGCCGGCCTGAAGCACGGACCGGGCGCCGGCCTCCGGTGGTCAGCCCTGCACCCGGCCAGGCTCGTCGCCCTCCCCGTCGGCCACGGCCAGCATCCGGGCCGGGTTGTCCACCAGGAGAGCACGGATCAGCTCCTCCGGCATCCCTCGCCCTCGCATCACCGGCACCACGCTGGTGAGGAGATGGGCGTAGCCCGGCCCCCCGTAGGCACGGAGGTCGGTCCGGTAGGCCACATCGTGTGAGGCAAGGAGTTGGTCTCCGAACCCCCGCTCGGCCAGGCGCACCATCCACTCGATCCGTACGACATCGCCGGGCTTGCCCGGGGGCGCGAGCGGATGATGGATCACCTCGCGACCGAAGAGGTCGAACTCGAGGTAGCAGCCGGTGCGGGCCAGGGCCACGAAGTCCTCGAGGTCGAACAGGGTGCGCTCGAGATGGCCGATCACCGTTCGCTCCGGCGCACCGCCGGCCTCGGCCACCACCTCCAGGGCACGAAAGCAGGAGCGGGCTGCGTGACCGGGGTGGACGGTCAGTGCGACACCCGTGGCCGCGCTGGCCCGCGCCGCCGCGCGCAGCACCCGTTCCTCCTCGGGGTGGTGCGGCCAACCGAGCCCGATCTCCCCGATGATGCCGGCCCGGACGCCGTCCACGCCCGCGACCAGATCCCTGAGGATCTCGGCCTGGATCTCCTCCTCGTCCATGGCCGCAAGCCCCGGGGGATGGAAGGTGTGGACGAAGTGACCGCAGCCCATCACCACCGCCACCCCCGACCGCCGGGCCAGCTCGACCAGGCGCGCCGGCGACCGGCCGAGGTCGGGCGGCGTCACGTCGACCACGCACCCCCCGCCCACCTCCCGGAAGGCGATCAGCTCCCGGCACTGCTCGTCCAGGTCCTCGAGCGCCAGCGCCGCCCGGTAGCGGTGCGGGCGCCGACGGGCGTCGTCCAGCTCGTGGGGGGAGATCGGCCGCCCCTGGAGCCCGTCGCCCGACCCCGGCGGCGAGGCGCCGGCCAGGGTGATGAAGAGGTGTTCGTGCGGCAGCGTGACCCCCAGCGAGCCAGGGTGGACCGGGCCGAGGACGGTCTGCACGTGGGCCAACGTCAGCCACCGTTGGGACCGCGCCCCGAAGAGCGCCGGCATCCCCGGCGGTCGGACGACCTTCCCCGGGACGGAGTGTCGCACCCGCGGTTCGCGTCCACCGGCCCGCCCGGTGCCCCCGACGGGGGCCGGTCACCCCCGCGACAGCCGCTCCAGCCCATCGGCCAGCCGCTCCAGCCCGATCGCGAGCCGATCGTAGTCGGTGGCATAGGAGATGCGCACGTGCCCCGCACCACCTGGCCCGAATGCGGAGCCGGGGACGACGGCGACGCCGGCCTCCACCAGCAGACGATCGGCGAGGTCGTCGTCGGAGAGGCCGTACGAGGTGACGTCCGGGAAGGCGTAGAAGGCGCCCTGCAGCCGGGCACAGGTGAGGCCGGGAACGGCAGCCAGGCGCTGCTGGACCAGGTGGCGCCGGCGATCGAACTCGGCCCGCATGCGCGCGACCGGCTCCTGCGGTCCCTCCAAGGCGGCCACGGCCCCGGCCTGGGCGAAGGACGTGGGACAGACGGTGGTGTACTGCACGATCCGGACCATGACGTCGATCAGGGGTTTCGGCGCGGCCACGTAGCCGATCCGCCAGCCGGTCATGGAGTAGGCCTTGGCGAATCCGTTGACGGTGAAGGTGCGCTCCTTCATCCCCGGGAAGGCAGCCATCGAGGCGTGCTCGAAGCTGCCGTAGACGAGCTTCTCGTAGATCTCGTCGGACAGCACCAGGAGGTCGCGTTCGCAGGCGATCTCCGCGATCCGGCGCAGGACGTCCGGGGGACAGACCGCCCCGGTCGGGTTCTGTGGGGTGTTCACCACCAACATCCGGGTGCGGGGGGTGATGCGCTCGATCACGTCGTCGGGGTCGAGCTGGAAATCGTTCTCGTCGCGCAACGGCACGGGCACCGCCACGGCGCCGGCGAGCGTCGCGCAGTGGAGGTAGTTGAGGTAGGCGGGGCTGGGGACGAGCAGCTCGTCGCCCGGCCCCAGGAAGCCCTGGATGGCGACCGCGATCGCCTGGCTGGCGCCCTGCACGACCAGGACCTCGGACTCGTCGTACGCGAGGCCGTTGTCCGCGGCCAGCTTGCGAACGATGGCCCGCCGCAGCTCGACCAGGCCGTAGTTGGAGGTGTAGTGCACGAGGCCGGCGTCCAGGGCCTCCCGGGCCGCCCGCTTGATGTGCTCCGGGGTGTCGAAGTCGGGCCGGCCCACGGTGAGGTGGACGATGTCGCGCCCCTCCCGCTCCAGCGCCGCCGCCGCCTCGAAGATCCGGCGGATGCCCGAGAAGGGGATCCGCTCCATCCGCTCCGCCGGCCGGATGGTGAGGCTCATGCCGTCCTCACCCGCCGCAGCCCGGGGAGGATCGAGGCCGCGACGTTCCGCAGGATCTCCAGCTCTCCCCCCGGCTCGACCGGGATCGGGGACAACAGCGGGTGGTCGATCCCGTTCTCGATCAGCGCCGCCAGCTGGTCTCCGCACTCGTCCACGGTCCCCGCGATGGCGAGCCTGTCCACGAAGCTGTCCGGGATCAGCTCCAGAATCCGGGCCGGGTCGCGGGCGCCGGTGTCGAGGTAGCGGTAGAGGTCCGGAGGAACCTCGAGCCCGTTGGCGGCCAGGAAGTCGTAGTTGGGGTGGCTGCCCGAGACGGCGCCCACGATCCCCTTCTTGACCACCTGCCGGGCACGCCGCCGGTCCCCGTGGACGGTGATGTAGGTCATGTGCATCAGCTCCACCGACCCCGCACTCCGCCCTGCCCGGCGCTCCCCCCTGGCGATCCGCTCCCGGGCCCAGGCGATGCCGCCGGGGGAGACGCCGGAGGCGACGATCGCCGCCTCCGCGACCTCCCCGGCCAGCTCCAGCAGCATCGGCCCGCGGGCCGCGATCGCGACCGGGATGTCGGGGCGGCAGCGAAACTCCAGCCGGCCGCGGTTCCAGTTCACGACCCGGCCGTGGAACTCGAACTCCTCCCCGGACCAGAGCCTCCGGATGACCTCGATCGCCTCCCGCACCGCGATCGCCGGCCGGGGCCGACCGAGCCCCATCTGGGCGAAGCCGGAGCCGCCGGCGCCGATGCCCATGACGGCCCGGCCGCCGGAGGCCTCGTCCAGGCTGGCGATGGCCACGGCGGTGAGGCCGGGATGACGGACGTAGGGATCGGTGACCCGGGTGCCGACCAGCAGCCGCTCGGTGCGCGCTGCGATGTCGGTGAGGCTGACGTAGACGTCCCGCATCCAGCGTTGATCCGCGACCCAGAAGCTGTCCATGCCCGCGTCCTCGCAGATGCGCGCCGCCTCCCGGAGCCTCGCGAATCCGTTCTCGGAGGAGATGTGACCGAGGAAGCCGGCCCCGATCCTGAACCCCCGCCTGCTCATGTCCTCACCTCCGTGCGCACCAGTTCGACCATCTCGACCGGAAGTCGGAAGCGTCCGCGCCCGATGGCCGGGAAGGCCGGCTCGGGGGCGGTCACGCAGAAGCGATGGCGCGGGCGGGTGGAAGCGCTGAGGAGACCACGTCCCTCCAGCAGGCGGCGGAGCTGGGCCGCCACCGCCTCGGCCGGGTCGAGGAGCCGCAGCCGGCCCGCGTTGACGCGGTCGAGCGTGGCCCGGACGCAGGTGAAGTCGGTACAGGCCAGGATCGCCACGTCGTAGCCCACGACCGCCTCCAGGCACTCACCCAGCCGGCGCTCGAGGAGGGCCTGGTCGTCCCCCCCGCCCCGCTCGGCCAGCCGGAGCGCGCACTCGCACGCGCGCGCCACCACCGGGGTCCCCGGCAGCGCGGCCGCCAGGGCGCGCTGGTAGACGCCGCTGGCGACGGTGCCGCTGGTGCCGAGGACGGCGATCGACCGGGGTCGCAGCTCGGCGGCGGCGGCGACCGCGGGCCCCACCATCTCCACCACGGGTAGAAGGCCGCGCAGCCGGTCGGCGACGACACTCGCCGTGTTGCAGGCGATCACCATCGCCTTGGCGCCCTGGGCCTGAAAGAAGGCCTCCGCCGCCCGGGCGTACTCGGCCACCTCGGCCGCCGTCCGCGGGCCGAAGGGCCGGTGCTCCACGTCGCCCAGGTAGAGGATCGACTCGGAGGGCAGGTCACGAGCGATGCAGGCGGCGACCGCCAGGCCGCCCATCCCCGAGTCGAACACCCCGACCGGCGCGTCGCGGCTCACGCCCGCGGCCCCACCCGGAGCAGCAGGAGGACGTCGCGCAGCAGGGCCGCACCCGCCGCTCGCGGGTCGGAGCGGCCCCCGCTCAGAGTGAGCCGGCCCATGGTGTCGGTCTCGAAGGTGATCGCCTTGTCCGCCCCCCGGAGGCCGGCCAGAGGGTGGTCGCGGGTCACCCGTACGGGTCGTACCTCGGCCCGGACCCGGCCCTCCTCCAGAACGGCGCGGCCGATCAGCCGCACCGCTTCGCCCGCCCGCGCCGCCGCGCGGACCTGTGCGGGATCGAGCCCCTCGATTCCGGTCACGGCCACGTCCTCCAGGGCCAGGTCGCCCCCCCAGACCGCGTTCGCGATCGCGACCAGCTTCGCCGCCGTGTCGGCGCCGGCGACGTCTGCCCTGCCGTCACCGTCGGCGATGCCGCGCTCGCGGGCCTCGGCCAGCGCCGTCTCCAGCTCGACCGATTCCCCCATCCGATCCAGCACGTAGTTGGAGGTGCCGTTCAGCACCCCCTCCATGGCGAGTACCCGGGCGCCTGCGAGGGCGAACTCCACCGTGTCCACGGTCGGCAGGGCGGCGCCGGTGGCGGCCGAGAAGCGGAAGCCGGCCCCGGTCCGCCGGGCCAGCTCGCGGAGCTCGCCGTGGCCACGGACCAGGGGTCCCTTGGCCGCGGTCGCGAAGTGCACCCCGGCCCCCAGCGCCGCCCGGGCGTGGACCAGGGCCGGCCCGCCGGTGGTGAGGTCGCTGGGGGTCGCGTCGGCGACCACGTCCCAGCCGCCCCCGGCGAGCAGCTCGTCCACGGTCGGGCCGGTGGAGCGCACCACCGCCCCCACCTCCAGCTCGGGCCGGGCGGCGGCGAGCTCGAGGAAGGCCGATCCGACCCGCCCCACCCCGGCCAGGAGCACGCGGGCGGGGCGCCTCACCGGATGGCCAGCTCGCGAGGGAAGGTGGTGATCACCTCGACCCCGTCCGAGGTCACGGCCACCGTCTCCGAGCAGCCGACCCCGACCACCGAGTAGACCCTGAGCGCCGGGGGCAAATGGAAGACCATGCCCGGCTCGAGCACCGCCGGATCGTCCCGGGAGAGGTGGAGGATGTGGCCCTCTCCCCAGTCGGGGGCGAAGCCGACGCCGACCGAGTAGCCGAGCCGCTTGCGGAAGTTGGGCTCGAACCCGGCCGCGTCGATCACCCGCTGGCAGGCGGCGTGGACGCTGCCCGCGGTCACCCCCGGGCGGATGGCGG
>JAJPKS010000393.1 GCA_021323605.1 Bacillota bacterium | reverse complement strand
AGCTCGCGGACGGCGTGGAGGTCCTGCACCGGCATCCGGCGCCCCTCCCTACCCGCCGCCGTGCGCGGGAGCACGGTCACCCCGAACCCGCAGGAGGCGAGCGCGACGGCGGTCCCGGCGTGATCGGTCTCCAGGACCACGCGGGGACGGAATCCGGCGCCCCGACAGACCTCCTCGAGCAGCTCGCGCAGCTCGTGCCCGCGCCGGAGGGCGACGAAGGGCTGGCCGGCCAGCTCGGCCAGCCTCACCTCGCGCCGCCCGGCCAGCACCGGCTCGGCCGGGGCCACGGCCACCATCGGCTCCCGGATCAACAGGCGGCCGTCCAGGTCGGAACGGCGGCCGGGAAGACGGACGATGGCCAGGTCCAGCTCACCGCGATGCACCGCGTCCTCCAGGCGGATGCCACTGTCCTCCTCGTGCAGGGTCACGTCGACGCCGGGATAGCGGCGGTGGAACTCGGCCAGGAACCGCGGTACCAGACGCATCGCCGGGCCCGGCAGGCTTCCCAGCCCGAGGCGTCCACGGCGCAGCCCCTGGACCTCCTGAACCCGCCTTCGCGCCTCCTCGGCCTCCAGCAGGACGCGCTCGGCGTGGGGGAGGAAGGCCTCCCCGGCGCTGGTCAACCTCAGGCTGCGACCGAGCCGCTCGAAGAGCGGGGTGCCCAGCTCGGCCTCGAGCTTACGGATCTGCTCGCTGAGCGACGGCTGGGTGATGTAGAGACGCTCGGCGGCCCTGGTGAAGGTGCCCTCGCCGACCACGGTCACGAAGTAACGGAGTTGGTGGAGCTCCACGAACCCAGAGGAAAAACCTATGGTTAACGCAGGGTATCACGCATGGTCGGCCGCCGATCGGACGGGTAGCCTGAGCAACTGCGCCGGTGGACGTTGCCCCGCTATCGCCCAGCGCCGTCCCGAGCCGTCCCTCGGGTCCGATCGCGTCGAGGACGGCGGGGCGGGGAGTTCCGTCGTAGCGGCCGGCCGTCCACCGCGCCGAGGTCGCGAGAGAGGTCGTACGTGCTTCGTCATCACCGTCCATGAGCCAGCAGCGGACGGCTGCCGTCGAGCTGGTCACCATCCTGTACGACGAGGGCGTCAGCCACCTGTTCCTCAACCCGGGCATGCTCGTCCCGCCGCTGCGGGAGGCGCTGGCCGAGATCCGCGCCGCCGGCATGGCGATTCCTCAGCCCGTGCTCTGCGGCCACGAGCACCTGGCCCTCTCGGCCGCCCACGGCCACTACCTGGTCGGGGGCGGGCCCCAGGTGGTGATGGCCCACGTCGCGGGCGGGCACCTGCAGCTGGCGGGGGCGCTGGAGAACGCGCAAAGGGATCGGGTTCCGGTCGCCGTGCTCGCCGCCGGCCCCCGGTCCGACCCTTCCGGGCTCGCCCCGCCGGTCGAGTCCAGGGGGGGAAAGTGGTGGGAGGAGGTGCGGAGCCCGAGCCAGCTCGGGCCTCTGCTACGCCGCGGCCTCCAGATCGCGCGCGCCGAGCCCACCGGTCCGACCCGGCTCACGGTTCCGCCCGCTCTCCTCGAGCAGCCCGTCCCCCAGCCGTCGCGCCGTCTCCCGCCCCCGCGCCCCCCGGTACCCGACCTGGGCGCCCTCGAGGAGATGGCCGAGCTGCTCGCCGCGGCCCGGTCGCCGCTGATCGTGGCCGGCCGGGTCGGGCGCAACCTCTCCGCGGTGGTCAGCCTCGCCCGCCTGGCCGAAACCCTGGGTGCACCCGTGATCGACTTCCGAAACTGCGTCAACCTGCCCCCGCAGCACGCGTTGAACGCGGGGCTGGAGGGGCGGGACCTGCTCCTGCAGGCGGACGCCATCCTGCTCCTGGACGTCGAAACCGCCTGCGTGCCCGGCCTGGGCCCCTTTCCCACCCAGGCCTGGCTCCTCCAGATCGACAGCGACTGCCTGAAGCCCGACCTGCTCGGCTGGTGCTATCCGGTCGAGATCGGGTTGACGGCGGACACGGCACAGGCCCTGCCGCACCTCGTGGAGATGCTCGCCGACCGCCTCGGCGGCCGCCGCCGGGAGGTGGAGGACCGGCGGCGGCGGGTGGCGGAGTTCCTGGCCGCATCACGCCAGGCCTGGCACGGTCGCGCCACCTCGGGCCATCCCGATGACTTCCCCGACGCGCTGATGGCCGAGCTCAACCGGACGCTTCCCGAGGACGCCCTGGTCCTGGAGGAGGCCACCGCCAACGCGGATGCGGCCCTCCGACAGCTGGAACGCCCGCCCGGGCGTTTCTTCCGCCGGGCCACCGCCAGCCCGGGATGGTCGATCGGGGCCGCGCTGGGAGCCCGCCTGGCCGATCCCACCCGTCCGGTCGTCGCCCTCTGTGACGACCAGGCCTTCGACTTCGGCCTCCCCACCGCCGCCTTTCGCTCGGCCCACCGCTTCGGCGCCGCCTTCCTGACCGTCGTGCTCAGCCGCGGCGGCCACCGGCCGCCGTCACCCCTGCCCGCCGGCGTCCTGCAGGACGCCGGCGACCCGGTCGTGGAGGCCGAGGCGGACCCCCTGGCGGTGGCCCGCGTCAGCGGAGCCGAGGGCATGGTCGTCGAGAGCCCGACCCAGGTGGCCGGGGCGGTGGAGCGGCTGCTGGCCAGCACCCGCGACGGCGTGTGCGCCGTCCTCCACGCCCGGCTGCCCCGGCCCTAGCCATCCCCGGCCCGATTCCAGGTCGGGGGTGGTCCCCGGAGAGAGGGTGCGGCGATACTCGTTCGAGTTGTGAAAGATGCCCGCCCGATGGACGAAGACGGGACGGAGAAGCGCCCAACCCCACGCCGGCTGGCGAGCCTGGCCCGGCTGGCCATGTACGGGATCGTGCTCCCCGTGGTTCCCCTCCTGCTGGGGGCGCTGGTGGCCTTCGCGCTGGCGATCGACGTGGTGGTCACGGGGACGGCGCGGCTGCTCTCGAGCCAGGATTCCAACCTGACCGGCGCCACCGTCGAGCTGGCCAAGATGACGGATCTGGTCCTGGTCGGGGTGGTGCTGGTCATCGTCGCCGCCGGCCTGCTCGAGCTGTTCTGGCCGAACTCCTCGGGTGGCCACCCGACCTGGCTTCCGAGCTGGCTCGTGATCGACAGCCTGGACGGACTCAAGGAACCCGTGCTGTCCATGCTCGTGCTGGTGATCGTGGTCGGGTTCGTGGACGAAGCCGTCAACACCACGGACGGCTGGCGGACGCTCGGGATCGGCGTCGGATCGGCGGCGGTGGTGGCCGCGATCGCGTTCTACCGACGCCTGCGCTGACGCCGGACGCCGCCGTCTCGCCGGCTCCGGGCCGGGGCCACGACGAGCGGGAGGCCGCGCCGGCGATCCCACCGGGGCCGGCCCACGGCCCCGGGCCGCCGGGACGATCAAGCCGGTCACTCGCCGGCGAGCAGGGGGAGCAGCCGCTCCAGCCCCTCGACCAGGAGCGAGCGATCGGTCGAGAAGGCGATGCGGACGAACCCCTCTCCGCCCGGGCCGTACTCCGCTCCAGCCCGAACCGCCACCCCACGCTCCAGGGCGAGCCTCGTCACCTCGGTCGAGGGGAGGGAAAGGCGGTAGCCGAGCAGCGCGTAGAAGGTTCCCTGGGGTGGACGGAGACGGAGGCCGGGACACCCGGCCACCATCCGCACGACGATGTCACGACGGGCCTGGTACTCGCGCCGCATGTCCTCCAACCGGTCGTCGGGCAGCGTCGCCGCCGCCAGCGCCGCCCGCTGCACGGCGCTGTTGACCGGGCCGTTGAAGGTTCGGTGCAGGCCGGCGGCGGCGACGACCACCTCGCGGGGGGCGGCCAGGTACCCCACTCGCCAGCCGGTCATGGCGTAGGTCTTGGAGAAGCTCTGGACGTAGATCAGGCGCTCGGCCAGCCCCTCGATCTGGAGCGCGGAGGTGAAGTCGACCCCCTCGTACACGATGTGGTCGTAGGCCTCGTCGCAGAGCACCAGGAGGTCGTGCTCCGCGGCGATGTCGGCCAGCGCCTCGAGCTCCGCCCGCGAATAGACGGCGCCGGTCGGGTTGCAGGGGTTGCAGATCACCACCATCCGCGCCCGGGCCGCCGCGGCGGCGATACCGTCCAGGTCCAGGTGGAGGTCGGGTCGGTGGCGGACGAAGGCGATCTCCGCCCCGGCCACGGTGGCCAGATCGGCGTAGAGCGAATAGGTCGGCTCGGGAATGACCACTCGCTGCCCGGGATCGAGGACGGCCAGCATCACCACCGCCAGGGCGGCGCTGGCCCCGTGCGTGATCAGCACCTGCTCCGAGGTATAAGGGCGTCGGCTGCGCCGGCTCAGGAGGGAGGCCAGGAACTCACGGAGGTCGGGATCGCCCTGGGAGTGGGCGTAGCGGGTGAAGCCGGACGAGACCGCCCCGACCATCGCCTCACGGATGGGATCGGGCGTCGGGAAGTCCGGATCCCCGGCGATCAGCGAGATCACGCCGGGTCCGGGGCTGGAGACGGTCACGGGGCGCAGGGAACGCCGGGCCAGCTCCAGGGCCCGGCGTGAGGGGACGAAGGCGGTGGTCATCGCACCATCATCGTGGTTGAGCCGGCATCGTCGCCGCCGGAGGGGGCGGCGACCGCCGCGGGCGGCTCAGTGCTGCTCGGCGCGCTCCTCGTCGGAGGCCTCGTGACGGCGGTTCAGGGCATCGCCGCGCATGACCCACCAGCCGAGACCGAAGACGCCCACGACGGCCACCAGGAAGGCCAGAGCCATGAAGGACGCGGCCGTGATCCATTCGCCGTAGAGGTAGAGCACGTCGACAATTATCGGCGTTCCGGGGCACCGGCATGGGGACCGGGCACGGCTCCGGGCCGGTATCGGGCGGTATGGTGTTGGCCATCAACCTGGTCGATCTCATCCTGATCCTGGCCACCCTGATCGGCCTCGGCAACGGGCACCGTCGGGGCTTCTGGCCCTCGCTCTCGCAGTACGCGGGGCTGGTGGCGGGTGTGGTGGCGGGCGCCGCCCTGGCGCCGCCGGTCCTCCATGCCCTCGCCATCGGCGGGGTGCTCCGGCCCCTGGGCGCCATCCTGATCCTGGTCGTCTGCGGCTCGCTGGGCTCCACCTTCGGATTCTGGGCCGGCGAGACCTTGCGGGCCGAGGGCGGCAGGGTGCGGCTCCACCCCGTGGAGCGGTTGGCCGGATCGGCGTTCTCCGGGGCCGCCGTCCTGGCGGTGGGGTGGTTCCTCGGGCTCACCTTCTCCCAGGGGCCGAGCCCGCTGGCCGCCCGGCTCATCCAGGGCTCGGTCATCCTGCGCACCCTGGACGGCCTCTTCCCCCGGCCGCCGGCCTTCCTGGCGGGCGTGGAGCGCGTGCTGGCCGACGTGCCCTTCCAGACCTTCGCCGATCTGCCGCCCATCCTGTCCTCGCCGCTCCAGCCGCCCGCCTCGGCTTCAACGCCCGGGGTGGAGGCGGCCGCCGGCTCGGTCCTCCGGGTCGAGGGACGGGGCTGCGGCGGTCTGGTCAGCGGGAGCGCCTTCCCGGTCGCTCCTGGGTACCTGGTGACCAACGCCCACGTCGTCTCGGGGACCACCGGGACCACGATCACGAGCGCCGCCTCGCCGCTCGGGGTGCGGGCGAGGGTGGTGCTGTTCGACCCCGAGCGCGACGTCGCCGTCCTCTACGCGCCCCAGGTGACGGCACCGCCTCTCGTCCCGGCCAGCGGTGGCCGGGGCACGGAGGGGGCCGTGATCGGATACCCCGGGGGCGGGGACGAGACCATCAGCCCGGCGGTGATCGAGTCCAGCGTGGAGGCCGAGGGCCGTGACATCTACAACGACCAGCTGGTCAGCCGCCAGATCTGGATCCTGAGCGGGGTCGTCCGGCCCGGCGACTCGGGAGGCCCCCTGGTGGACCTCCAGGGCCACGTGCTGGGGCTGGTCTTCGCCGCCTCCAGCACCAACCCCGACCAGGCCTACGCCTTGACCGAGGCGGAGATCCAGGGCGACGTCCAGCAGGCTCTCGGGCGGACAGGAGGCGTGGACACCGCCGCCTATCCGTGCGCCGTCTGATCGGCGGCCGCTCGGCGGCGGCGGCCCCCGAGCGGCCCGCCGGTCGGCCTTCGGTCAGAAGCTCTCCGCCTCGTCGATGAGCATCACCGGGATGCCGTCGACGATCGGGAAGCGCAGCCGGTCGGCCGAACAGACCAGGGTGGTTCCGTCCTCGCTCAGCTCCACCTTCTGTTTGCACTTCGGGCAGGCGAGGATCTCGAGTAGCTCTGGCGAGATCACGATGCGATCCTAACAGCAGGCCCCTCGAACGAGGAGGGGGCGGATCCCGGTGCCCCGCTCGGGGTGGGCGAGGAGGTTTCCCTCCTCGCACCTCCACCGAGCATGGCTGCGGGGGTGAGGTCGATCTCAAGCACCCGAGGCCCCCGTCGGGGACCCTCTTCTCGGCCCCCGCCCTGGCCCTCTCGAGCCGGGCTCCTCGGGCGACACCCGTATTGTGCCTGTTTCCTCGTGGGATTGCAAGCCCCCTGGCCCATGAACCGGCGAGAAATGGCCTGAATCGGTTGGTTTTTCCCCATTACCTGGGCCGTGCAATCAAGTACTGGGGCGTACGGCAATAGGTAGCGACACGGTCAATCAATCGTTTGTTCAAATCACCCCACCGGGTCCATCGGCCACGACACCCATCCCCTCACGGGTAGCGCGCGATGGGCTGGGCCAGGATCCAGAGGCTGGTCATGGTGTAGAGGACCATCAGCACCAGGATCGGGTACTGGCTGAGCAGCACGCTCTGGGCGACCTCGAAGCGCTCACCGGCCCGCAGGTGCGCCAGCCACATGGCGACCACGTGCCCCCCCACGATCAGCACCACCTCGACGTACCAGACCACGATCGCCGGCGCCAGGAACGTGCTGGGGTGGAAGCCGGAGAAGGGCGGCACCTGCCAGCCCAGCCCCAGTGGATCGGTCAGCAGGGGCAGCAGGAGCTGCGACTGCACGACCAGGTTGGCGTAGTTGTGGGCGAAGTCGTACACGTAGGCGATCGGGACCAGGGTGAAGGCGAAGGCGGTCGCGGTGGCCGGGCCGTCCACGCCCACCCCCCCGAAGTAGAGCACCAGCTCCATGCACACCATGAAGGCGGCGAGGAACAGCAGCGTGAGCGCCACCAGGCCCAGGGCGCGGAGGCCGACGTCGCCGGGCGGCCCCAGGCGCAGGACCAGGCGGCCCACCGGCGAAGCCACCACCTGCGACCAGACCGGGGTCAGCACCAGGGCGTCGAAGGCCAGGGTGCTCAGCATCAGGATGACGAAGAGCACCCGATCCCAGCCGCCCCGCGCCCGGTCCAGCAGCCCGGCCCCAAGGGGCCGCAGGTACACCCGGCCGTCCGTCACCTCGAGCGGGGCGAACCTGGCCAGCAGCCCGAAGAACACGGTGAAGAACTCGACGTGGGTGAGCCAGGAGGCGGACCCGTAGCGCTGCATGCCGGCCACGGTGAAGACCGTGTACAGGAGGGTGAACAGGCCCAGGGCCAGGGGGCGGTGGCCGATGACCTGGCCCACGTCCAGGCAGCCGAAGAGGAAGAGCAGCCCCACCGCCGGCCAGACGCCGAACCGGGCCAGGGGGTCCTCGGCTCGTTCCGGGGTGGCATCCCGGCGGAGGCGGCGGACCAGCCCGTCCAGGGCGAGGAACGGGTTCAGCCACTCCCATACCGGCCCCAGCAGGCCGGTCACCACGCCGAGGCCGGCCCAGAAGTAGATCCAGGTGAGGAACTCGGCCAGGTTGCGTTCCGGCCGCCCGGGCCCCAGCAGGCCGGTCACCACCACCAGGCCGAGGCCGACCACCCCCACCGTGGCCCCCACCCTCCGCAGCACGGACGATCGCGGCACCCAGGCGAGCCAGGTCAGCTCCCGGCGGGGGTGGTCGATCGCCGCCCGGCCGGTTCGGTGCCCGGCGAAGACGGTCATCATGATGAAGGAGATCCCCACCACCGCCGCCCCCGCCCACTGGAAGGCCACAAGCGGCAGCGGGAGGGCGTACCGGGGGCCGAAGTCGTAGAGGACGACGCCCACCACCCGCCTCCTCAGGCCGGGCGGCACCGGCCGGCGCCCGGCCGTGCCGTGCCATCCCCCACCCCCGGACCTCCTGCCATCGATCGGCGCGTCCCTGTCTTTCGATAGAAAACGTTCCTCATTTTCTGGTTAACCTATTGACAACTTCTATGCTGCTCGTTCACATCGAAGGGTTCCTGGAGGTGGCTCGACTCGGCAGCGTCAGCCGGGCGGCCGAGGCCCTCTACGTCACCCAGCCGACGCTGACGGCCCGCCTGCACGCGCTGGAGCGCGAACTCGGGCAACGCCTCTTCGTCAGGGGCCGTCAGGGCATGCGGCTGACCGACGCCGGGCGAGCCTTCCTCCCCTACGCTGAACGTGCGTTGCGCGCACTTCGTGACGGTCGTCGCGCCATCGACGAGCTGGAACGCGCCACCGCCGGACAGCTCGCGATCGCGGCGGCGCCCGCCGTGAGCACCTACCTCCTTCCCGCCGTTCTGGAGCGGTTCGTCGCCCTGCATCCCAGGGTGGAGGTCGCCGTCCGCACCGGCCACTCCGAGGACGTGCTCGAGATGGTGCTGCGCGACGAGGTCCAGCTCGGGCTCGGCCGCGCGCTCCGGCATCCGGAGGTGGAGCTCCGCCCCTTCCACGAGGAGGAGCTGGTGCTGGTCGTGGCTCCCGACCACCCCTTCGCCCGGCACGGGGCCGTCTCCATGGTCGAGCTCGGCTCCCAGCAGCTCATCCTCTTCGACCGCACCTCCAGCTACTACGAGGTGACCCAGGTGGCGTTCCTTGCCGCCGGCGTCACCATGCACGGGGTCATGGAGCTGGACAACATCGAGGCCGCCAAGAAGATGGTCGAGCGCGGCCTGGGCGTCGCCCTCCTCCCCAGGACCGCGGTCACCCGCGAGGTCGACTCCGGCCTGCTCCACCGGGTGGAGCTCCGCGAGGCGGTGCCGATGCGGCGGAGCATCGTGGCCATGCGACGGCGAGACGCGGGCCCGGCCACGGGCCTGGTGGCGGCCTTCCTGGACCTCCTCCAGAAGACCCGATTCGAGCCCTGAGGGACGGCGCCTGGCCCTCGGGCCCTATCGGGAATGACGATCCGGCGATCGAAAAAGGCGATCGAAAACCGCGCCCATTTTATTCAGAACTTTGATAGGTTCGGACATATGAATAGGACAAGCCAATCGATTCCGGCGTCAGGGCCGATCGCGACGGCCGAGGTCGTCGAGTGCAACTGCTTCGACGACTGCCAGCGCGACCACGAGACGGATTGATCCCGCCAGCCGAGAAGGAGGAGGTCATGGAGCTGGCCACGACGCCCCTGCTCCCCGAGGGCTTCACCGTGCCCGCCTCGCGCTGGACCCCGCCCAGCCGGGTGCTGCGGGAAAAGCTCGACTCCCGCCCCTACGTGTTCGCTCCGGGCGTGTACGACCCCCACGGGGCGGAGCTGGTGATGTACCACCGGTTCGAGGCGGTGTACTTCAGCGGTTACTCGTTCGCCATCGGCCATCTGGGCACCACGGACATGGACCTCTACGCCAGCGTGGAGATCGCCGACGGCGCCCGCCGCATCGTCAGCGCGCTGCGCAAGTTCCAGCTCACGATGGCCGTCGGCGACCCCGAGCGCGGGGTGCCACCGCGCCACCTGGAGATCCCGCCCCTGGTGGCCGACATGGACGTCGGGTACGGCAACGTGTTCAACGTGCAGCGCACCACCGAGCTGTACGTCGGCGCGGGGGTGGCCGGCGCCCACATCGAGGACCAGGTCATGCCCAAGCGCTGCGGGCACATCGCCGGCAAGGCCCTGATCCCGGCGGAGGAGTTCGTCGCCAAGCTGCGCATGATGCGGGCGGTGGCCGACGACCTGGGCAACCGCGACTTCGTGATCATCGCCCGAACCGATGGTGTCTCCGCCACCGAGGCCCCCGAGTCGAAGCGGGGCCTGGAGCTGGCCATCGAGCGCGGGCTTCGCTACCTGGACAGCGGCGTCCCCGACCTCCTCTGGTGCGAGTTCCCGACCGCGGAGCGGGGGCCCACGGAGCGGTTCCACGAGGAGATCCGCAAGCGCTTCCCGGAGGCCCGCTTCGCCTTCAACTACTCCTCCTCGTTCAAGTGGTTCAGCGAGCCCGACCCCATGACCTGGGACGAGCTGGCGAGCCAGGGGGTGCGCTTCATCTTCATCACCCTGGCGGCGCAGCACGCCATGGGGTACGGCTTCCACCGCCTGGCCGAGGCCCTCAAGGCCCGAGCCCAGGACGGCTACCTGGAGCTGCAGCGGGCGGAGTGGTCGGAGGAGGTCCCCACGCGCAGCCATCACCTGTTCACCGGCGTGCCCTACCACCACCTGCTCGGCGAGCAGCTGGGAAGCGCTCGCTTCGGGCGGCGGGTGGAGCAGGACATCGAGCCGGCCAGGGTCGTCTGATCGTGCCGGGGGCCGGGGAGCGGCTTCTCCGGCTCCCGGGGCGACCACCGGGCCGGATCGGGCTCAGGCCCACTGACCGCGGGCCTCGAGCACGGCCCTCAAGACCTCGGGACGGTCGGTCATGATGCCGTCGACCCCGAGGTCCAGCAGCTCCTCCATCCGGGCCGCGTCGTCGACCGTCCACACGTGGACCTGGAGACCACGCTCGTGCGCCGCGCGCAGGAAACGGGCGTCGACCAGCCGCAGCCCCCGGACGTTCAGCGGGACCTGCACGCAGGCCGCCGGCGATCGCCAGGGGAGGGGCAGCCAGGAGGCGGCACGGAGCCAGGCCACCCCCCGCGGCCCCAGGGCGGTGCAGAGCTCGGGGCCGAGGCACCGGCGCACCCGCGCCGTGCGCCGGTCCGAGAACGAACCCACGCACACGCGGTGCAGGCTGCCCGTTCGCCGGATCGCCTCCGCCAGGGGGCCGACGCAGGCGTCGTGTTTGGGCTCGACGTTGACGCGCAGGTCGGGCCAGGTCCCGAGCAGCTCCTCCAGCGTCGGGATCGGCTCCCGCCCCGCCACCCGCGCCCGGCGCACCTCGGCGTAGGCGAGCTCGGCCACCCTTCCCGAGCGGTCGGTGACCCGGTCGAGGCGGTCGTCGTGGAAGACCACCAGGACGCCGTCGGCGGTGACCTGCACGTCGGTCTCGACGTACCGGTAGCCGAGGCGGACCGCGGCCTCGAAGGCGGCCATGGTGTTCTCGGGCCAGCCGCCGGCGCCGCGGTGGGCGAAGGCCAGCGGGCCGGGATGGTCGAGGAAGGCCCAGGCGCTGTGGGGCACGACGCCACACATCATGCGCGGGACTGGCCCGACCCTGCCCCGGTCTCCTCACCCCGCGCCGGTGAGGTTCGCGACCAGCACCCGCAGCCCGGCGATCGATCTCGCCCGGGGCAGGTCGAGTGCCGTCCGGCGCCGCCGGCCCACGCCGCCGGCGGGCTCGGGCCGTCGGGCCCGAGCCACCATCGACGTGCGCGCCTCGCGGTGGCGCCGCTCGCCCTCCTCCGGGCGCAGACGCATCTGGGGAGGGGTCTGGATCACCGTCCCCGGGGTGGGGAGACGCCACCCACGAGGCGCCGTCCGGGATCAGCCATTGCCGTCGCCGTCGCTCGGAGCGCCGCCGTTGTCCGCGTCGTGGTCGTTGAAGGACGGCGCCGGAGTTGACGCCCGGGTGGCCGGCGGAGCGGCCGGGGGCGGCGACGCCGGCATCGCCGCCGGGGCCGCGTCGGGGTCGTTCAGACCGGGAGTGGCGACGAACCACACGCCGGCGACGCCCTGGCCGTTGGTGTCACCCGGCTTCCCGTCGCCGACGAAGGTGTAGAGCGGGCGGTCGT
>JAJPKS010000330.1 GCA_021323605.1 Bacillota bacterium | reverse complement strand
GCCTCGGCCGCGCCCAGCGGCCGCTCCGCCGCCGGCCGCAGCAGCTGGGCCAGGCGGGCCGTGCCGGTGACGCAGATGGGGCAGGTCTCGCAGGTCTCGCGGGCGAAGAAGGCGGCCACCCGGGCCGCCGCCCGCCCCAGCCCCTGGCGGGCGCCGACCACGATGATCGAGGCCCCGAGCCCGGTGCCGGCGGCGGCCAGCGCCTCCGGCTCCAGGGCCAGGTCGAGCTGGTCCGCGCGCAGCCAGGGCAGCGAGTAGCCGCCGGGGAGCACCGCCTCCACCCGGTCGCCGGGGAGCGGCCCTCCCGCCCGCTCGATCAGCTCGCGGGCCGTGATCCCCATCGGCAGCTCGAACACGCCGGGACGGGCCACGTCGCCGCTGACCGAGAAGAGGATGGGACGGTGCTCCCGGTACCAGGCCGCGCCCCGGCGCAGGATCACGGGGACGTGGGCCAGCGTCTCCACGTTGTTGACCACCGTGGGCCGGTCGCGGTAGCCGCGCTCGCTCGGGTAGGGCGGCTTGGGCCGGGGCCAGGCCGGCCGGCCCATGAGCACGGCCAGCAGCGCCGTCTCCTCGCCGGCGACGTAGACGTGGCTCTCCAGCCGCAGCCGGATCGGCACCAGCGCCCCGGCCAGGTCGGTGCCGCCGAGCGCCTGGACGGCCTCGGCCAGCGCCTGTTGGGCGGGGCGGAAGCGGTCGTTGACGTAGACGATGACCTCGGCCACGTCCAGCGCCCGGGCGGCGATGAGCACGCCCTCCAGCACCTGGTGCGGCGCCCGGGCCATGAGGTGCCGGTCCTTGTAGGAGCCGGGCTCCCCCTCGGCGCCGTTGACCACGAGGTAGCGGGGGGCCGGCCCCCGGGCGGCCGCCTCCCACTTGGTGGCGGCGGGGAAGCCGGCGCCTCCGCGCCCGGTCAGCCCGGCGGCGCCGACCTCGGCCACGATCTCCGGGCCGGACATGGTCAGCGCCCGGCGCAGCGCCTGGTAGCCGCCCCGGGCCCGGTAGGCCTCGAGCGTCTCGGCCGGCCCGAGCGCCTCCAGGTCGGTGATCGAGGCGACCGGGAGCAGCTCAGCCACGGCGCACCTCCCCCGTGGCCGCGAACTCGACCTCGTCGGCCCCGGCGGCCGTCGAGGGCCGGGACGGCATCCCGAACGGGGTCTGCGTCACCCGCACCACCCCGGGCAGGATCCACCGCTCCCACATCTCGTCGATCTGGGACTGGAAGTAGTCGACGTCCTCGTCGGTGAAGTGGGCGAAGCGACCCTGGCGGCGGAGGTACTCGGCCACCGGCCTCCGGCGCAGCCGGCCCTCCACCATCTGGCGCGTGATCCCCTGGTAGCGCAGCTCCCCCTCCAGGCAGTCCCAGAGCACGGTGATGCCGCACTCCACCGCCAGCACCGCCAGCTCGTGGGAGCGGCGCGGGTCGTAGTCCCAGCCCTTGGGACAGGGGTCGTGGGTCTGGACGAAGGTGGGGCCACCCACGTCGAGGGCGGTGCGCACCTTCTCCATCAGGTCCATGCCGAAGCCGGAGGAGGTGGAGGCGAAGTAGCGGCCCTGGGGGTGGCCGGCCATGAGCAACGCGGGCACGTTCTTCTTCCAGCGGTGGTGGGTGATGCGCCTGACCTGGCCCGAGGGGGTGAAGGCGGTGACCGCACCCCACGGCGTCATCCCCGAGGCCTGGATGTCGGTGTTGGCGTAGGACTCGTTGTCGTAGAGCAGGATGAGCAGGTTGTAGCGGGTGTCTTGCATCGCCGCCGAGAGCGCGGAGAGGCCCATGTCACCGCCCCCGCCGTCGCTGCAGAAGGCGATGACGTTGATCCGCTCCCGGGGGATCTTGCCCTTGCGCATGAGCGCCTCGAGCGCCGCCGCCGTGCCGATGGCCGAGGAGCCGGCGGCCCCCAGCTGGGTGTGCGCCCAGGGCAGGGCCCAGGGCGTCGCGTTGTAGCTGGTGTTGGCCACGTACATGCAGCCGGTGGTCCCGGTGACCAGCGTTCGCGGACCCGCCACTTTGGCCATGTAGCGCATGACCAGGGCGCTCTCGCACCCCTGACAGGTGCGGTGCCCGGAGGTGTAGTACTCCTGCAGGGGAAGCACCGTGAGCCGGCGGTTGACCGCCAGCTCCGGCGGTGTCGACACTGGGGCAGCCATCAGCGCACACCTCCTTCCACGGGTTCTCGCGGATCCTCCCGGGGCCCCCGCACCCCGATCCACCGGCAGGTGACCTCCTGCTCCTGGCCAGCCACCACCTGCTCGACCACCTCCTGCATCTCCTGCAGGTTCTCGACCGAGACCTCGCGTCCACCCAGGCCGGCGATGAAGGGGACCAGCCGGGGCCGGCGCGGCTCGGGATAGAGCGCCGCCGCCACCTCCGTGTAGAGCACGCCGCCGTGGGCGTTGGAGCCGAAGGAGTAGTCCCGGTCCACGATGCCCACCCCGCGCAGGCCACCCAGCAGCGAGCGCAGCTCCGGCCCCGGGAAGGGCCGGAACCACTTGATGCGGACGAAGCCGACCTTCCTCCCCTGCTCGCGCAGGCGATCCACCGCCACCTTGCCCACCATGCCGACCGTGCCCATGCCCACGAGGGCGTACTCGGCGTCCTCCATTCGGTAGGTGTCCAGGAAGGGGTCCTGCGCCCCCCGGCCGAAGACGCGGACGAACTCCCGGCTCGCCTCCTGGATCACGGCCCGGCTCCGGCGCATGGCCGCGTCGGCCTGGCGGCGCGCCTCCATCACCCAGTCCTCGTTGAACTGGGGCGCGATCGAGACCGGGTTGTCGGGGTGG
>JAJPKS010000399.1 GCA_021323605.1 Bacillota bacterium | reverse complement strand
GGGGCGACCTCGCTGACCGGGCCGCCGTGGATCCGTGTCTTCTCTCCGCGTGGTCGCGTTCTCTCGCTCCGCTCCGTCTGCGCCAATCGGCGGTTGTATGTCCGAACCATGTTCTCTGCCCCGCCACCAGGCCTCGACCGTGGCCTCGATCAGGCTCTCGCGCTCCCCCAGGTGGAGGCGTCCGTGGCGGGCGTCGGCGGCCAGGGCTTGGACCACGTCTCGCTCCCCCGAGTCCGTTTTGGGCTCCAGGACGGCCCCTGGCCCATGGGGCCGGTCCGGGTGGGGGCGACGGCGGCCACGGGTCTGGGCGGCCATGCTCCGGCCGATCCGGCCTCCCCGGTGCGTCGCGGAGCGCATCGCCGCTCAGCCGCAACTGAGAACCGCTCGGCGGGGAAATGCGACCGCCTGTCGCCACCGCGTATGCCGGCGGTCAAAGGCTGCCTATCCTGGATAGTGCCCTCGACCAGGTGGGGCACATCGAGATCCGGGTGAACATGCAGGTGGCGGACGGATGGTTGCCGGGATCCGCGCGGCCTGCCGTTTGGCGGCTTCTTGCATCTGGCTGGCTTTCTTTCGGCCGTCGGACGGGGGCCTGGACGTGGGTAGAGGCGTTTCCACCGCCGCCCTCCGAACAAGGCCCGCGCGGTCCTTGAATCATAGGAGGTAGAGCCATGACGACAGAGAGCGAGGCGCAGGTCTCCGAGGCCCAGATCGCCGCGCACTGGCGCGAGGAGGAGTACGTCTATCCGCCTCCGAAGTTCATCGGCCAGGCCAACGTGTCCGACCCGGCGATCCTGGACCGCTTCCGGGAGGACCGGTTCCCGGAGTGCTTCAAGGAGTACGCAGACCTGCTGACCTGGGAGAAGTACTGGGAGACAACGCTGGATACGAGCAACGCTCCCTTCTGGCGCTGGTTCGTCGGCGGCCGCCTGAACGCCTGCTTCAACTGCGTTGACCGCCACTTGCCCAAGTATCGAAACAAGGCGGCCTTCATCTGGGTGCCCGAGCCGGAGGACGCGGAAACCCAGGTCATCACCTATCAGGAGCTGTATCGGCGCGTCAACGAGGTGGCCGCCGTCCTCCGCGAGCACTGCGGTCTCAAGACGGGCGACCGGGTGACCATCCACATGCCGATGGTTCCCGAGCTGCCGGTCACCATGCTGGCCTGTGCGCGGCTGGGGATCATCCACTCGGTGGTGTTCGGCGGGTTCAGCGGGGCGGCCTGCGGCGATCGGATCGCCGACTCGGAGAGCCGGGTGCTGATCTCGATGGACGCCTACTACCGCAACGGGGAGTTGCTGGACCACAAGGCGAAGGCCGACGAGGCGGTCGAGGTGGCGGCCCGAGCCGGGGTCCAGGTCGAGCGGGTGCTGGTCTGGCGGCGCTTCCCCGGCCGCTACGAATCGGCGACGCCGATGGTGGCCGGTCGCGACGAGTTCATGGACGAGGTGCTGCGCACCTACCGCAACCGGATCGTGGACCCGGTGTCGATGCCGGCCGAGGCTCCGCTGTTCCTCATGTACACGAGCGGGACGACCGCCCGGCCGAAGGGCTGCCAGCACAGCACTGGCGGCTACCTCGCCTACGTGGCTGGCACGTCCAAGTACTACCAGGACATCCATCCCGAAGACACCTACTGGTGCTTTGCAGACATCGGCTGGATCACCGGACACTCCTACATCGTCTACGGGCCGCTGGCGCTTGCGGCCACGAGCGTGATGTACGAGGGCGTGCCCACCTATCCCGATGCAGGCCGGCCCTGGCGGATCGCCGAGCGGCTCGGTGTGAACATCTTCCACACCGCACCCACCACGATCCGGATGCTGCGCAAGCTCGGACCCGACGAGCCCAAGAAGTACGACTACCACTTCAAGCACATGACCACGGTCGGCGAGCCCATCGAGCCGGAAGTGTGGCGCTGGTACCACCAGGTGGTCGGCAAGGGCGAGGCGGTCATCGTCGACACCTGGTGGCAGACGGAGAACGGCGGCTTCCTGGGCAGCACGCTGCCCGCCCTTCAGCCCATGAAGCCGGGCAGCTGCGGACCAGGCGTGCTGGGGATCTTTCCGGTGATCCTGGACGAGGAAGGAAGAGAGGTGCCACCCGGAAGCGGGAAGGCCGGCAACATGGTCATCCGCAACCCCTGGCCGGGCATCTTCCAGACGATCTGGGGCCAGCCCGACAGGTTCATCGACATCTACTACCGCAAGTACAACCGCAACCCGAACAGCAAGGATTGGCACGACTGGCCCTACTTCGCCGGGGACGGGGCGCTGCAGGCGGCCGACGGCTACTTCCGGATCCTGGGCCGGGTGGACGACGTCATCAACGTCGCCGGCCACCGGCTGGGAACCAAGGAGCTGGAGTCGGCCGCGCTGACCGTCGAGGAGGTCGCCGAGGCGGCGGCGGTGCCCGTGATCGACGAGCTGCGCGGTCGGGCGGTGGAGATCTACGCCTCGCTCAAGCCCGGCTTCCAGCCCAGCAAAGAGATCGAGGACAAGATCTCGGCCGCGATCGAGCGCCTGATCGGCCCGATCGCACGGCCGAAGAGCGTCTGGATCGTGCCCGACATGCCCAAGACACGGTCGGGCAAGATCATGCGGCGCGTGATCGCCGGCATCTCGAACTTCACCAGCCCGGGCGATATCACCACTCTTGCCAATCCTGAGGTCGTGGACGTGATCAACCGGCGGGTCCGGTCTGCCAAGGTTGAGCGTGGGCAGGTTCCGCGCGAACTGTCCGAGGCCGAGCTGGAGGAGATCAGGGCGTTCGGCAAGGTCGAGTAGATCAAGTGCAACGGCGTGAGTGGTCGGAGAACCGGCGTGAACGAGGGTCATGCATCACCCCGTACGCCGGTGCTCCGGCCCCGCGGGGTGAGGTGACATGACATGCCAGTATCTGGCCGGTGAGCTGTCCGCGCTCCTGGGCGAGCTGGAGGCCACCGTCCTGAGCGGAGAGGAGCGGGCGGACCTGACCGGCCTTCGCCATGAGGCCGAGACCGTTCCCCCCACCGCCCTGCCGTCGGTGGCGAGGCGTGCCCTGGACTGTGCCCGTGGTCTCTGCTGGGCGTCGCTGAGCCGTGGGGACATGGTGAACCTGGCCCTGCGGGCCACGGTCTGCGCCCACCTGCGGGAGTTCATCGTCTGTGCCCGCCTGCTCTCCGACGAGTAGGCGGGCTCGGGCCGAGGTCGCCGGCGCTGGCTTCGGTCTGCTCTGGTCACACCCTCCCTGCGGCTGAGCCGATTGCCCAGGGTTACCGAGCGCGCATCGCTTCCGGGGCGTCGCGGAGCCGAAGACGACCCCTCCACACCGGAAGGGGTGGAGGTAATGATGGGGGTGCGTGATCGCGAACCTCGACCAGCCGAGACGGTAGGGTGCCTGTTGCCAACAGCGCCGTTCGGAGGTCTATCGAGATTGGGGCGCAGTGTGCGCGCCTTTGCCGTGCTGAAGCGCCGTGGCTGGGTTCTGTTGGGGTCGCATGAGCCGGCTTAGTGGTCCGCGGCAGAAGTCCGTGAGGGGTCGCCGGGGACGAGACATAGTGGAGGGCCGGTCACGAGCGCCTCGACCGGGAATCGCGTAGCCGGGATAGCGAAGCGGAAGGCGCGCCCGTTGGAAGGGTCGTCATGCAACCGATCCGACCGACGGAGGCGCATCGCCCCAACGCCAGCCCTGCTTCTCGGACGCCGAGATCACCAGGCCCGGCGGGTGGCCAACTCGCCGACCGCCCCGCACGCCCAGGTCCAGCGGACCCGCCTCGCCCTCCTCCTGCACGAGCGGCCCGACCTGCGGACCCCGGGAGCGGCACGCCGGCTCGGTCAGAGTCCCTCGTGGGTGTACAAGTGGCGCCGCCGTTAGGCCGACCAGGGCTTCAGCCTGGCCGACGCCGAACGACCCGGCCGCTCCTCCTGCTTCCCCGATTGGGTGCAGGCGCTGGTGATCGCCATCGCCTGCGAGCTGCCCGCCCAGCGGGGGCTGGCCCTGAGCCGTCACTTCGTCTCCAGCATCTGCCAGGTGGTGACGGAGCGGGAGGTACAGATCAGCCTGCGCACGGTCCAGCGGATGCTGGCCCAGGACCACCGGGGCACCCCGCGAAGCCCGCTTCGCGGGGACCCCAAGCCCTGGCGCTACCGGAGTTGGATCCACTCCCGTGATCCCCACTTCCTGGGGAAGGCCAGGGGTGATCCTCGACTCCTACCAGAGCTTCTGGGAGGAGGAGCCGCTGGGCCCAAGGACCAGGTGATCTCGGCCGACGAGAAGACCTCGATCCAGGCCCGTTGGCGCCAGGTGGTGCTGCCCGGCCCCGGTCGGCCCGGACGGGTCGAGCACGACGACCAGCGACGCGGAGCCCTCCAGTACCTGGCCGCCTGGGACGTGCGGCGCGGCATCCCCCGGGGCCGCTGTGAGCGCACACCGGCATCGCCGCCTTCGATCGCCTGGTCGCCCAGGTCATGAGCCGGGAGCCCTATCGCTCGGCCCCTCGGGGGTTCTGGATCCAGCGGCTCCTCGCATCGGGGCCGCAAGGTCGCCGAACGCCTGCACCGGCGCTATCCCAACCTGATCCTGGTGCACACCCCGTCCATGCCTCCTGGCGGAACCAGGGGAGATCTTTCTCAGCATCGTGCAGCGCAAGGTGCTGACGCCGGGGGTGGCGGGAGATCTGGTGGAGCTCGCCCTACGCATCCTCACGTTCGAAGCCGGCTACCGACTCGATCCTCGTCCTTTCCGCTGGCGGTTAGCGTCCACGGACGTGGTGGACAGGGTGGACCAGCCCGCGAGACGATGATGGCCACCGTGTCATCCTTCGGAGATCTCAGCAACGAAGGAGGAACGACACGATGGCCACGCCAGTATGGACCCCCAGCACCTGGTCCGTTGTCTGCGCCAGGCTCGTCCTTCCCAGGCTGGCTGCTGGAGCCGCGCCGGCGAGCCGAGGGGGCGCCGGATGGCGCTGGCACTCAACTCTGCCATCCTCAACGGTGCCTACGCCTGCTCCGAGAGGGCGAGCGGTTCGGGTCTCCCCTTCCGGCCACCGGGCTCGTGCCTGCCCGAGCGCCAGTGCCGAGGGCAGGTGGTGGATGACGCCACTGCCGAAGAGCAAGCGCAAGGTGGAGGACGCGAGCCAGCACCGGATCCGGCGCCCCGCCGTCCAGCAGATGGCCTTCCAACGTGGTGGTCCTGCCCCTTACCCGTGTGATCACCACGGGGTGGTGGACCGCTGGCCGGCCAGGTCGCGAGCCGGTGGTGGTCGCCAACAGCTGCTGGCTGGTTCGGTTGGGGAGGCGACGGGATGCCCGGCGAGTGGCCCGGGGGTCCGAGAAGACGAAAGGAGGAGATCGGGATGGGGAAGCTCGACGGCAAGGTCGCAGTGGTCACCGGCGCCGGGAGGGGTCTGGGCAGAGCGATCGCCCTCCTCTTCGCCGCCGAGGGGGCGGACGTGGCGGTGGTGGACCTGAGTGCGCAGGGGGCAGCGGACACCGCGGCCGAGATCGCCTCTCGGGGCCGGCGCAGCCTCGGCCTGGTGGGGGACGTGTCCGACGAGGGGCAGGTGCGGCACGCCTTCGAGCGGGTGGCGGCGGAGTTGGGCGAGGTGGACATCCTGGTCAACAACGCCGGGATCGACACCACCTCGGAGATTGAGTCGATGCCGGTGGAGATGTGGGACGAGATGCTGCGGGTCAACCTGCGCAGCGTCTTCCTCTGCACCCGTGCCGTCCTACCCTCGATGCGCCGCCGGCGCTCGGGCAGGATCATCAACATCGCCTCCCAGCTGGCGCAAAAAGGGGCCGCCACCATGGCCCACTACAGCGCCGCTAAGGCCGGCGTGATCGGCTTCACACGTTCACTCGCCGTCGAGGTGGCGGCTGATGGCGTGCTGGTCAACGCCATCGCCCCCGGTCCCCTGAACACCGACCTCTGGCGCGCCCTCCCCGACAGCTGGCGGGCACGCAAGCTGACCGAGGTCCCACTCGGCCGGCCGGGGGCGGTCGAGGAGGTGGCCCCCACCGCGCTACTGCTGGCCTCCGCCGACGGCTCCTACTACCTGGGGGCTACCCTCAACCCCAACGGTGGCGACGTGATGGTGTGACCACCTGCCGCCCCCCCGACTCGGGCACGATCCGCTGGTGCGACCCACTCGGTCTCGTCGTGGGGAGCTGGATGGACTGGCGCGTCGTCATCACCACCCATCGTTCTCCGCTCGATTCGGAGCCGGTCGCGGCGCTGCGCGCCGCCAGGGGGTGGATCCGGGTACCAGCATGGACGTCTTCGCCAAGGAGTCACCGGGTGAGAGCCCTCTTCGAGATGGGACGTGGTGCTGGCGCAGCAGCTGGCCGGCTCCTCCCGAGGAGAACCTCGAGCACTCCAACCGCCTGGCAGCCGACAACATGCTGGCTCGGATGTGGCACAGCCTGCCGACCTGTCTGTGGCGCGCACCCCGGAGACCTAGGAAGCCCTCCTCGGCTGCTGACTCTCTGACGTCCTCCCCCACTCGCGGGGGAGGACCGGGTTGAGTGAGGCGGACGGCAGACCTATCCAACCGGCACCTCCGGAGCCGCTGCTGGGCGGGAGCGGGGGTCCCCCGGGTGGTGGGGTAGCCAGCCGACCGCCCGCTCGTAGGTCTGGGCGATGGCCAGCAGCTTGGCGTCCGTGAAATGCCTCCCAATCAGCATGACCCCCACCGGGAGCCCGTCTACCTCGGCCGCCGGCATGGTGAGCGCGGGGTGCCCGGTCATGTCGGTAGGCGCAGTGTTGCTGAGCACACCCCAGCCCCGCATCACATGCTCGGAGAGGGGAAGGCTGGGGTCGTGCTTGTGGGGCACACCGGGCGT
>JAJPKS010000123.1 GCA_021323605.1 Bacillota bacterium | reverse complement strand
GGCGCCACCACGGTCAGGTTGGTGATCGAGCGGGCGATGGCGATGTCCTCGACGGCGTGGTGGGTGGTCCCGAAGAAGCCCATGGCCAGGCCCGAGAGCCGGGCCACGAACCGCACCGGGAGACGGGTGTAGGCGACGTCACTGCGCAGCTGCTCGGCACACTTGATGATGCCGAACGGCCCCATCGCGACCACGTAGGGGATGAGACCGCAGGCCGCCATCCCTGCCGCCACCGAGACCGTGTTGGTCTCGGCGATGCCGAGCTCGACGTAGCGCTCGGGATGCCGCTCGCGGAGGTCGGACATCACCGCCCCCATGTCCGCGGAGAGGACGACCACGTCCTCCCGCTCCTCGACCAGGCGCAGCAACTCCTCGCCCACCGCCCGCTGACGCGCCCGGCGGGCGTCCTGCTCGGAGAAGACGTTCTCCATCCGGGGCGCCGGTCCTGCGCTCACCGTAGCCGGGCCTCGATCTCGGCCACGGCTGCGTCCCGCTGCGCGGGGGCCATGTGGCCCAGGTGCCAGCTCTGGGGCGCGGCCTCGGTCATGGTCACCCCCTTGCCCTTGCGCGTCCGGGCCACGACGCAGGTGGGGACCTCCGAGCCGGGCGGGGGCAGACGGTCGAACGCCTCCATCAGGGCGACGACGTCGTGGCCGTCGACCTCCACCGCCCGCCACCCAAAGGCCTCGAACCGCGCCGGCAGGGGCTCGACGTTCATCGCCCGGGAGGTGGGGCCGCCGCCCGAGAAGCCGTTGGCGTCCACCACCGCGACCAGGTTGCCGAGCCGGTGGTGCGAGGCCGCCATCGCCGCCTCCCAGACCTGACCCTCCTGCAGCTCCCCGTCGCCGGTCAGCACGAAGGTCCGGTAGTCCCGTCCCTGGAACCGCCCGGCGAGGGCCATGCCCACCCCGACCGAGAGGTTGTGTCCCAGCGACCCGGAGCTGAAGTCGACCCCGGGCGCCGTGCGCATGTTCGGGTGGTCGTTGAGCGGGCTCCCGAGCCGGCCGTAGCCCTCCAGCCACGCCTCTGGGAAGTAGCCCAGGTCGGCCAGGATGGGCCACAGCCCGACCGCCACGTGTCCCTTGCCGAGCAGGAAGCGGTCGCGGTCCGGCCAGTCGGGATGGCCCGGCGACAGGCGCAGGGTGCGGTAGTAGAGAACGGATAGGATCTCGGCGCAGGAGAACGTGCTCGAGTAGTGGCCGAGGCCGGCACGATCGATCAGGCGGACGGTCTCCAGCCGGATCCAGTCCGCCCGCCGGCGGAGGTCCTCCGGGCTCGCCGCCCGGCCCCGCTCCAGCACGACCCGGGGCCGCGACGCCGTCGTCATCCTCATCCCCCCTCGATCACGGACCCGACGGCGTCCTCGCCGACGGAGCCGCGTCCCCGGCCTTCCCGTTCATCTCCTGTCCCCTTGTCCCCCTCTGCACACAGCCGAGTGTCGCTCCCGACTGCGACGGCCGGCCGCCCGGTCACCGGTGTCGCGCCGGCCTCCGGCCCGGGCGGCCAGAGCCGCAGCCAGCAAATCACGCCCCAGGCCTCCTGTCAACAGTCGGCTCACGGGCGACTCCGGCCGGGGTTCGCTTCCGGGCCGACGCGATCGGGCTCCCGGCCGGAGGAGGCGGCCGAGCCCCGGGCGCAGCCCCGCCGCGCCTAGCGGGCGATCTCCTCCAGCCGCAACCGGGAGCTCCTGGGCCCGAAGAGGCCGACGTCGAGGGCCACGATGGCGATGAACACCCAGATGATCCCGAAGGTGGCCACCAGGCCCCGGGGTAGGAAGACGGCGCTGATCAGCAGCACCAGGATGGAGGTCGAGATCCGGCTCACGCTGTAGACGGTCCCGGCCGCGGAGGAGCGGACCCGGGTGGGGAAGATCTCGGCCTGATAGGTGTGCAGGAAGTTGGAGAAGTTCCAGAGCGTGAAGGTGACGAGGAAGCCCAGGACCACGGTCGCGGTCACATTGGGGATCAAGGCAAAGGCGGTACCCAGGATGCCGGCGATCACCGCCGAGCCCACGATGCCCCACTTGCGCTCGATCCGGTCGATGATGAAGAGGTTGGCGATGCTGCCGAAGAAGAAGCCGGCGTAGATGATCATGCTGAACAACAGGGTGTGAACCAGGTTGATCCCTTTGTGCAGCAAGAAGGTCGGTGCCAGTGAGGTGAAGCCGTAGAAGATCCCGGTCTGGAAGAACTGGAACACCAGCATCATGATCGTCCTCGACCTGAGGTCGGGCGCGAAGATGTCCAGATAGCGAGACGGTGTGGGAGCGATCGATAGGGAGGACTCGACCGAAGGCAGGGTGGAGAGGTTGTGCTCCTTCATGACCTGCTCCTCGATCTGGCTCATCACACGTTCGGCGTCGTCCAGACGCCCCCGGATCTCGTACCAGCGGGGCGACTCGGGCAGTGTGAGCCGAACCAACCAGACCGCGATCGCGCACACCCCCATCAACCAGAACAGGATCCGCCAGGAGTACGGTCCGGGCGAGGGGTGCGAGACCAGGTAGGCGAGGAAGGCGATGAGCGGCGCCGCCGTCACCGCCACGGTGTAGACGGCGGCCATGCCACGGCCCCGCAACCGCGCCGGCACCACCTCGCTGGTGTACGTGTCCACCAGCGGGAACTCGCCTCCCACCCCGATCCCGGCGATGAAGACGAGGATGGCGAGCACGTAGGAGATGCTCATGAACCCGGCGATGAGCATCGCGATCCCGTAGACGAGCAGGTTGAACAGGAACACCGTCTTCCTGCCCCGTCGGTCGGCGATGTACCCGCAGACGATGCTCCCCACGAACTCACCGGCAAAGAACGAGACCGGGATGACGTAGGTGGCGACCTCGGTCGAAAAGCCGAGAACCCTGGCCACCAGCGCGAGGAGAACACCATTACCGAGCAGCATCAAGGTCTCCACCCACTCTCCGGCCGTGATCATCAGCAGGAAGTTGCGGTGAAAACTGCTGAAAGGCAACCGATCCATCCGATCGGCGATGCTGCCACGATGGGTTTCCAGCTGCGCCATCTCTCTCCTCCCCTCACCTGCCGAACGTACCGGCGACGTCCGACTTCAGTCATCGTAACAACCACGCCGTGAGCTGTCAACGAATGAACCCCGGCCCTGGCTGGAGGACGGACGTCCATCGTCCCGGCCCATCACCCCGCCCCGCAGACCCGGTGCCCAACCGACCCACGCAGCCAACGATCCGATCCACCGGATGCCGTACCGTTGGGAGCATGAGCGAGATGACTTCGGGCCCGCTCGAAGGCCTTTGCGTGCTCGAGCTGGGCTCGCTGATCGCAGGTCCATTCTGCACCCGTCTCCTCGCCGACATGGGCGCCCGTGTCATCAAGGTGGAGCCGCCGGAGGGCGATCCACTCCGCACCTGGAGCATGGTCACGGAGCACGGATCGCTGTGGTCGATGGTCCAGTCCCGCAACAAGGAGTCGGTGGTGATCGACCTGCGACGGCCCGAGGGCCAGGAGCTGGCGCGGGAGCTGGCGGCCAGGGTCGACGTGCTGGTGGAGAACTTCCGCCCCGGGCGCCTCGAGTCCTGGGGCCTCGACCCCGACCGGCTGCGGGAGCGCAACCCGGGACTGATCGTGGCCCGCATCTCCGGCTTCGGGCAGACCGGCCCCTACCGCGACCGGCCCGGCTTCGGCAGCACCGGCGAGGCGCTGGGAGGTCTCCGCTTCATCACCGGCTTCCCCGACCGCCCCCCGCTCAAGGTCGGCGTCAGCCTGGGCGACGCGGTGGCCGCCCTCTATGCCACCATCGGCGTGCTGGCCGCCCTGCGCCGGCGACACGTCACCGGCCGGGGCGAGGTGGTGGACGTGGCCATCCACGAGTCGGTCTTCAGCCTGCTGGAGTCGATCCTGCCCGAGTACGGCCACGCCGGCGCCGTCCGGGAGCGCCGCGGCAACGGGCTGATGGGCTCGGCCCCCTCCAACGTGTACCCGACCCGCGACGGCCGCTTCATCGTCATCGGCGCCAACGGCGACTCCATCTTCCGCCGCTTCTGTCGGGCGATGGGGGTGCCCGGGCTGGCCGACGATCCCCGCTTCGCCGACAACCAGTCCCGGCGGGCGAACGTGGCCGAGCTGGACGCGCTGATCGAGCGCTGGACCAGGGCCCACGACCTGGACCGGATCTGGCAGGTCCTGATCGAGGCCGAGGTGCCGGCCGCGCCCGTCTACAGCATCGCCGACATCGTCGCCGACCCGCAGTACCGGGCCCGGGACATGATCCTCCGCCGGCCGGGGCCGGGCGACCTGGGCGAGCTGCTGGTGCCGGGCGTGGTGCCGCGCTTCCAGGAGGCGCCGGGAGGCGTGCGCCGGCTGGGCGGCCCCCCCGGCGAGCACACGGCCCGCGTCCTCGGGCAGCTGCTCGGCCTCGGCCGGGAGGAGATCGTCCGCCTGGCCGCCGGCTCGGTGGTGGGGCTGGGTCCCGAACCCACGCCGTCCGCCCCCGACGACGGGGTCGACGCCGCCCCGGCCCCGGGATCCCGGTGAGGGGCCGGGCGCCGTCGGGTCCTCTTCCCCGGCTCATAATCCGGGGACATGAGCGGCAGCCTCGACACCCTCCTCGCCGCGCTGGCCGGAGCCCGGGTCTACGACCTGGAGCAGCCGCGCTTCTTCGGCGCCCCCAACGCGCCCAGCCACGTGCCCGGCTACGTCTACACCCTGCACCGCCGGCACGAGCCGGGCGCGAGCCCCGATCCCCGCACCTCGGCCTCGGGGATGGTCGTCTCGCCCGAGCACGCCGGCACCCACATCGACGCCCTCTGCCACCAGGCCGAGAACCTGGAGCTCTTCGGCGGCGTCGCGGTCACGGCCGAGGTGCAGACCCCGAGCGGCTTCACCCGGCACGGCATCGAGACGGTCGCCCCCATCATCACCCGGGGCGTGCTCCTCGACGCCGCCCGGCACGCCGGCGTCGAGCGCCTGCCCGAGCTGCACCTGGTGGGGGCCGACGACCTCCGGGCCGCCGCCCGCGAGCAGGGGGTGGAGGTGCGCCGGGGGGACGTGCTCCTGGTCCGCACCGGGTGGGGGGCGGTCTGGGAGGAGCCCGACACCGGCCCCTACATCCGCGGCGCGGGCATGGACGCCGGGGCCTCGGAGTGGGCGGCCGAGCTCGGGGTGCGGGCGGTGGGCGCGGACAACGTGGCCTGGGACGTGTACGGCGCCGTCGACACGCGGCTCGGCCTCTCCCTGCCCGGCCACGTCATCCTGCTGGTGCGCCACGGCGTCCACATCATCGAGCACCTGAACCTGGAGGAGCTGGCCCGGGATCGCATCTGGGAGTTCTGCTTCGTCTGCATCCCGCTCAAGATGAAGGGCGCCACCGGCTCTCCGGTCCGCCCCCTGGCCCTGGTCCCGGCCTGAGCCGCACCACGCCGCCCGGAATGGGCGCCGGCCAGCCGGGCCCGGCGTCGGCGGGAGGAAGGGGGCCGGAGCCGGTGGCGCCCATCCGGCTCAGCCCCCCCAGACCCGGGCTGCCACCTCGACCACGCGGCGAAGCTTGGCCTCCTGGTCGGCGGGCGTGAGCGGGTTGCCGGGCGCGGTGCTGGCGAAGCCGCACTGGGGGCTCAGGGCCATGCGCTCGACCGGGAAGTGGCGTCCGGCCTCCTCGATGGCGCGCAACAACCGCTCCTCGGGCTCCAGGGCCGGGGTCTTGGTGCTGACCAGCCCCAGCACCACTCGCTGGCGGCGGGGCACGAAGCGGAGGGGGGCGAAGCCGCCCGCCCGGGGACTGTCGTACTCGAGGAAGAGGGCGTCGACCTGGAGCTGGCCGAAGACGCGCTCGGCCAGGGCGTCGTAGCCGCCCTCGGCCAGCCAGCGGCCCTGGTTGTTGCCCCGGCAGACGTGGAGCGCGACCACCATCCCCTCCGGCCGGCCGGCGATGGCCTGGTTGATCAGATCCACGTAGCGGTCGACCATGGCCTCCAGGTCGTAGCCGCGGGCCCGGAACTCCCGCCGATGACGCTCGTCGGAGAGCATGCCGAAGCTGACGTCGTCGAACTGCACGTAGCCGGCGCCGAGCGCGCCCAGGGCGGCCAGCTCTTCCCGGTAGACGTGGGTCAGGTCGGTAAAGAACGCCTCCAGGTCGTAGTCCCGGTCGGAGACCCCCTCCCGCCAGCGGAAATAGTGCTGGGAGCAGGGGCTGGGCAGGGTGACCTTCGGGGTGCGGGCGGTGCGCTCGGCCACGAACCGGTATTCCTCGGTGGCGATGCCCCGCACCCGGCGGAGCCGGCCGGTCACGACCGGCGTCCGGTAGCGCATCCGGCGCCCCCGCGCGTCGGTGAAGGTGTCCCGAGCGTCCATCCAGGTGAAGCCTTCGACCGCGGCCGGGAAGTGGCCGAAGTAGATCGCGCGCCGGAACTCGCCGTCCGTGACCGACCGGAGACCCACCCGCTCCTGGAACCGGATCGCCTCCAGGATGTGACGGTCCTCGACCGCCCGCAGCTCCTCGATCGGGATGCGCCCCGCCTCGAAGGCGGCGCGCGCCTCCAGCAGCTCCGGCGGCCGCAGCAGGGAACCGACGTGCTCGGCCGGGAACGGGGGCCGGGCCGAAGCGGTGGCCATGGGTTTCCTCCTGGAAGACGGGGCGGGGCCGCGCGCCCGGGGCCGGCGGGGTCCGCCGGGCGCCTTCGGGCCGGCACCGGACACGTCCTTCGAATGGTGGCATGCTAGCATTCCTGCGGGCCGATCGGATCGTAGTGACGGGAGGTCGAGGGTGAACGGGGCCGTGGGCAGCGCCCGGGAGGGCGAGGAAATCCGTCGAGGAGGAGGGTCACGATGAGGCTGCGCGTCCTGCTGGAAGCACGCCACGGCGCCACCTACGACCAGATCCTGGCCATGGCCGGAACCGTCGAGGAGGTCGGCTTCGACGCCTTCTTCCGCTCCGACCACTACCTGGGCATCGACCCGGACGACCCCGTGCTGGCACCCACCGACTCCTGGACCACCCTGGCCGGGCTGGCCCGGGAGACGCGGCGGGTGCGCCTCGGGACCCTGGTCACGGCCGCCACCTTCCGGCTGCCGGGAGCGCTGGCCATCACCGTGGCCACCGTCGACGCCATGAGCGGGGGCCGGGTGGAGCTGGGGATCGGCGCCGCCTGGTACGAGCGCGAGCACCGGATGTTCGGTATCCCCTTCCCGCCCCTCCGGGAGCGCTTCGACCGGCTGGAGGAGCAGCTCCAGATCATCCACGGCCTCTGGACCACCCCTCCCGGCCAGCGCTTCAGCTTCGCCGGCGCCCACTACCGGATCGAGGAATGTGCCAACTTCCCTCGCTCGGCGCAGTCGCCCCATCCCACCCTGATCGTGGGCGGGTCCGGACCCCGCCGTACGCCCACCCTCGCCGCCCGCTTCGCCGACGAGTTCAACGTCGGCTACCACGTCGGCCTGGCCGAGCGCTTCGCCAGCTTCCGACGAATCTGCGCGGAGGTCGGCCGGGACCCGGCCACGGTCAGGCTCTCCACCTGCCTCCCCGTCTGCTGCGGACGCGACCAGGCGGAGGTGCGGCGGCGGATCGAAGCCATCGGCCAGCCGCGGCTCACCGCCCAGGCCGTCGCCGGCGGGCCGGAGGCGGTGCTCGAGCGGCTGGCGGAGCTGGCCGTGACCGGCGTCGACACCGTCTACTTCCACATCTTCGACGTCAACGATCTGGACCACATCCGGCTCCTGGGACGGGAGGTGCTGCCCCGGGCGGCGGGACTGACCCCGTCCACGGCCGCGGCCGCGGGCCGGCC
>JAJPKS010000279.1 GCA_021323605.1 Bacillota bacterium | reverse complement strand
GGCTCCAACCGCTACGTCAGCGTCGCCTTCGCGCCCTTCCTCAACTTCTTCCAGGCCCTCTCCGGCATCGCCTGGCTGCCCCTGATGCTGGTCTGGTTCGGGTTCGGCGAGAAGACGATCCAGGCCGTGATCCTCTACACCGTCTTCTTCCCCGTCGCCTTCAACACCATGACCGGGGTCCGCACCGTACCCCTGCACTACGCCCACGCCCTGCGCGTGCTCGGAGCCGACCGACTGCGGCTGATCCGTGACGTGTGGATCCCGGGGGCGCTGCCCAGCATCCTGCTCGGCCTCCGGCTCGGCATCGCCTACGGCTGGCGGGCGCTGATCGCCGGCGAGATGGTGGTGGGCGCGGGCGGGATCGGGTTCCTGCTCTTTCAGGCCCGCAGCTTCCACCAGACCGACCGGATCATGGACGGCATGATCCTGATCGGCCTCCTCTGGCTGTTGATCGACCTCGGCTTTCTGCGCCCGGTGGAGCGGGCCACCGTCGAGCGCTGGGGGATGCTGCAGCGATGACCCGCACCCGGTTGCAGGAGATCGGGCTCGGGGCGATGCCCTTCGCGGGGCTGCTCGCCGCCTGGTGGGCGATCACCAACCTGGTGCACGTCAGCATGGCCACGCTGCCCAGCCCGGCCGCGGTCTGGGCGGCGGCGAGCGGGCTGTGGTCGACCGGTGAGCTCCAGACCGACATCCTGACCAGCCTGGGCCGGATCGCCCTCGGCGCCGGCGTGAGCATCGTGCTCGGGATCGGCCTGGGCCTGATCGCCGGCCTCAACCGTCCCCTCGGCGACCTCCTGCTGCCCCTGGCCAGCTTCTTCAACTCGGTCAGCGGCATCGCCTGGATCCCGCTCGCCATCACCTGGTTCGGCCTGGGGACGGTGGCGGTGACGTTCATCATCGTCAACGCGGTCTTCTTCCTGATCTTCTTCAACACCGTGCTGGGGGTGCGCTCGGTGCCCCGGATCATGGAGCAGGCGGTGCGGACCCTGGGGGGCGGCTACCGCGAGCTGATCCTGCACGTCTTCCTGCCCGGCGCCCTGCCCCACATCATGTCCGGGATCCGCAGCGGCCTCGGCTTCGGCTGGCGGGCCCTGATCGCGGCCGAGCTGATCGCCGCCACCAGCGGTCTCGGCTTCCTCATCTACGACGCCAGCAACTTCCTGCGCAGCGACCGCATCCTGACCGGGATCCTGATCATCGGCGTCATCTGGATGATCATCGACAACCTGGCCCTGAAGCCGCTCGAACGCCGGACGGTGGAGCGATGGGGGACGGTGCGCACGCTCTGATCCGGCTCTCCCTGCGCCTGTTCGTCACCGCCGTGGCGGTGGTCCTGGCGCTGGCCGCGCTCCCCCTCTACGGCCTGGCCACCGCCGGCTCCAAGATCGACCCCCGGCTGGAGAGGGAGCTGGGCGACGGCGCCTACGCCTACTCGGTGAGGGTCGACCTCGGCTTCCGGCCCGAGTACTACCACATCCGCACGCTGCAGTCGATCGGGACCGTGGCCGGGGTCCAGGGCGACAGCGTGCGGCTGCTCCAGCTCACGCCCGACCAGGTCCACCAGGTGGCACAGCTCTACTGGGTGGAGCGGGTCGAGCCCCTGGACGACACCGGCTAGCGGCCCATGCAGGCTCCGGGTGGGGGAGCACCACATCGGCACCTTTGGAGGAGGGACGGAGGAGATGGGATTCCACCGCTTCGACGCCATGCCCAAGGAGTACGTGACACCCCAGCATTCGCGCGCCTACGGCGAGCTGTTGACCGGGCAACGCATCGAGGTGGGACGGCTCCGCTTCGCCAGGGGTGAGGGCGCCAACCCCCACCAGCACCCGCAGGAGCAGATCATGGTCGTGATCAGCGGCCGGCTGCGGGTGACGCTCGACGGCGAGACCGCGGAGCTGGGGCCGGGCGAGGCCTTTCACGCCACCCCCATGGCCCCGCACCAGGTGACGGCCCTGGAGGACACCCTGGTCCTGAGCTGCAAGGCGCTGGTGGACGGGGCCGGGCACCGGATCTGACCCCCGGGGTCGGCCTTCCGACCGCCTCAGTCGGGAGGGAGAGGCAGCTCCACCGGGCGGCCCAGCTCGGCCGAGAGGTCGGCCGCCAGCGTCACCTCCATGACCATCCGGGCCTGCTCGCCGGTGACCAGCACCGGCCGGTCGCGGGCCACGGCCTCGATGAAGTGCAGGGTCTCGGCCTCCATGGGGCCGCGGTAGACGTGACCGACCTGCTCGCCGGGCATGGTCGAGAGCGGCCTGGTCAGCCCCTCCCGGACCGTGCTCAGCAGCAGGTCGCGGTGCGAGTCGTCGATGAAGATCGCCCCCTCGGTGCCCACGAACTCGGCCACGGTGGAGCTGAAGCCGGGCGCCTCCAGGGGCAGGTTCCAGTTGGCGCCGACGGTGAAGGCGGTGCCGTCGTGGTTGGTGACCACGATCCAGGTGCAGTCGGGCAGCCCGTGGCGGGCCCGCATGACGCCGTCCACGGACTGGGCGTAGACCCGAACCGGCCTCGCCCCCTCCATCCACCACAGCACCAGGTCGATGTCGTGCGTGGCCTCCATCTGCGCCGGGCCCAGCTCGCCCCGCCCGGCGATCTTCTCCCCCAGCATGCGGGTGAGGTGGCGGCTGACCAGGGCGGTGAGCGGACGGCCGAGGCGGCCCTCGGCGACGCACTCCTTCACGTAGGCGAACCGGGGGTTGAAGCGCTGGGTGTAGCCCACGGCCAGCCTGGCCCCCGTCTCGCGGGCTCGGGCCAGCAGGTCGTCCGCCTCGCTCAGCTTGAGCGCCATCGGCTTCTCGAGCAGCGTGTGCTTGCCGGCGGCCAGACAGTCCCGGGCGATCGGGTAGTGGGTGGTCTCGGGGGCGCTGGAGACGATGACCGCGTCGACCCGGTCCAGGAGCCGCCGGTAGTCGGTCTCCCAGGAGGCCGCCCCGGTGACCGCGGCCACCTCCTCCACGACCTCGGCGCGCACGTCGGCCAGGTGCAGCTCCGAGACCAGGGCGTGGGAGGCGCAGGTCAGGGCCCGGCGACGCCCGATCCAGCCGGTCCCGATCACCCCCATGCGGAAGGGCTTGGCGGCCGCCATCGGCGTCACCTCCTGCCCCCTGAGGACGTTCGCTCCCGACCTTTCACCACCAGGTGGGACATCTTCAGATCCTCCCCGACGGCGGTCGCCGTCCTTGTCGATATCCTGTCGACAGGCGATAATAACAACGCTCCGGCGAGGGAGCGGACGGTGCAGGAGGAGGGTGTCCAGTGACTCGAACGCTCGTGGCCATCACAGGGGCGCTGCTGGCCGTGGTGCTCCCGCTCGCGGCCTGCGGAGGCACCAGCGCGACGTCGGCCGCGCCCGCCGGCGCCCCGGTCCAGGTCAACTTCGCCACCGCCAACAACATGCTCCACACCCCGGAGTTCGTGGCCCTGGAGAAGGGCTTCTACCTGAAGCACGGCATCAAGGCCAAGTTCCAGGTCTT
>JAJPKS010000113.1 GCA_021323605.1 Bacillota bacterium | reverse complement strand
GGGTCGTTGACCTGGGTGTACTCGAAACGACCCCGGTCGCAGATCCAGCCCTCGTCGATGTCGTCGTTCTCGCGCGACGTCACCCGCACCAGCTGGTTGCGGCGCTCCCAGAGGGTGGTGTTGCACCCCACCGCGCAGGTGGCGCAGACGGAGGCGGTCGGCCGCATGTCCCAGGGCCGTGACTCGAACCGCCAGACCCGGCTGGTCAGCGCGCCCACCGGGCAGAGGTCGATGATGTTCCCGCTGAAGACGGAGCGCAGGGGCTGGCCGAACTGGCTGGTGATGAAGCTGTGGATGCCGCGATGGTCGACCGTGAGCTCCTGCTCCCAGGCGATCTCGTCGTAGTACCGCGTGCAGCGGTAGCAGAGGACACAGCGCTCGCGATCGAGGGCGATGCGATCCGAGAGCGGGATCGGCTTCTGGAAGTGCACCCGGGGGGAGTCCACCCGGCTGGTGGGATACCCGTGCCGGAAGGTGTAGTCCTGGAGCGGGCACTCACCGCCCTTGTCGCAGACCGGGCAATCCAGGGGATGGTTGACCAGCTCGTACTCCAGGATGTCCGCCCGGGCCGCCACCGCGAGCGGGCTGTTGGTCCGGACCACCATGCCCTCGGCGGCCGGGGTGGTGCAGGCGGTCTGCGGCCGGGGCGGCCCGGGCGAGATCTCGACCAGGCACAGCCGGCAGGCGCCGACCGGGTCCAGCTTGTGGTGGTAGCAAAAGACGGGGATCTCGATGTCGACCTTCTTCGCCGCCTCCACCACCAGGGTGCCCTTGGGCACGGTCACCTGCTGACCATCGATGGTCAGGGTGACCGTCTCCACCGGCCGGGCGGCGTTGGACTCAGGCATGGGCTCCCACCCTCTGGACGTTGCATTCGCCCGCGAGGCACTGGTTGCGCAGGGCGTGCGCCTCGTACTCCTCGCGGAAGTGTTTCATCGTGGACATGATCACCCAGCCCGCCGAGTCTCCCAGGCCGCAGAGGCAGCGGCCGTTCTGCAACGCGTCCTGGACGTGATCCAGGATCTGCAGGTCGGCCACCGTGCCCTCCCCGCGGAGGATGCGCTCGAAGGTCCGCTCGGCCCAGTTCGTGCCCACCCGGCAGGGTGTGCACTTGCCGCAGGACTCGTGGGCGTAGAAGCGGATCAGGCGCCGCGCCGCCTTGACCACGCAGTGGGAATCGTCCATCACGATCACGCCACCCGAACCGCCCATGGAGCCGACCCGGGCCAGCTCGTCCAGGTCGGTGGAGACGTCGAGCATGGACTCGGGCAGCACGGGCGCGGAGGACCCGCCCGGCCAGAAGGCCTTGACCCGCCGCCCGGGCGGCGGACCCCCGGCCAGCTCCATGATCACGTGGCGGAAGGTGACCCCCAGCTCCACCTCGTAGACGCCGGGACGCTGGACGTTGCCGCTCACCGAGAGCAGGCGGGTACCGCGGGAGCGTTCCACGCCGAAGCCGGCGTACTCGGCGCCGCCGTGGTCCACGATCCAGGGCAGGTTGGCCAGCGTCTCCACGTTGTTGAGCAGGGTCGGACGGCCCCACGCCCCCTTGACCGCCGGGAAGGGCGGTCGCGAGCGCGGCTGCGCCCGTTTGCCCTCCAGGGACTCGAGCAGGGCCGTCTCCTCACCGCAGATGTAGGCACCGTGGCCCCGGTAGAGCTGGACGTCGAGCGGATAGTCGACCCCGAACGGACGGGGACCGAGGATGCCGGCCTGGCGCAGCTCCTCGATCGCCTCCACCAGCATGCGATACGGACGGTCGTACTCGCCCCGGATGTAGATCCAGGCCTGGTGGGAGCCGATCGCGTACTGGGCGATGCAAGCCCCCTCCAGCAGCAGGTGGGGCGAGTGCTCCACCAGGTAGCGATCCTTGCAGGTCCCCGGCTCGGCCTCGTCGAAGTTGACGACCACGTATCGCGGTCCGGGGACGTCCTTCGGGATGAAGCTCCACTTGGTGCCGGTGGGGAAGCCGGCGCCCCCGCGGCCGCGCAGGCCCGACGCTTTCACCTCGGCGTGGATCTGGTCCGGCGTCATCTCCTTCAGGGCCTTCTCCAGCGACCGGTAGCCGCCGTGCTCCCGGTACACCGCCAGGCGGTGGAGATCGGGGGTTCCGAACAGGGAGGTCAGGAGGTGATGACGGGCGGGCCCGTGGGAACCGCGCAGGTCGTCGGGGGCGAGGGAGGCCCTGGTTTCACCGGCCATGGCCCTGCTCCGCCTCCTGGCTCTCCGGACGGTCGATGACGCCGGCCCTGGCCGACGCCGGTCGGGCCGAACGAGCGGCCTCGATCAGGGCGTCGATCTTCTCCGGCGTGAGCTCGTAGTGGTAGGCGTGGGCGTAGCGCATCATGGGAGCGAACTCGCAGGCCCCCAGGCACTCGACCTCCTCGTAGCTGAACCGGCCATCGGCGCTGATCTCTCGTTCCCGGCTCACCCCGATGCGGCGGCGGATGTGCTCGCAGATCTCCTCCGCGCCCCGGAGCATGCAGGAGAGGTTCGTGCAGACGTAGAAGTGATGCTCGCCGACGGGCTCGAGATGGAACAGGGTGTAGAAGGTGGCGACGCCCTCCACGTAGCCCGGGTCGACCTGGAGCAGGCTGGCCACCTCGCTCATCGCCTCCGGGGTGAGGTACCCGAGCTCTTCCTGGGCGATGTCGAGTGCGGGCACGACCGCGCTCCTGATCTCCGGGAAGCGCTGGGGCAGCGCCTTGATCTCCTCGATCGCATGCTTCGACAGTGCCACTAGCGGTCGACGTCTCCGAGAACGGTGTCCGCGGTGCCGATGATGGCGATGAAGTCGGAGATCATGTGCCCGATGGCCATGAACTCCAACGCCTGGAGGTTCACGAAGGAGGCCGAGCGGAACTTGACCCGACGGGGCTTGTGGGTGCCGTCGGAGACGATGTAGCACCCGTTCTCTCCACGGCCCGACTCCACCGCCACGTAGACGTCTCCAGGAGGCGGGGAGTAGCCCTCGGTGAAGAGCTTGAAGTGATGGATGACGGCCTCCATCGAGGTGTCCAGCTCCTCACGAGGCGGGGGAAGGAACTTGCGGTCGTCGACGTTGACCGGCCCTCCCGGGAGCCCGTCCACGGCCTGGCGCAGGATCCGAACCGACTGGCGCATCTCCCGGATGCGGACCAGGTAGCGGGCGTAGCAATCACAGCCGTCCTCGACCGCGACCTGCCAGTCGTACCGATCGTACCCGCAGTAGGGCCGATCCTTGCGCAGGTCCCAGCTCACACCCGAGCCCCGGAGCATGGGGCCGGTCGCGCCCAGGCGGATGGCGTCCTGGGCGGGTAGGCGCCCGATGCCCCGGGTGCGCGCCACCCAGATCGGGTTGTTGGTCAGCAGGTCCTCGTACTCGTCGATGTTGGAGGGCATCTGACGGATGAACGTCTCCAGCATCTCCAGGAAGCGGGGCGTGGCGTCGGCCATCACCCCCCCGGGTCGGATGTACGAGGTGTGCATCCGGTAACCGGAGATCTCCTCGTTCATGGCCAGGATCTTGTCCCGATCCCGGAAGGCGTACATGAAGACCCCCATCGCCCCCAGCTCGAGCGCGCTCGTCCCCAGCCACACGAGGTGGGAGGCGATGCGGGTCAGCTCGGACATGATCACGCGCAGCGCCTGCGCCCGAGGGGGGACCTCGACCCCCATGAGCTTCTCGACGGCCAGCGCGTAGGCCAGGTTGTTGATGGGCGGCGACAGGTAGTCGTGGCGATCGGTGACCACCACGCCCTGCTGCCAGCGCAGGGCCTCCATCTGCTTCTCGATGCCGGTGTGCAGGTACCCGATCACCGGCCTCACGCCCCGGATGACCTCCCCATCCAGGTCGACGACCAGCCGCAGGACCCCGTGCGTGCTCGGGTGCTGGGGACCGAAGTTGACGGTGAGCAGCTCCCCCTGTCCCCCCGCCGGACGCTCGCCGGCGCGCGTGATCGTCATCCCCTGCACCCCGGTCTCCTCGAGTCTCGTGTCAGCCATCGGTCAAGCCTCCGGAGGTGCGGTCTGCCAGGTCTCGTGATCTTCGGAGAAGTCGACGGGCTCGCCACCCACGGGATAGTCGCGACGGAGCGGGTGTCCGACCCAATCGTCCGGCATCAGGATCCGGGTGAGGTTGGGATGGCCCTCGAACACGATGCCGAACATGTCCCAGGTCTCACGTTCGTCCCAGTTGGCCGGCCCGTAGAGGTCGTGGACGCTCGGCATCCGGGCGTCGTCCTCGGGCACGAAGACCCGCACCCGCAGCTCGTGGTGGGTGCGCATGTTCCTCAGCTGGTAGACCAGCTCGAAACGCTCCGGCGGCCGCTCCACGACCGGCGTGGCCAGGTGGTCGACGCAGGTCATGAACACGTAGCTCTCGTAGCCCTGCGCCTTGAGCGCCTCCAGGGTCGCACGGAGGCGGTCGCGGGGAACGGTGACGTACTCGTCACCCGCGATCGCCCCTTGGTCGAGGATGCCCTCGGGGAGCTTCACGGGCGTCGTCATAGACGTGGCTTGATCCCCTGTGCTTTGATCTTTTCCTGGAGGATCATCAAGCCGTTGAGGAGATCCTCCGGGGTGGGCGGACAGCCCGGGACGTAGACGTCCACGGGCACGATCTTGTCGACGCCTTGCAGGATGGCGTAGTTGTTGAACACGCCACCGGTGGAGGCGCAGGCGCCCATCGAGATCACCCACTTCGGCTCCGGCATCTGGTCGTACAGCTGGCGCAGCACCGGGGCCATCTTCTGGGAGACGCGACCGGCCACGATCATGAGGTCGGCCTGGCGGGGCGAGGCCCGCATGGCCTCGGAGCCGAAGCGGGCGATGTCGAAGGTGGGACCGGTGGCGTGCATCATCTCGATGGCACAGCAGGCGAGGCCGAACTGGAACGGCCACACGGAGTTGGCGCGCCCCCAGCCGATGGCCTTGCCGACGGTCGTGGTCAGGATGTTGTCGCCCAGGAGCTCCGCGAGCTGCTCTACTCCCACTCGAAGCCCCCTTTCCTCCAGATGTGCGCCAGCACCACGGCCAGGACGAGGATGAAGACGAACATCTCGATCACGCCGTACCAGCGCAGCTGGTGGAGGACGACGGCCCAGGGATAGAAGAAGATGGCCTCCACGTCGAAGACGATGAACAGCATGGCGGTGAGGTAGAACCTGACCGACAGCCGCTGCCGGGCCGGGGACGTGGGCACGATGCCGGACTCGTACGGGATGAGCTTGCTCCTGGTGGGCTTGCTCGGCCCCAGCAGGTAGGAGAGGGTGACCAGGGCGCCGACCACCAGCAGCACGATCACCGTGAAGATCAACAGCGGGACGTAGTCGCTGAGCACTCGAACTCCAAGCGCAGACGGTTGGGACGGGGCAACGTCCCTAATTCTAGTCGGACCCCGGACACGGGGCCGGCGGG
>JAJPKS010000185.1 GCA_021323605.1 Bacillota bacterium | reverse complement strand
TCTTGAGCGTCGCGATCATCTGGCGGGTGGCTGCGTTGGGGGTGGTGAAGTTGATGCCAGCCGACACGTAGACGCCGTCGAACGCCGCCCGGGCCGCGGGGCTCGACAGGATGTTCTGGTCGTAGCCGGTGAAGTACAGCTGCTTGGCCTTGATGCCCGCCTGCTTGACCGCGTTCGCGAGGGCGACGTCGGAGTTGTCGACGAACGAGCCGTTCACCAGGTCGCAGCCGGCGTTCTTGATCTGCAGGACGTCGGCGGTGAAGTCGACGCCACCGAAGGGAACCGACCGGTTGAGGTAGCACGGCTTGATCCCGAACTTCTGCGCCGAGGTCTGGGTGGCCACGATCGACTCCTGCGACGACTCCGAGATGCCGTAGGCGAGGCCCGCGTACTTGGTGGCGCCGATCGACTTCAAGAACTTCCCGGCCGTCGTGTAGCTGTAGTACACGCCATTGATCGGCGACTCGGCAGGGATGGCGTACGAGAACATGTTCGAGTAGGGCTGCTCGCCCCATTCCGGCCCGTCGAAGCCGGCTCCCGTGACCGGTATCCCCTGCTGGTTCAGGTAGCGGATGGCTCCGAAGGCGAAGGCCGAGAAGTTGACGACCACCATGGCGTGCTTGTTCGCCACGAGGTCCTGCGATGCCGTGAGATTCGCGGTCGGGCTGGACTGGTCGTCCTCGACGGCGAGCTTGAGGGGATGGCCGTTCACCCCGCCCTGGGCGTTCTGGGCGTCGATACGCGCCCGGGCGCCCCCGGGGCCGTCGGTGAAGGTCGAGGAGGCGACCCCCGTCAGGTCTGACACGTAGCCGATGACGATGGGGCTCTTGGCCGCCGATGCCGTGCCGGCCGGCAGGGCCAGGAACAGCGAGGCAGCGACCAACCCGGATGCGGCAGCGACGCCGGCGAACCTGAGTCGTAGCACCGGACCCCCTTCTCTCGGCCGTCTCCCTGAGGGGCGCGACCGATCGAGCCGAAACATTGTTGAGAACCATATGGCCGAACCGTGACGAGCGCAAGCGATTGGATGACGAACGATGGAGGTCGGAGGAGGCTCGGGCCCAGCGAGCCGGCCGGCCGTCGCCGCAGGGGGCCAGGGCAGCCCGTTGCCGGATGCCCCGGCCCAGCCCGGCGAAGCCTGAGGGCTCGCGCCAGCTGACATCCTGCGTGCCCAGGGCGTCGAGGCCTGCGCGTGCGGCTCGCGGGCGTTCGGTACGGTTCCGGTATCCTCCGTTCGTGCCAGGCCGTCTCGTCGTCCGCGGCGCCCGCGAGCACAACCTGCAGGACGTCTCCCTCGATCTCCCCCGTGATCGGCTGATCGTCTTCACCGGGCTGTCGGGCTCGGGCAAGTCCTCGCTGGCGTTCGACACCATCTACGCCGAGGGCCAGCGCCGCTACGTGGAGTCGCTCTCGGCCTACGCGCGCCAGTTCCTCGGCCAGATGGACAAGCCCGACGTCGACTTCATCGAAGGGTTGTCGCCGGCGATCTCGATCGACCAGAAGTCTGCTTCCCGCAACCCGCGTTCGACGGTCGGCACCATCACCGAGGTCTACGACTACCTCCGGCTGCTCTACGCCCGTGTGGGCAAGCCCCACTGCCCGAGGTGCGGCCGACCGGTCGCGCGCCAGACCCCCCAGCAGATCGTGGACCGGGTGATGGAGCTGCCCGAGGGGGCTCGGTTCCAGGTGCTGGCGCCGGTCGTGCGGGGCCGCAAGGGGGAGTACGCCTCCCTCCTCGAGGATCTCGCCCGTCAGGGCTTCGCCCGGGTGCGGGTCGACGGCGACCCTCTGGAGCTGGCCGAGCGGGGCTCGCTCCACCTGGCCCGCTACGAGCAGCACACGATCGAGGTGGTGGTGGACCGCCTGGTCCGGCGGGCCGGGATCCGCCAGCGGCTCACCGAGTCGATCGAGACGGCGCTCGGGTTGACCGGGGGTACCGCAGAGGTGCTCATCATGGGGACCGAGAGTGCCGAGGAGGAGACCGTCACGTTCAGCCAGCACCTGGCGTGCACGCAGTGCGGCCTCAGCTTCGAGGAGCCCGCGCCCCGCAGCTTCTCGTTCAACTCCCCCTACGGCGCCTGCCCCACCTGCGCCGGCCTGGGGACGCGCTTCGAAGTGGACCCCGAGCTCGTCGTGCCCGACGGGGCGCTGTCGCTCGCCCAGGGGGCCCTGGCGCCGTGGGCGGGCGCCCGCAGCCAGTACTTCACGGGCCTGCTGCACGGCATCGCGGAGCTGGGCGGCTTCTCCCTCGACACCCCCTGGTCGAGGCTCCGGGCCAGGGACCGAAAGCTCGTCCTCTACGGGGCCGGGGGGCGGACCGTGCACGTCCGCTACCGGAACCGTTTCGGGCGCAACCGCTCGTACGAGACCCACTACGAGGGGATCGTGCCCTGGCTGCAGCGCCGCCACGGCGAGGCCGAGTCCGACTGGTCCCGCGAGCAGATCGAGCAGTACATGCGAGAGGTGGACTGCCCGAGCTGCGGCGGAGCGAGGCTCAAGCCCGAGTCGCTGGCGGTGACCGTGAGCGGGCGGAACATCTTCGAGCTGTGCAGCCTGTCGATCCGGGGCACCATCGAGGCCATCGCCGGGCTCGAGCTGTCGGAGCGTGACCACCTCATCGCCGACCGGGTCCTCAAGGAGATCCGCGAGCGGATGCAGTTCCTCGTGGACGTGGGCCTCGACTACCTGTCACTCGCCCGGGCAGCCGGCACGCTCTCGGGCGGCGAGGCGCAGCGGATCCGCCTCGCCAGCCAGATCGGCAGCGGGCTCGTCGGCGTGCTCTACGTCCTCGACGAGCCGTCCATCGGCCTGCACCAGCGCGACAACCAGCGGCTGATCGCCACTCTCGTGCGCCTGCGCGACCTCGGCAACACGGTCATCGTCGTCGAGCACGACGAAGAGACGATCCGTCACGCCGACCACGTGGTCGACATCGGTCCGGGGGCAGGGGAGCACGGGGGGCGCATCGTGCACTCGGGGCCCGTCGCCGGCCCGCGTGGTCTCCTCTCGAACCGGTCGTCGCTCACCGGCCAGTACCTGTCTGGGCGGCGGCGGATCGCCGTGCCCGCGGCTCGCCGGCAGGGGACGGGCCAGTACCTCGTGGTCAAGGGGGCCGCCGAGCACAACCTGGCGAACATCGACGTGGCCTTCCCCCTCGGGTGCCTGGTGGCGGTGACCGGCGTGTCGGGGTCGGGCAAGTCGACCCTCGTCAACGACATCGTGCTGCGCGCCCTGGCCCAGCGCCTCCATCGGGCCAAGATGCCGCCGGGTCGGCACCGCAAGGTGGAGGGGGTCGAGCACCTCGACAAGGTGGTCGACGTCGACCAGGCACCCATCGGGCGGACGCCGCGGTCGAACCCGGCCACCTACACCGGCGTCTTCGACCACGTCCGCCGTCTGTTCAGCCAGACACCCGAGGCCCGCGTGCGCGGGTACCAGCCCGGCCGCTTCTCCTTCAACGTGCGGGGCGGCCGGTGCGAGGCCTGTGCGGGCGACGGCACGATCAAGATCGAGATGCACTTCCTGCCCGACGTGTACGTCCCCTGCGAGGTGTGCCAGGGGGCCCGCTACAACCGCGACACGCTCGAGGTCACGTTCCGGGGCAAGTCGATCGCCGACGTGCTCGACATGTCCTGCGAGGAGGCCCTGGGCTTCTTCGCCAACCAGCCGCCGATCGTCCGGCACCTCCAGACGCTCGTGGACGTCGGGCTCGGCTACGTCCGCCTGGGGCAGCCGGCGCCGACCCTGTCCGGGGGTGAGGCGCAGCGGGTGAAGCTGGCGGCCGAGCTGAGCCGGCGCCCGACGGGCCACACCTTCTACATCCTCGACGAACCCACCACCGGCCTGCACTTCGAGGACGTACGGCGCCTGCTCGACGTGCTGGGCCGGCTCGTCGACCAGGGGAACACGGTGGTGGTGATCGAGCACAACCTCGACGTGGTGAAGAGCGCCGACTGGGTGGTCGATCTCGGGCCGGAGGGGGGCGAGGGCGGGGGACGCGTCGTCGCCGAAGGGACGCCCGAGGAGGTGGCCAAGACAGAGGGCAGCTACACGGGCGAGGTCCTGCGCCCGGTGCTCGGGCTGTAGCGAGCCGGCGTGCCGGCGGCCAGGTGCGAGGTCAAAGCGCTCCTCGATCGGAACCATTGGCGATCGGTGACGGCACCGGGTTCATCAGCTGCCAGGTAGTGTGGACGACCGTTCTGCGGTCCGGGCCCGAGGGTGCCGGCTGGCAACCGCCACCCGGCCGCCCGTCGGTGGCGTTGGCGGGCGCGCGGCGGGCGCGGCGAGGGGGGTACGGCACCGTGGCGATCGGGTGATCGAAGGGGCGCAGTGACCGGAGACGACGGTGTTGCCAGGGCCGACCGCGGGGAGGCCCGCCCGCTCCTGAGCGCCGCCGCCGTGCCCGGTCCGCCCGCCGTGGCGGCTCCCAAGCCGGCGGTGGCGGGGCCTCCGCCGCTTGCGGGCGCCACGGTTCCCCGTGGTGAGGGGGCGCTTCCCGGGGTCGACGGTGGCCTGGCGCCCGAGGCGATCGAAGTCGGGCCGGCCCCTGGGCCCTCCGCCGGACCGGAGGCGGCGGGGTCGCCGGTGCCGGCGCGGCGCCGCCGAGGCGCCCGCCAGGAGCCGGTCCGGCCGCGCCACTTCCCGTGCTTCGACGGCCTGCGCGCCTTTGCCGCCGTCACCGTGGTGATGGTGCACACGGCCTTCATCTCGGGGTTCACGACGTCGTCGCCCTACGGGATCTACACCGCCCGCCTCGAGATCGGCGTGTCGGTGTTCTTCCTCATCTCGGGCTTCCTTCTCTACCGGCCCTTTGCCGCCTCCCACATCGGTGGCGGCAAGGCACCGAGCACCGGGCGGTTCTGGGTCCGCCGCCTGCTGCGGATCGTGCCGGCGTACTGGCTGGCCTTCACCGTCGTGAGCTACGTCATGCACGGCGACGTGCACCTCCTCCACGGGTGGCGCAACGTGCTCATCTACTACGGCTTCGCCCAGATCTACTTCCCCCACGTGGTCCTGACCGGCGTGTCGCAGGCGTGGTCGCTGTGCACGGAGGTGACGTTCTACCTGTTCCTCCCCCTGTACGCGGCGGTCGTGGGGGCGCGCCGGCGCTCGGACCGCAACCAGCTGGTGCGGGAGCTCGTGGGCCTTGCCGTGCTCGTCGGGGTGAGCCTGGGGTTCCGGACCTTCGTGTTCCACCAGCACACGCTCGAAGCCCACGTGATGACCATCTGGCTTCCCGCCTGGCTGGACCTGTTCGCCCTCGGGATGTTCCTCGCCGTCATGAGCAGCTGGCTGGCGCACCGCAACTCGGAGCCGCGCTGGCTCTGGCACCCCCTCATGCCGTGGGTGAGCTGGGCCTGCGCGGGGGCGGCCTTCTGGGCCGTGTCGAACCAGGGCATCCCGATCGTGCCCATCTACACGGACCACCTGGCCCTCAACCTGGTGCGCCAGTCCCTCTACGGGACCTTTGCCTTCTTCCTGCTGCTGCCGGCCGTGTTCGGGCCGAGCCGCCGGGGCCTCATCCGGCGGTTCCTCTCCAACCGGCCGGTGGCCGCGGTGGGCGTCGTCTCCTACGGCATCTACCTCTGGCACCAGGGGTGGATCCTCCAGTACCTGCGGTGGACGCATCGCAACCTGAACTTCCCCTTCGGCTTGCCGTGGTGGCAGCTGCTGCTCGGGGTCCTCGGGCTGGCCACCGCGTCTGCCGCGGCGAGCTACCTGCTCGTCGAGCGCCCGATCCTGCAGCTGAAGGACCGGATCGGGTGGTGGGGACGGCTGCGGCCCAGGAGCGGGAGCGCCGCCGCACGGGTGCCGGGCCCGCCCGCTCCCGTGCCGGCTCCGGCCGGGCTGCTCGTGCCCACCTCCGAGCGACCATGACTGCCGAGCACCCGCCTGGAGAGCCCCCGCCCGAGGGGTTGGCCGGGGAGCCGCCCGCAGCGGGCGAGGAGGCCCCGCCGAAGCTCGGTGACCTGGCGGCCGGCGCCGGGCTCCGGCGGATCCACATCCTTGCCTGGCGCGACCTCGACGACCCGGAGGCCGGCGGCTCCGAGCTCCACGCAGCCCGCGTGGCGGCCCAGTGGGCGGCGGCCGGCCTCGAGGTGACGATGCGGACCTCGTTCGCCGCCGGGCACCCGGTCGAGGTCGTGCGCGACGGCTACCGCGTCGTCCGCAAGGCCGGCCGCTACCTGGTGTTCCCGCGCGCCGCACTGAGCGGCATCGTGGGGCGGAGCGGCCGGTGGGACGGGCTGGTCGAGATCTGGAACGGCATGCCCTTCTTCTCCCCCCTGTGGGCGCGGGGCCCCCGCGTCGTCTTCTTGCACCACGTGCACGGCGAGATGTGGCGCATGGTGCTCTCGCCCGGCTGGGCCCGCCTCGGGGAGCTGACCGAGCGGTACCTCGCGCCGCCCCTCTACCGGTCGACCAACGTCGTCACCCTGTCGGATTCCTCGCGCCAGGACATCGTCGCCACTCTGGGACTCGACCCGTCGCGGGTCTGGGTCGTGCCCCCCGGCGTCGACCCTCGCTTCACCCCCGGGGGGCGGCGCTCGCGCCGGCCCCTCGTGGTGGCGGTCGGCCGGCTCGTGCCGGTGAAGCACTTCGACGTGCTCATCGAGGTGCTGGGCCGCCTCAAGGCGCGCCACCCCGACCTGCGTGCCGTGGTCGCCGGCGAGGGGTACGAGCTCGAGCGCCTCCGGGCGGAGGTGGCGGCCCGCGACGCCGGCTCGTGGCTGCGGCTGCCCGGGCGCCTGACCGACGCCCAGCTGCTCGACCTCTATCGGCGGGCCTGGGTGGTGGCCTCGACCTCGTCGCACGAGGGGTGGGGGATGACGATCACCGAGGCGGCGGCCTGCGGGACACCGGCGGTTGCCACGCGGATCCCCGGGCACGCCGACGCCGTGGTCGACGGCGTGACGGGACTGCTCGCCTCCGGGCCCGCCGAGCTCCTCTCGGCGCTCGACCGCGTGCTGTCCGATCCCGCCCTGCGGGCGCGGCTCGGCGCGGCCGCGCTGGAGCGGGCCAGCCACCTCACCTGGGAGGCGACCGCCCGCGGGACGCTCGAGGCGCTCGTGGCCGCGACGCGCCCGGCGCGGGCTGGGGCGCCCTCAGGCCGGTAGCGTCCGCTCCTCGAGCTCCTTGCGCAAGAGCGTGAGCTCTTCGGCCAGCACCCGGGTCTTGTCCTCCATCCGCCCGAGCTCCCAGCTCAGGTGGACGCACACCACGAGGAGGAAGAGCACCGACACGACCGAGAGCAGGTCCGGTGGGTTGATCACGCCCATGGCGTGGGCGAGACGGTTGAAGAGGCCCGGTGCGATGGCGAAGACGGCCACGACGAGGCCCACCGCCAGCCAGACCACGGCGTACTTCTCGCGCAGCTGCCGGCGGCGCGAGAGCTCGACGATCACGCTCAGCGTCACCAGCGCGCTCACCAGGGCGATCACGTGCACGCCGCTCACGGGGCACCTCCTTGCTCGAAGCCGGGTTGGACGGCTTGCTCGTAGGGTTGGACGGCTCGGTTGCCTGGCGGGCCGGCCGGGGGCTCGTTGCCTGGCGGGCCGGCCGGGGGCTCGTTGCCTGGCGGGCCGGCCAGGTGGTCGGGCCGGCCAGCCGGGTGGTCGGGCCGGCCAGCCGGGTTGCCGGGCCGGCCAGCCGGGTTGCCGGGCGCCGGCGGAACCGGTCGTGGCGAGGGGGCCCGGCCCAGGGCGGCCCGGCCGAGCGGGGGGCGGCGCCGCAGGATGGTGAGCGCCAGCATGAGGACCACCCGCGCCAGGTAGAGCGCCGCCTTGCCGGTGGACTGGGTCGAGGTGCCGGCGTAGCGGGGGCGCATGGTCACCGGCACCTGGAGCACGGTGCCGCCGGCGCCGGCCGCGATCACGAGCGACTCGACGGTGTCGGCGAGGTAGTCGGCCGGGTAGGTGCGGGCGAACAGCTCGATGGCCGCCCGGTTGTGGGCGCGGAACCCCGAGGTGACGTCGGTCAGGCGCACCCGGGTGAGGCGCGACAGGTAGGCAGCCAGGAGCCGCATCGCCAACCGGCGGGCGAGGGGCACCGGGAACTCCCCGGTGCCGGCGAAGCGGGCCCCGATGACCACCATGGGCGGCGCGTCGGGATCGAGGGGGGCCAGCAGCCGAGGGAGGTCGCGCGGATCGTGCTGCCCGTCGGCGTCGACCTGCACGACGGCGCGGAAGCCGTGGGCAGCTGCGTAGCGGAACCCCACCCGCATGGCGCCGCCGACACCGAGGTTGAGCACGTCGGACACCACCTCGGCTCCTGCGGCCCGGGCCACCGAAGCCGTGGCATCGGTCGAACCGTCGTCCACCACCAGCACCCGCACCCCGGGCGCCTCCCGTCGCACTTCCCCGACCACCACGCCCACCGAGGCCTGCTCGTTGTACGCGGGCAGCACCACCAGCACGTCGGGCCCCGGCTCCACGGCCACCCGCCAGCTACCGGGCAGCGTCGGCGAGCGACGAGCTCGCGGGGTCCCCGGTCCCACGCCGGCCCCCGACGGGGGCTGGCTCCTCGTCCCCCGCTCGGCGGGCTCCCCGCGGCCGTGCCCTTCGGCCCGGTCGCCGAGGTGCCCCTGGCGGACCGGGCGCAGCCGGGCCCACACCCAGTCGAGCTGCACGGCGGCCAGGATGGCCAGGCTGACCTCGAAAGGCGTCCGGTAGCGGGTGTTGCCGAAGGTGAGGGACATGGCGATCACGACGTCGAGGCCGATGGCGAGGAGCGGGCCGACCGGCACCCGCCGCCGGCGGAGCACCACGACGCCCCCGATCCCGAGCGCGAAGAGGCCGTAGTACATGCCGAGGCCGACGAGGGCCCAGTGGTAGGGGCGCGTCTCGACCAGCGAGTCGAGGTGGACCTGGTCGAGCGGGTGGAAGAAGCCGAAGCCTCGCCCGAGGCGGGCCGCCTCGACTGCCAGGAGCCGGTTCTCGTGGGCCCGGACGAAGCGGAGGGCGTAGGCCTGCGCCTCGGCGGCCTGGACCGACTCGTCGGCCCGCCTGTCGAGCGGCGCGCGCAGGGCGCAGGCGTAGGACCAGTAGCCGATGAAGCGCCCCGAGTACGTCTCGTTGCAGTTGGCCGAGGCGAGCGTGACCCCGAACCCTGAGCTGATGAAGACGGGCTTCTCGAAGCGGCTCATGTTGTAGCCGACCCACGGAGCGACGACGAGTGCTGCCGTGAGTGCCCCCGCGCCGAGGAAGCCGACGCGCGAGCGCCAGCGCACAGCCTTGGCCATGAGGGCGAGGGGCACCAGGATGAAGACGGCCAGGAGGGCCAGCTCGTCACGCCCGAGCGCGGCCACGCCGATCGCGGCGCCCAAGGCGGCGGCGCGCTGCCAGCCCGGCCGCCGCCAGAAGCGGTAGGCGGTGAGGAGCACGAGCGCCACCAGCAGCGGCGACAGCGCCTCGGAGAGCACCAGTTCGTCGCTCATCCAGATGTTCGGGTACACGGCCACCAGGAATGCCGTCAGCAGCCCGACCCGGCGACCGCCGACCTCGCGCCCGGCCAGGCCGCACACCGCGATCGCCGCGGTGCCCACGATGCAGCACCACACGCGGTGCGCGAGGAAGCTCTTGAACCCGACGACCGACGCCGCCGCCAGCACGAACACGAACAGCGGCGGCCAGCTGGCGGTGGCCACGTGGTGGTGGAGGTTGTGGGGGTAGTACAGGAACGGGTTGATGAACCCCTTGCCCTCGGCGAGCAGGTTGGCCGCGGCGTGGTAGTAGTACGAGTCGCCCCCGGCCACCCGGTCGGGATTGCC
>JAJPKS010000083.1 GCA_021323605.1 Bacillota bacterium | reverse complement strand
GCCGCCACCCGGGCCGCCGTCTCCCGGGCGCTGGAGCGCTCGAGGACGTTGCGCACGTCCTGGTGGCCGTACTTGAGGGCGCCGGCCAGGTCGGCGTGGCCGGGGCGAAGGCGGGTCACCGGCGTGGGAGCGAAGCCCTCGCGCTCGGGCGTCATCTGCGCCGTCCAGTTCTGGTGGTCGCGGTTCTCGATCACCAGGGCGACGGGGCTGCCCAGGGTGACGCCGCCCCGCACGCCGCCCACGATGTGGGCCTGGTCGACCTCGATCTGCTGGCGGCCGCCGCGACCGTGGCCACCCTGGCGCCGGCGGAGGTCCCGGCGGAGGTCGTCCGCGGACAGCTCCAGGCCGGCCGGGACCCCCTCCAGGACCACGGTCAGCTGGGGCCCGTGCGACTCTCCTGCGGTCAGCCAGCGCAACACGACCGTTGGAGATCATAGGGCGGTGGCCGAGGAGGCTGTTCCGGAGAGCGCGGAGCCGACACCATCGGCTGGCCACGGCCGTGGTCACGACGGCGCCGAGGCCACTGGCGGGAAAAGGAGCCGGAGACGTCCCGCCGTCTCCCGAGTGGTTCGATCATCGCGACGTCAATGGTTTGACATCGAGATGTAGAATGATGAGCATGCGCACGACGGTCGTGCTGGATGACGACGTGGCGGCGGCGCTCGACCGGATACGTCGAGAGCGGTCAGCCGGGCTGAGCGAGGTGATCAACGACCTGATCCGCGCCGGGCTCAAGGCCAGGCCGCCCCGCCGGCCGTTCCGGCAGCGAGCCGAGAGGATCGGGATCCACGTCGACGTGATCGACGTCGCCGAGGCCCTGGAGCAGCTCGATGGGCCCGCTGCCCGCTGATGTTGGTCGACGCCAACATTCTGCTGTTCGCCGTCGACAGCGCAAGCCGGTTCCACGAGGCGGCCCGCGCCTGGCTCACCGAGGCGCTCAACGGCCCCCGGCGCGTCGGCCTGCCCTGGCTGGTCCTCGGCGCGTTCATCCGGATCGTCACCCATCCCCGGGCATCGGATCGCCCGCTGGCCCCCGAGCAGGCCTGGTCCTACGTCAGCGACTGGCTCGCCTGCGAGACCGTCTGGGTCCCGAACCCAACTGACCGGCACGCGGCCGTGCTGGGATCGCTGATCGCCTCCTACCAGCTGCGGGGAAATCTGGTCACGGACGCTCAGATCGCCGCCCTGGCCATCGAGCACGGCCTCACCATCTGCTCGGCCGACACGGATTTCGCCCGCTTCCGGGAGGTCCGCTGGCTGGACCCGTTGCGGGCCGGCGGGCGTGAGTGACGCGCTCCGGGAGCCTCCCTGGCATCCATCGTCGAGATGCCCCCGGGCGGACGTGTGGGCCGCCGGGCCGGCCTTCGGTCATCCCCGGCCGGGCTCGTCCCGGATGCGCACGTACTCCTGGAGGGGGTCGTGGGGCAAGGAGCCGGAGCCGTCCACGCGCAGGTTGGCCCGGACGGCCGGGTTCTGCGCCGCCAGGTAGGCGGCCTCGGCCGAAAGCCAGCGTCGCCGCGTCTCCTCCCCCTCCCCGTTCCGGCTCATCCCCCGACTCCGGCGCACCTCGAGCGGGGCGTCGACCCAGATCCGGAAATCGTAGAAGCCCTCCAGCGGGCGTGAGCAGGCGTAGAGGCCCTCCACGATCAGGATGCCGCCCACCGGCACCATGCGCCACTCGGCCAGGGCGTCCGTCGTCCAGTCGTAGCGCTGGTACCGGGCCGGCTGGTCGCGGCCCAGGGGCATCAGGACGTGGGCGCGCAGCCGGCGCCAGTCCACGTCGGCCGCCACCTCCTCCGCCGGCGCCTCGCCGCGCTCCTGCCGTCGCTGCTCCCGAGCCAGCCAGAAGTCGTCCACCTGCACGATGTCCAGCCCTGGGTCCAGGGCCGCCAGGGCGCGGGTGAAGGTGGTCTTCCCCGCCCCCCGGGGGCCGTCCACCCCGATCATCAGCGTCAGGCGCCGACGGGGAAGCGCGTGGATGCGCGCCAGGAGGTCGCGGTACTTCTCCACGCGCAGGCGTGGGCCGGCTACCGGCACACCAGACGCCCCAGCAGATCCGCCACCGCCGCCAGGCGCTCCGGCGTGAGCCGGGCGGCGAAGCCGGCCACCCAGACCAGACCGCCGGGCACCGCGGCCGCGACCGCGTTCACACCTTCAAGGTACTCACCTCGGTCCTCGGCGACCCGCGCTCCCGCCAGCACCTTGCGGAGCGCCCCGGCCGAGGCCGGGACGTGGCTGCCGGTAGGGGCCGAGATGACCGGCGCGCCGGCGCCCAGGACCTCGTCCAGGATCGCCACTCGCTGGCCGCGCGGCTGGCCGAGGAAGGCGGTCTCTCCGGTCTCCTCGGCGACCCGCTCGAGCACCGGCCGCCAGCGCCGGCGCAGTTCGGCCACCGCGGCCAGGCGTTCGACCGCCGGCCCCAGTCGGTAGCGACGGTGAACCTCCTCGACCGCCCCCACCGCCTCCAGCGCCCGCAGCAGCCCGTGGGCCGTGCTCTTGGCCAGACGCAGGCGACGGGCCACCTCCGAGGTGCCCATCGGCGCGGGGCTGCGGCTCAAGAGGTCGAGGTTGCGAAAGGAACGCTCGACGGCGGGGACCATCGTTCAGCATTATGAACGAACTCACCCCGAAGGGGAACCGATTCGTTCGCGATATGGAACGAAATTGACCTCTGAGGCGGCCCCAGCTATGCTCGAAATTGGTTCGCTATGTTGAACGAGTTACAGCGGCCGGTGCACCGCGAGGTGCTCCTCCTCCGAGTCAACGGCGAGGAGCACCAGGTCCTGGTCCCGGTCCACGCCACGCTCCTCGAGGTGCTCCGCGAACAGCTCGGCCTGACCGGCACCAAGCACGGCTGCGAGCTGGGCGAGTGCGGCACCTGCACCGTCCTGGTGGACGGTCGGCCCCAGCTCAGCTGCCTCCTGCTGCCGGTGCAGCTGGAAGGGCACGAGATCACGACCGTCGAGGGCCTGGGCAGCCCGGCCCACCTCCACCCCCTCCAGCAGGCGTTCCTCGAGCTGGGCGCGGTCCAGTGCGGGTACTGCACCCCGGGCATGCTCCTGGCCGCCAAGGCGTTGTTGGACCGCAACCCGAAGCCTGGCCGCCGCCAGATCGAGGAGGCGCTGGCGGGCAACCTGTGCCGCTGCACCGGGTACGCCACCATCGTGGATGCGGTCGAGCTGGCCGCGAGGAGGATGGGAGCATGAGCACCGACGGCGAGCTGGAGGTGGTGGGGCGACCGCTGCCCCGCGTGGACGCCGTGGCCCGGGTGACCGGGACCGCCCGCTACGCCGACGACCTCCAGCTGCCGCGCATGCTCCACGCCAGGATCCTGCGCAGCCCTCACCCCCACGCTCGCATCCTGAGCGTCGACACCGCCGCCGCCCGGCGCATCCCCGGGGTGAAGGCGGTGCTGACCGGGATGGACCTCCCCATCCGCTACGGCATCATGCCCGTCTCCCAGGACGAGCGTGCGCTGGAGTTCGAGAAGGTGCGCTTCGTGGGCGACCCGGTGGCGGCGGTGGCCGCCGTCGACGAGGAGACGGCGGCCGCGGCCCTGGACGCGATCCGGGTCTCCTACGAGCCCCTGCAACCGGTGATGTCGATCGAGGAGGCACTCCGGGACCCGGTCGACGAGCCGATCCACGACCCCGCCCTGACCCGCCAGCGCGGCAACGTCCACCGCCTGGTCAGCTACGAGTTCGGCGACGTCGAGGCGGGGTTCGCGGCCGCCGACCACGTGCGCGAGGATCTTTTCTTCTACCAGGGCAACACCCACCTGCCCATGGAGCAGCACAGCGCCCTCGCCACCTACGAGGACGGCCGGTTGACCCTCTGGTCATCGACCCAGGTGGTGCACTACGTGCACCGGGCCCTGGCCAAGGTCCTGGAGCTGCCCATGCACCGGATCCGCGTGATCGGCGCCGCCCACGGCGGCGGCTTCGGGGGCAAGACCGACCCCTTCTCGCACGAGATCGTGGTCGCCAAACTGGCCATGGTCACCGGCCGACCGGTGCGCTGCACCCTGACCCGGGAGGAGGTCTTCTACGCCCACCGCGGGCGCCACCCGGTCCTGATCTGGATGCGGACCGGCGTCACCCGGGAGGGGCGGATCACCGCCATGCACGTTCGGACCGCCCTCGACGGTGGCGCCTACGGCTCCTACGGTCCGGCCACGGTCTTCTACACCGGGACCCTGCAGACCGTGACCTACGCCATCCCCGCCTACAAGTTCGAGGGGGTCCGGCTCTTCACCAACAAGGCCCCCTGCGGTCCCAAGCGCGGTCACGGCACCCCCCAGGGCCGTTTCGCCATCGAGCTCCACCTGGAGAAGATCGCCCGCGAGCTGGGCCTGGACCCGGTCGAGCTGAGGCGACGGAACTACGTCCGGCCCTTCACCCGGGCCGTCAACTGGCTGCGCGTCACCTCCTGCGGGCTCGAGGAGTGCACGGAGAAGGTGCTGCAGGCCTCCGGCTACCGCGGCCGCCCCCGGCGCCCCGGCCATGGCATGGGCTTCGCCGCCTCGGCCTACATGTCCGGCGCCGGCACGCCCATCTACTGGAACGACATGCCCCACTCCGAGGTCCAGCTCAAGCTCGATCGCACCGGGGTGACGGCCTACTGCGGGGCCATGGACATCGGGCAGGGCTCGGACACCGTGCTGGCCACCGTCGTCGCCGAGGAGCTGGGTCTCCGGCCGGCCGACGTACGGCTGGTCACCGCCGACACCGACGCCACCCCGGTGGACCTGGGCTCGTACTCCTCGCGGGTGACCTTCATGGCCGGCAACGCCGCCCTGGAGGCGGCCCGCCGCATGCGCCGGCTGTTGGTCGAGGCGGTGGCCGAGGCGACGGGCGTGCAGGGCGACCTGGACGAGATCGAGGTCCGCGAGGGCAGGGTCGGGGAGGTGAGCTTCGAGCAGGCCTGTCAGCTGGCCACCACCAGGTTCGGAGCCCTCTCCACCAGCGGTTCCTACCGGCCGCCGCGGATCGCCGGTCCCTTCAAGGGCTCGGGGGTCGGCCCCAGCCCGGCCTACAGCTACACCGCTTGCGTGGTGGACCTGGACGCCGACGCCCGCACCGGACTGATCCGTGTCAACAAGGTCTGGATCGCCCACGACGTCGGACGCGCGATCAACCCGCTCGCCGTCAAGGGCCAGGTCGAGGGCAGTGTGTACATGGCCCTGGGCGAGGCGCTGATGGAGGAGCAGGTCTACCGCAAGGGCCGGCACAAGTGGCCGAGCATGCTCGAGTACAAGTCGCCGACCGTCCTCGAGATGCCCGAGATCGAGACCTTCCTGGTCGAGACGGTGGACCCCGAGGGTCCCTACGGCGCCAAGGAGGCCGGCCAGGGTCCTCTGCTGCCGGTGATACCGGCGATCAACGCCGCCGTCTTCGACGCCCTCGGGATCTGGATCGACGAGACGCCGATCACGCCCGAGAAGGTGCTGCGGGCCCTGGACGCCCGGGCCCGGGGCCAGGAGGCCCGCTACGGTCCCCGCCGCTTCCCCGACGTCGACTACGGGGCGCCGATCCGGGTCGACCCGCCCGACCCCCACGACCTGCGGGTGGGCGAGGAGCTGGAGCGCGCCTTCGCGGCCGCAGGGCGCTGACGTGCTCCGGCTGCCCCGACTCCGCTACCTGAAGCCGGCCTCAGCCGCGGCCGCGGCCGCGGCCGTGGCCGAGGTCGGCCCGCGGGCGGTGCTGGTGGCCGGCGGCACCGATCTCCTGCCCAAGCTGAAGCGCCGTCAGATCGAGGCCGACACCCTGATCGGGCTCGCCCACCTGTCCGAGCTGCGCGGCGTGCGGGGAGACGCCCGCTCCGGCTTCGAGCTGGGGGCGCTCGTGACCCTGACCGAGGCGGCCGAGCACCCCGCCTTGGTCGAGGGCCATCCCGGCTACGCGGAGGCGGCCGGCCTGGTCTCCTCGCCGGCGCTCCGCAACGCCGGCACCGTCGGTGGCAACCTCTGCGTCGACACCCGCTGCAACTACTACGACATGACCTACGAGTGGCGGCGGTCGATCGGCTTCTGCATGAAGAAAGACGGTGACGTCTGCCTGGTCGCCCCCGGCAGCCCGCGCTGCTGGGCCGTGTCTTCGACCGACACCGCCCCGGTGGCCATCGCCCTCGGGGCCACGGTCGTCCTCGTCGGACCGGACGGGGAACGCGAGCTGCCGGCGGCCGAGCTCTACCGCGACGACGGCATCCAGTACCTGGCCAAGCCCGCCCACGAGGTGATCACGGCGCTGCGTCTGCCCCCGGCCGACGGGCTCGCCTCCGCCTACGTGAAGCTCCGCCGCCGGGGCTCGATCGACTTCCCCATTGCCGGCGCCGGGGTGGCCCTGCGGCTGGTGGACGGGCGCCTCGAGCGGGTCCGGATCGTGATGTCCGGGGTCGGTTCCCATCCCGTCGAGGCGCCGGCGGCCGGCGAGCTGCTGGCGGGCCAGGAGCCGACCCCGGAGGCGATCGCCGCCGCCGCCGAGCTGGCGGCGCGGCCGGCCAAGCCGCTGGACAACGCCGACCTGCACCACGCCTGGCGCAAGCGCATGGTGCGGGTGGTGGTGGAGCAGGCCCTGCAGCGGGCGGTGGAACGGGCACGGGCCCGCCGTCCCTGACCCACCGGCCCGGCTGGCGGCGCGCCGGCGGGCGTGTCACGATCATGAGGAGGAGTCAATGCCCGACCCTGGCCGGCCACTCCGGTTCGGCAGCTTCCTGATCCCCGACGCCGCCCGGCCCGGGGAGACGCTGCGCCTGGCCCGGCTCGCCGACGACCTGGGCCTGGACCTGATCGGCGTCCAGGACCATCCCTACCAGGCACGGTTCCTCGACACCTGGACCCTGCTGGCGGTGATCGCGGCCCGCACCGAGCGGGTGACCGTGTTCCCGGACGTGGCCAACCTCCCCCTCAGGCCACCCGCCGTGCTGGCCAAGGCCGCCGCCTCGCTGGACCGGCTGACCGGGGGCCGGGTGGAGCTGGGGCTCGGGGCCGGTGCCTTCCCGGAGGGGATCGCGGCCATGGGCGGGGTGGCCCGCGGGCGGGGCGAGGCGTTGAGCGCCCTGGAGGAGGCGATCGCGCTCGTCCGGCTGGTGTGGAGCGGGCGGCGGGGGATCCGTTTCGAGGGCCGCTTCTACCGGCTCCATGGCCTCCACGCCGGGCCGGTGCCGGCCCACCCCATGGGGATCTGGCTGGGCACCTACGGGCCCCGTGGACTGGGGATCACCGGTCGGCTCGCCGACGGCTGGGTCCCCTCTTCCCCCTACGCCCCGCCGGAGGTGCTGGGGGGGATGCAGCGTCGCATCGACGAGGCGGCGCTGGCGGCGGGCCGCGATCCGGCCTCCATCACCCGCCTGTACAACGTCTTCGGTCACATCGGGGGCGAGGGCGGAGGCCCCTTCGAGGGCCCCGTCGAGCGGTGGGTCGAGACGCTGACCCACCTCGCCCTGGAGGAGGGCATGGACGGCTTCCTGTTCGGCCCCGACCGCGACGTCGAGGCCCAGCTCCGCCTCCTGGCCGGAGAGGTCATCCCCCGGGTGCGTCAGGCCGTCGATCGGGCACGGGCCGGCCACGACCGGGCCTGACCGACCCGCTCGGCCGGCCCCGGCTCAGGAGGCCCAGACCGCCCCGGCCGCCGCCGCCGCCCGCCGGGCGAGGGCTGCGATCACCGCCCCGTCGCCGCGACGGACCGCGTCGGGCGGGAAGAGAGCCGTGGTCAGCCCGACCGCCACCACCCCCAGCGACAGGTACTCCTCGATCTGATCGATCTCCACCCCGCCCGACACCCAGAAGGGCGTCCCCGCCATCGGGCCCTGAAGCCAGCGGACGTAGTCCGGGCCGCCCATGGCCTGGACGGGGAAGAGGTGCACCACGTCGGCCCCGCTGCGGCGAGCGAGCTCGATCTCGCTGGGGGTGAGGGCGCCCATGACGCAGAGGATGTCCTGCTCCCGGCAGGCGGCGGCCACCTCGGGCAGCACGATGGTGGTGGCGACGAAGGCCGCCCCCGCCAGCCTGGCCTGGGGCACGACGTCCTTCTCCGAGACCGTCCCCACCCCCACCGGCAGGGTTCCCCCGGTGCTCGCCACCAGGCCCCGCACGATGTCCAGGCAGGAGGGGACGCGCATGGAGACCTCGATGGTGCCGATCCCACCCTCCAGCGCCGCCACGCAGGCACGGAAGGCGGCCTCCGGGTCATCGGAGTCGATCACCCCGGCCACCCGGTTCGGGAACACCTGCTCGCGCGTCAGCACCCCTCGGAACCCTGCAACCGGCGCATCCCTCCGTGGCCTTCGCCGGATCGCCGGAGCACCCCACCCCGACACCGATCCACCGCGGAGAACGTAGCAGACCTGAACATCCCGGCGCGAGACCCATGGCGCGGTAGACTAATACATACGTATGACCAGTAGCCTCCTCACCGACGGTTCGACCGGAGCCCGGGAACAGATCGTCAGGGCGGCCGCGGAGTCGCTGCTCGAGAACGGATACGCGGGGACCAGCGTCCGCGCCATCGCCTCCCGGGCAGGGGTCGCCATCGGCAACCTGCAGTACTACTTCCCGACCAAATCGGAGCTTCTGGTGGAGGCGTGGCGGTACCTCACGGCCCGGTCGGTCGAGGAGCTTCGGGCGGCCTGCAATCGCCTCTCGGACCCGCTGGAGGCCCTGGAGCTGGGGGTGGCGTCCATCTGGGACACGCTTCGTCGCCTGGGGGACATGCAGCTGGCGGCATTCGATCTCCTGGTCCAGGCGCCCCGCACCGAGCGCCTGCGCGCCTACCTGCCGGAACTGTTCACGCGTTACCGAGAGGTCGTCCAGGAGCAGATCGACCGCCTGGAGGCGGACGGCCGCGTGCGGCTCAAGGTCGACCGCGAGGTGCTGGTGCCGCTGGTGCTGAACACGGTGCTGGGCTTCGGCCTGTACTACGTCGTCACCCGGGACGACGACTCCTGCCTGCGGGCGCTGTCGGCCTTCCGGCACCTGGCCGCCAGCGTGATCGAGCGAGTCGAGCCCGGGGCCGGGGAACGTCCCACGCCGCCGGGGGAGCGTACGCGCACTCCAGAAGGAAGGAGCGCTTGAGCGAGCGGGCCGAGATCGACGTCCACCTGAGGGGCCTGGAGCCGGTGTGGGAGGAGGGCATGGGCGACGCCTACGCCTTCTACCGGCTCCGGGCTCCCGCCGAGGTGGCCCTGGCGGCGGCGATGGTGGAGTCGGGGCTGCAGCTCCAGCGGCTGGGCGGCCAGGCGCCGGATGCGCCCCGGCTCCTCCTGGGCGATCTCTGCCTGGCCCGCGCCTCACGCCTCCTGGCCGAGACCCGCGACCAGCGCCTGCAGGTGGGCTTCGCCCAGGCCGTGGAACGCACCGCGGCGGCGGCGGCCGGCGGCCCGCCCGCGCCCCCGTTGCGGGACCTGCTCACGGCGACCATCGCCGACGCCCGATGATCGTGGGGCGGCGGCTCCAGCTCCCCACCTCCCGGTCGACCGAGTTCGTCGACATCACGGCCCGCCTCCAGGACGAGATCGCCGCCGCCGGCCTGCGCAACGGCCGGCTGCACCTCCAGTCGCTGCACACCACGCTGGGCCTGGCCGTCAACGAGAACGAGCCCTTCCTGCTCGAGGACCTGACGGCCACGCTCGAGCGGCTGGCCCCCGCCGGCGTCCCCTACCGGCACGACGACCTCGTGCGGCGGCCGAGCGTGGGCCCGGCAGAGCCGATCAACGGCCATGCCCACTGCCGGCAGCTCCTCCTCCTCCCCGCCTGCACCCTGCTGGTCGAGGAGGGCCGGCTGGTGCTGGGGCCGTGGCAGTCGGTCTTCGCCGTGGAGCTGGACGGCCCCCGCCAGCGCCAGGTGGCGCTGCAGATGGACGGGGACTTCGGCCGCCGGCGGGCCGCGGCGCGCGTGATCGCGCCCACGACCACGGTCGAGGCCGACTCGAAGCTGGCCCGAGAGCGCCGGCTGGTGGAGCTGGAGCTGGCCCGGCAGCTGCTGGTGGATCCCGAGCCGGTGCAGCTGCCCATGCGGCGCCTGGTGGAGGCCGGGGGCAAGCGCGTCCGGCCGCTCCTGGCCATGCTCAGCAGCCGTCTCGGCCGTCGGGCCGACCCGCTGCAGGCGGCGGCCCTGGCCGGCGCCATCGAGCTGATTCACGACGCCACCCTGGTCCACGACGACTACGTCGATGAGGCCCCCACCCGCCGGGGCCGGCCCACCGTGGCCGCCCGGGAGGGGGCCTCGACCGCGATCGCGGTCGGCGACTACTACTTCGCCAAGGCGGTCAGGGTCATCGCCCAGCTCGGCAACCCCGATGTCACCACCACCATCGCCCAGGCGGTCGAGGCCATCTGCCTGGCCCAGATCGACGACGTCCGTCTCCGGGGCGCCTTCCCCGGCGACTACGAGACCTACCTGAAGGTGGTGCGGGGCAAGACCGCGGCCCTGTTCGCCGCCGCCTGCCGGGCGGGCGCGCAGCTGGCCGGGGCGGACGAGGCCTTGATCGCCCGGCTGGAGCACTTCGGCGACCTGCTGGGCATCGCCTTTCAGATGGTCGACGATCTGCTCGACTACAGCGAGCGCTCGGGCAAACCGCTGGGCCAGGACATCCGCCAGCGCACGGTCTCCTTGCCCTTGATCTACGCCGTCGAGCACCCGGACCACGGAGACCGGGTGCGCGAGCTGCTGGCGGGCACGCCCGACGAGGAGCAGGTCCGCGAGGTGCAACGTCTGGTGATCGCCAGCGGCGCGCTCGATCGGGTGGGCGAGGAAGCACGGAACCTGGTCTCGACCGCCCTCCGCGAACTCGAGGAGGCCGACCTGGACGGGGTGCGGACGCTGCTCGCCGACCTGGCCCGGTCGGCCATCGACCGGGTCCACTGAGCGGCGGGGCCGGGTCCGGAGGCCGCCTCCGCGTCCCCGGTCAGGTCAACCGGCACAGGAGACGCTCGTCTCCCCTCTCCCGCGCGTACGCCACCAGGTCATCGACGATCCAGGCTCCGAGCCGCGCCGCACCCAGGCGTTCGACGGTCCGCAGGAGCACGTCCCCCACCCGGTCGTCCCGACGCCGCGCCAACCCGGCCAGCGCCTCCATCCTGGTGTCGTGGTGACGATCGTTCGACCGCCGCCACAGCGCCGCCCGCACCTCCTCGCCGTCGACGTCGCTCTGGGCCAGGTTGAAGCACGCCCAGTTCCGGACCTCGGCGATCCGGTCGGCCGAGAGCCTGATCAAAGCCGCCGTCACCGCCCCGTCCGGCCGCTCCACCCCCTCCTGCCACGTGCACCAGTGAAGCTCGGCGGCGAGCCCCAGCCGCACCTCCACGGCCTCGTGGTCGACCAGCCCGACCAGGGCCGGAATGGCACGCCGTACCCCGTGCCGGGCCAGCGCCCGGACCACGGCGGCGAGCGCGGTGGGGTCGCTCTCCACCTCCACGGCCGGCAGGAGAAGGGCGACGGACTCGTCCTGGAAGGGCGGAGGCAGCCGTCCCGGGTCCAGCCCCGACAGGATGTCGGCCCCCAGCGCCCGCCTCGCCGCCTCCCCCGAACGGAGCAGCCGCCGGGCGGCCTCGAACATCTCCCGGCCCCCGATCCCATGGAGCCGGGCCACCCGTCGCCGGTAGGCGTCGCCGCGCCGGGCGCGGAGGGCACCTTCGACCAGGGAGGTGGTCTCGTCGCTCACGCCACGGTTATCGAAGCACGTCCGTCGCCTCCGCCGCCCGGCCGGACGCGTCCCATGGCCGGCCGAGCACGAGGCGGCCAGGTGCCTCCCTGCCTCCGACCGTCGGGGTTAACAACAGCTGACGCGCCTATACACTACAATCCACTTCCATGAACTTGAAGCAGTGGGCGCGCGAGCAAGGCATCCATCCCGTGACCGCCTACCGCTGGTT
>JAJPKS010000115.1 GCA_021323605.1 Bacillota bacterium | reverse complement strand
CGCTTCCTCGGCACCCCGGTGGAGGCCGCGGTCGGCTCCCTGCTGCTGGGGCCGGAGCCGGCCTCCCGCCGGCTGCTGGACTACGCCCTGGAGCTGCGCCGGCGGGGCCTGGCCCCGGCCACGGCCCGGCGTCGGCTGGGCACCCTGCGCGCGCTGCTGGCCACCGCCCGGGAGCTGGACCTGGTGGACTGGACGCTGGAACTCCCCTCCCCGGAGGATGTGGAGGCGGCCCTCAACCGGCCCCGGGAGCCGGACTCTTCGTACTTCTTTCCCCGTCATCCCGACGAGGTGGACCGGTTGGACCTCCAGCACTTCGCCTTGCGTGAGGCCCTGGGGGCCAACTTCCTGGCCCCGGTGGAATCCCCGGTCCGGGTCCTGGACGTGGGCACGGGCACGGGGCAGTGGGGGTTCGAGGTCTGCCATCGGTTCCCCGACGCCCTGGTGGTGGGCTTGGATCTGGTCCGGGGCAAGCCGGATCATCCTCCTGGCTACCGGCACGTGCGGGGCAACGTGCTCCAGGGATTGCCCTTCCGGGACGATTCCTTCGACTTCGTCCACCAGCGCTTCCTCGTGTCGGGCATTCCGGTCAATGCCTGGTCCGAGGTGGTGGCGGAGCTGGTCCGGGTCACCCGCCCCGGAGGCTGGGTCGAGCTGGTGGAGATTCCGACCCGACCGCGCGACGCAGGACCTGCAACCGAGCGCCTGTGGGACCTCTTGCTCGGGCAGATAGCGGCCCCGCTGGGCCTGGACACGGCTGCCAGCGTGTTCGCTTCCCTGGACGAGTACCTGCATCGGACAGGACTGGAGGAAGTTACCAGGCGGGAAGTGTCACTTCCCGTCGGTGCCTGGGGAGGCCAGATCGGCTCTTTCATGGCCACCGATGTCCGAACCGCCTGCACCCGGCTGTGCGAAGTACTGCGGCCGCGGTCCCTAGAAATGGCCGAGGAGGCGGAGGGACTGCTGCATCGCTCCATGGACGAGATCGACCGCTGTCACACCGTCTGGCCCGTCGCCGTCGCCTATGGCCGCAAGCCAGCATGAGGCGTGCCAGGCCGCCCGCCATCGCCCAGACCACCTCGCACGCGGGGCGTCTCTAACCGTGGGCAACCGCTGGCCCCGTCCCGGACCGGGCTCCCCGTCCCGCTCCGCCTACGTCTTGCCCCATCACCCCGACGAAGTGGACCGGTTGGACCTCCAGCACTTCGCTCTACGCGAGGTCCTGGGGGCCAACTTCCTGGCCCCGGTGGAGGCGCCCTCCCGGGTCCTGGACGTGGGCACCGGCACCGGGCAGTGGGGGTTCGAGGTCTGTCATCGCTTCCCGGACGCCCTGGTGGTGGGCTTCGATCTGGTTTCGGGCAAGCCCAACCCGCCTCCTGGCTACCGGCACGTGCGGGGCAACCTGCTCCAGGGGCTGCCCTTCCGGGACGGGAGCTTCGACTTCGTCCACCAGCGCTTCCTGATGGCGGGCATCCCGGTCGACGCCTGGCCGGGGGCGGTGGGGGAGCTGGTCCGGGTCACCCGCCCCGGAGGCTGGGTGGAGCTGGTCGAGAACCCGACCCGGCTGCGGGGGGCCGGGCCGATCACCGAGCGCCTGTTCGACCTCCTCCTCGAGCTGGCCGGTCCCCTGGGACTGGACACCGAGGGCGCGGTCTTCCGCTCCCTGGACGAGTACCTGCGTCAAGCTGGGCTGGAGCGGGTCGCCCGGCAGGAGGTCGAGCTTCCCATGGGTGAGTGGGGCGGCCGGGTCGGCTCCTTCTTGGCCACCGACTTCCGAGCTGGCTGCACCCGGCTGTGCGAGGCCTTGCGAGCGCGTTCGCCGAGCGCGGCCGACGAGGCGGAGGGGCTGCTCCGCCGCTCCATGGAGGAGCTCGGGCGCTGCCAGGCCGTCTTCCCCATTGCCGTCGCCTTCGGCCGCAAGCCGGGGTGACCACGCGGTCCCCGGCCCCGAGGCGTGGACGTCACATCGTGCCGTGGCCCCGCGCGCCGCGCGGGGCGGAGCATGGTCTCCGGCCACGGCCGCCCCGGCACCGTCGCCCCCAGCCCGAGCGCCGCGGGTTCGGGACCCCGGCCGACGGCCCTCAGCCGGAGCCCGGCCCGCCGGTCGCCGGCCCGGGCCGGGGATGGGGATGCGGATGCGGATGGGGGTGGACGTGGGGACCGGCGTGCTCGTGCGGGTGGGGATGGAGATGCGGCCGCCCCGCGTCCACCGGCCGCACCATCTCCCCGGTCCCCGGGTGCACGTAGCCCACGTGCTCCCAGCCGGCCGGGGAGGGCCGGTCGCGCCCCGCCTCCCCCTCCGCCGGCAGGCCCAGGCGCCGCCGTGCCACCTCCTCCCGCCGCATGGTCAGCTCGGGGTCGTTCTGCTCCTCACGCATCTCCTTCTCGATCCGCCGGCGCCAGTAGCGCAGCACCTCGGGATCGCCCCCGTGCGTCTGTTCCCAGGTGTAGGGGTAGGCGGCCCGTCCCGGCCCCACCTCCACCCGGCCGCCCAGCGCCACCTCCGACACCAGCCGCTCGACCTCCCCGGACCCGCACTCGGGGCAGCACGGACGCGCGGCCCGAGCCCGGTCCATGGTCGGGTAGAAGCGCTCGAACCCGCTTCCGCACCTCCGGCAGCCGTACTCGTAGATGGGCATCGGCCGGTCCCTCCCTCAACCGCCGGTTCAGTCGTAGAAGGCCGGGGCCAGCCTCAGGCCGGAGCGCACCAGCTCCGAATCGTGGCTGAAGACCACGGTGGCGTTGTGGCGTTCGGCCAGCTTGCGCACCTTCTCCACCGAGTTCAGCCACTCCAGGCTGTTCCAGACGATCGGGGAGCCCACTGGCGGGGGACCGTAGCTGGCCTTCATGTAGATGGCGTCGGAGGGATAGATGATGGTCCCGCTGTTGGGCAGGTCGAGCATCACCCCCATCGTCCCCCAGGTGTGGCCGGGCAGGTCGAGGAGCTTGACGCCCTTCGCGATCTCCGGCTCCCCTTCCAGGGTGTCGATGGTGAACCCGTCCTGGTAGTCCTTCTTCACGAACGCGCCCTGGTAGTCGCCGGGGATGGCCAGCGCTCCCTCCTTCTCCGCCCGGTGGCAGAGGAGCCGGGCTCCACTGCCCTGGAAGAGGCGGAGGTTGCCGGCGTGGTCGAAGTGGAGGTGGCTCAGCACCACCATCCGAAAGTCGGACGGCTCCAGCCCCAGCCGCTTGAGGCTGGAGTCGAGGTACTCCTCCTCGCTGACGTTGTCGTAGGGGAAGTAGTCGTCCAGCCCCGACCCAGCCCAGCGGCTCTCCCAGTCTCTGGGGCAGGAGGTGTCGAAGAGGATCTTGCCCTCGGGGTGGTCGATGACCAGGGTCAAGGTGGGCAGGTCGTACCAGGTGGTCGGAGGCGAGAGGTTGCGGCGGCTGGCGTAGTTGGTGGCGTTGACCAGCCAGCGAAGATCGCAGTGCATGAAGCCGTGGTTCTGGAAGTAGACCTTCGTCATGCTCGGCCTCCCGTTGCCATGCTCGGGGCTCGTGCCTCCGGCTCAGTAGCTCATCGATTCCCGGATGATCGCGGCCAGCTCCCCGGCGCCGACCGGGCGTGGGCAGCAGCTGAGCAGCCGCTGCTGCTTCAGCGTCCCCTCCACCAGCCCGGGGACGTCCTCCTCGCCGTAGCCGAACGCCGCCACCCCGCGCGGTCCTCCGGTGTCGCGAACGATGTCGATCAGGGTCCGGGACAGCACCTCCTCGCCGTTGGCCACCGAGACGCCCCGGAGGTCGGCGCCCAGCAGCTCGGCCGCGCGCAGGTGCCGGTCGGGGGAGCAGGGGTAGGTGAAGCGGAAGGCGGCCGGCGCGGTCACGATCACCGACTGGCCGTGGGGGACCATGGCCTCGTGCAGCCCCTCGTAGCCGCCGGGGCGGTACTCCCTGACCATGCCCGCGATCGGGTAGGCGACGGCGTGGGGGATGTGGACCCCGGCGTTCCCGAAGCCCATACCGGCGAAGGTGGCGGCCTGGGCCATGGCCACGCGCGCGTCCAAGTCGTGGGGGTTGAGGACCGCCCGCCGGAAGTACTTGCCGATCAGGGCCAGCGCCTTCTCGCACCAGACGTCGCTGATGGGGTTGGAGCCGATGTACGCCGGCCGGTCGGCCGGCGAGGGCCAGCGCGGCCGGCGGTTGTAGGCGACCGCGGTGTACGACTCCAGGGCATGGCAGAGCACGTCGTAGCCGGTCGCGGCCGTGACCGCCGCCGGCATGGTCAGGGTGTTGAGCGGGTCGACGACGGCCATCCAGGGCCGGAGCGAAGCGTGGCTGATGCCGCTCTTGACCTTCAGGCTCAGGATGTCGACCACGCAGACCGGGGTGCACTCGCTGCCCGTCCCGGCGGTGGTGGGGACGGCCAGCAGTGGCCGCAGCGGCCCCGGCACCGGCGCCCCCTCGCCGATGGGGCGGTTGAGGTAGTGCATGAGGTCGGCAGGGTAGGTCTTGAACAGGTCGATGGCCTTGGCGGTGTCGATCGAGCTGCCGCCGCCGACCCCGACGTAGCCGTCGAACTCCTGCCCCTCCAGGTCGGAGAGGGCCTGACGGAAGGAGACGTCGGTGGGCTCGACGTGGGAGCGGTCGTAGACCTCGGTCTCGATCCCCTCCCGCTCGATCAGGGCGCTCACCCGCCGCGGCAGCCCGAGCTGCGACAGGTTGGGATCGGTCACGATCAGAGCCTTGGTCACCCCCAGGCGCCTCAGCTCGTAGCCGACCTCCTCGGTGGCGCCGATGCCGAATTTGAGCGGCGGGGCCTGCCAAGCGATGACGGTCTCGATGGGGACGGCGACGCTGGGCTGACCCTGGAACTCGCTCGTGGCCACGGCAGCACCCCCTGCTGGAGACGAGACCAACCTGATCGACGGCGCGCCGGATGCGCAAGAGCAGAGTAGCATGCTACACGCTACGTGTCAGCCCGTGAGCGTGACCGCGGAGACGGGAGGCCGAAGCGGAGGTTCCACCGATGGAGAGTCCGTACGAGCGGAGGCCGTGGCTGGGCCGGTACCCGGGCCACGTGCCCCCCGATCTGACGCCACCTCATCCGAGCGCGGTGGCCATGTTCCGAGCTGCGGCCCGCGCCGCCCCGGAGGCGCCGGCCATCCACTACTTCGAGGGCACGACCACCTTCGCCGAGCTGGACCGGGCCTCGGACGCCCTGGCCGCGGCTCTGGCCGACCGGGGCGTGGCCCGGGGCGACCGGGTTGCGGTCGACCTCCAGAACGTGCCCCAGTTCCCCCTCGCCGTCCTGGCCGCCTGGAAGGCGGGGGCGAGCGTGGTCCCCCTCAACCCCATGTTCAAGGTCCAGGAGGTGCGCTACCACCTGGCCGACTCGGGCGCCCGGGCCCTGATCTCGCTGGAGTCGCTGTTCGAGACGGTGGGGCGCGAGGCGGCCGAGGGCACCGAGGTGCGGGCGGCGATCACCACCTGCGAGCTGGACCAGCTCCAGGGCCAGCCGCCGCCGGGCCTGGCCGGGGTGGAGAAGCGGCGGCCGGAGGGGGCCGAGGACCTGGTCGAGCTGGTCCGCCGCTACGACGGCCGGTCCCTGCCCGACCCCGGCCTGGGCCCGGACGACGTCGCCTTCCTCACCTACACCTCGGGCACCACCGGCCGCCCCAAGGGGGCCATGAACACCCACGGCAACGTGGTCTTCAACTCCGAGGTCTACCGGACCTGGATGCGCCTGGGCCCCGGCGACGTGATCCTGGGCGCCGCTCCCCTCTTCCACATCACCGGCCTCATCGCCCACTTGGGCGTGGCCTTCCTGGCCGGCCTGCCCATGGTCCTCTTCCACCGCTTCGAGCCCCAGGAGGCGCTGCGCATGATCGAGCGCTGGCGCTGCACCTTCACCGTGGCCACCATCACCGCCTACCTGGCCATGATGGCCCACCCCGACATCGAGACCCGCGACCTCTCCTCGTTCCGCAAGGCCTACAGCGGCGGGGCACCGGTCTCGCCGGCCACGGTCGAGCGCTTCGAGCGGCTGACCGGGGCCTACATCCACAACGTCTACGGACTGACCGAGACCACCTCCCCCTCCCACGCCGTCCCCCTGGGCGCGCGGGCCCCGGTCGATCCCGACTCGGGGGCGCTCTCGGTGGGGGTCCCCGTGCCCGGCACCACGGTCAAGGTGGTGGACGTCGAGACCGGGCGGGAGGTCCCGGTGGGCGAGGTGGGCGAGCTGTGGACCCGGGGGCCGGAGGTGGTGCCGGGGTACTGGCGGCGGCCGGAGGCGACCGCCGAGACCTTCACCGATGGCTACCTCCACACCGGTGACGTGGGCCGGATGGACGCCGAGGGCTGGTTCTACATCGTCGACCGGGCCAAGGACATGATCAACGCCTCCGGGTACAAGGTCTGGCCGCGCGAGGTCGAGGACTTCCTCTACCAGCACCCGGCGGTGCGGGAGGCGGCGGTGGTGGGGGTGCCCGATCCCTACCGGGGGGAGACGGTCAAGGCCTTCGTCTCCCTGCGCCCGGGGACGGCCGCCACCCCGGAGGAGCTGGTGGCCTTCTGCCGGGAGCGCATGGCGGCCTACAAGTGTCCCCGTGTGGTGGAGGTCATCGACGAGGTGCCGAAGACGGCCACCGGCAAGTTCCTGCGCCGTGAGCTACGGGACCGCGAACGGGCACGGGCTTCGAGCCAGGGGTGAGAGGCCGGCCCGCGTCGGCGGGCTGGAGCCCATCGCCGCCCCCCACACCCGCACCGACCAGGTGCTGCGGGCGCTGACCGACGCCATCGTGGAGGGACGGCTGGTGCCCGGGACCCTGCACTCGGTGGCATCGCTGGCCGAGCAGCTGGGGGTGTCCCGCACGCCGGTTCGGGAGGCGCTGATCCAGCTCTCCCGGCGGGGCATGGTGGGCTTCGAGCGCAACCGCGGGGTGCGCATCCTGGAGACCACCATCCACGACCTGGAGCAGATCTTCGAGATCCGGCTCTGGATCGAGCCCCCCGCCACCCATCAGGCGGTGCGGCGTATGGGAGCCCGCGAGGTCGAGGTCGTCCGCCACCACTTCGAGGCCATGCTGGCGGCGGCCCGGCGGGACCGCCTGGCCGAGATGTGGCGGCACGACCGGGCGCTCCACCGGGCCATCATCCAGGCCTCCGGCAATCTGCGGGCGGCCCAATACCTGGACGGGCTGCGCGACCTGGTGTTGATGCGGGGGGCAACCACGGTGGGCCGCGCCCGCAGCCCGCTGGAGATCGTCGAGGACCACCGCCCGCTGGTGGAGGCGATCGAGGCCGGCGATGCAGCGGCGGCGGCCGAGGAGATGCGGCGGCACGTCCGGACCACGGCCGACCTGGTGCTCGCTCTGGAGCGCGGAGAGCGAGCCGGGACCCCGGGGGGGACGGCGTGACCGGCGGCCTGGCCAGGGACCTGGCCGAGATCCTCGGGCCGGAGGCGGTGCTGGAGGGCGAGGCGGCACGGCCCTACCAGCGCGACTCGACCGAGATGCAGGGGCTGGCGGGCAGGGCGGACGCGGTGGCCCTGCCCTCGGAGGTGGAGCAGGTGCGGCGCCTGGTGGCCTGGTGCTACGAGCGCGGGGTGGGGATCGTGCCTCGCGGCGGCGGCACCGGCTTCGCCGGCGGGGCGGTGCCGGTGGAGGGCGGAGTGGTGCTCTCGCTGGAGCGACTGGACCGCGTGCTCCGCTTCGACCCCGAGCTCTGGCGGATGCAGGTCGAGGCCGGGGTCCGCACTGGGCGAGTGCACCGCCTGGCCCGGGAGAGCGGGCTCCTCTTCCCGCCCGACCCGGGTGCGGCCGAGCAGTCGACGATCGGGGGCAACGTGGCCTGCAACGCCGGCGGTCCCCACAGCTTCAAGTACGGGGTCACCGCCCACTGGGTGACCGGCCTGGAGGCGGTGGTGGCGGGCGGGGAGCTGATCCGGGTGGGCGGGCCCCTGCGCAAGGACGTGGCCGGCCTCGACCTGCGCTCGCTGCTGATCGGCTCCGAGGGCACCCTGGGCGTGATCGTGCGGATCTGGCTGCGACTCACGCCCGCTCCCGAGGCCCTGATCCCGGTGGTGGCTGCCTACCCCGGGGTGGAGGCGGGGGTGGCCGGGCTGGGCCGGGTCTACGGCTACGGCCTCGTCCCGGCCGCGCTCGAGTACTTCGACCCCGGCGCCGTGGCCGCGACCCGGGCCGCCTTCCCGGGCGGCCTCCCCGAGGCCACCGGCTTCCTGGTCGTGGCCGAGGCCGACGGCACCCGGCAGGCCGCCGAGGCCCTGGCCGCCGAGCTGGCCGAGGCCCTGGGCGAGGGCGCGCTGGAGGTGCGACGGCTGGGCCAGCCAGGCGAGATCCGGGAGCTGTGGCGCTGGCGCAGCGGGGTCAGCTTCGCCGTCAGCGCCCAGCTGGGGGGCAAGATGAGCGAGGACGTGGCCGTGCCCGTCGACCGGCTGGGGGAGGCGATCGCGATGGTGGGCGAGGTCGGCCGCGAGCACGGCCTGCGCACCTGCAGCTGGGGGCACGCGGGCGACGGCAACCTCCACGCCACCTTCATGATCGACGCCTCCTCGCCCGAGCAGGTGGCGCGGGCGACCGCGGCCGCCTCCTCCCTCTTCGCCCGCACCCTGGCCCTGGGCGGCACCGTGTCCGGCGAGCACGGCCTGGGCTGGGTCAAGCGGGAGCAGTTCGACCGTCAGTTCGGGCCGGCGGAGGCGGCACTTCAGCGCTCGATCAAGGCCCTCTTCGACCCCCGGGGGCTGTTCAACCCGGGCAAGAAGCTGCCCCCGGCCGGATGAGGGATTCAACCCTTCCCGGACCAGCCACCGGACGGCGAGGAAGAGCATTATTGACATCGGTGATGGGGAATGTCTTCTGCATCGAATGTCAGAACAGGTGAGCTTGTTGCGCAAGGAGGGTGGTCAACCTCCAGGCCGTCTTCACATCGCCGGTCCGAGTTCGCGGAGCCGCCAATCGATCACCGTCCAGCACCAAACCACCCACCGTCGCGCTGCCATGATCACCGCTTCGGTGTGCGAGACGGTCGCTCCCATCCGCATCACCGCTGTCACCTTCCCTGAGTCGAGCGCGCCGACAGGGTGGTCAACCTCAAAACCGGCCTCCAGGAGGGGGGGTTGACCACCCCCCGCCCAATT
>JAJPKS010000334.1 GCA_021323605.1 Bacillota bacterium | reverse complement strand
TCCTCGAAGGCCCGAAGGCCCTCGCGCGCGTCCTCGCTGGTCAGGCAATAGTAAGCGTTGCGTTCGCGTTCCAGGCGCAACCCCTCCTCGACCCCGGTGCCGCTGGCCCAGGCCGTGTTCATGACGTACTTGGCGTTGGCCATCGCCAGCGGGCTTCGCTCGGCGACGGCCGCCGCGAACTCGAGACCGGCCGCCAGCAGCTCCCCGTCGGGGACGACCCGGTTGACGATGCCCCACTCCAGCGCTTCCTGGGCGCTCAACCAGCGTCCCGAGAACACCAGCTCGCGGGCACGGGCAGGACCGACGGCTCGGGGCAGCAGGGTGAGCACGCCGCCACCGCCCATCTGACCGTAGGTGAGGTGGGCATCGCCGATCCGTGCCGACTCGGCGGCGAAGGCGAAGTCGCAGGAGAGGATGAGCTCGAGCCCACCCGCTGCGGTGACGCCGTTGACCAGAGCCACGACCGGCTTGCTCATCCTGGAGATGAACCGGAAGGTGCGATGGAGGTCCTCCAGGAAGGCCGGGAAGGCCGCCGGGTCGCTCTGGAGGGCCACGTAGCTCTTGAGATCGCCCCCGGCGCTGAAGGCACGACCCCGGCCCGTGACCAGAACGGTGCGGATGGAGGCGTCGGCCTCCACCTCGATCAGGAGCTGCTCGAGGCGGCTCACCATCGACCAGTCGATGGGGTTCAGCTGCTCGGGACGGTTGAGGGTGATGATCGCAGCCACCTCGCCCGACCCGAGCTCGATCCGGTCCAGCTCGACCGGCGAGGGCTGGAGCGGTTCGGCCTCAGTCGCCACCGGTGGCCTCGCCATCCCGCGCCTGGATCTCCTCCACCAGACGATACTTCTGGATCTTGCCCGTCGATGTCATCGGGATCGCGTCCACCAGCTCCAGCCGTTCGGGCTGCTTGAACCTCGCCAGGCCAGCGGCATCGAGATGGGCACGCATCGTCTCCAGGGTGATCTCGGCACCGTCCGCGGGGACCACGCAAGCGCAGCCGATCTCGCCGAGCCGGGGATGCGGGAGGCCGATCACCGCCGCCGCCCGAACGCCGGGCATCCGGAGCAGGAGCTCTTCGATCTCCCGAGGCGCGATGTTGAGGCCGCCGCGGATGATGATCTCTTTCAGACGCCCGACGACGGTGAGGTACCCCTCGTCGTCCATCACCGCCACGTCCCCCGACTTGACCCATCCGTCGGGATGGAAGGTGGCGGCCGTGCGATCGGGGTCGTCGAAGAATCCGACGCAGGTGTTGGGTCCACGGGTTTGGATCTCGCCCGGCTCTCCGACCACCGGCCGTCCGGCTTCGTCCCAGGTCTGGACCTCCACCCCGTCGACGGCCCGGCCATCGGTCTCCACCCGCTTGTCCTGGGGCGACGAAGGGCGGTTCCAGGTGGCCACCAGCACCTCGGTCGAACCGTAGAGACGGAGCACGGTCACCCCCTGCCGGGCTGCGGCGCGGACCAGCTCGGGAGGCACCAGAGCACCTCCGCACCCGAACACGGACATCGACGAGACGTCACCCGCCCCCCGCTGCGCCGCCTCGACGAGGTCGCGCAGGAAGGTCGTCGCCGCCAGCGTGTAGGTACAGCGCTCGGCCTCGACCAGACGGGCGGCTTCGGCCCCGTCCCAGCGGTCCTGGAGGACCAGCTTCAGGCCGTGGTAGAGGGCCATCCTGACACCGTAGTTGAAGCCGGTGGAGTGCCCGATCGGGGAAGGCATCCAGACCACGTCGTCTTCGCTCATCCCGAGCGACGTCCAGGCCGTCCGGACGCTGAAATTGGTGGTCTGCTCGGTGTGCATGATCGCCTTGGGGCTGGCCTCGGTGCCCGAGGTGAAGATGAGCTCGGAGACGTCCTCGGCCCTGGGCTCCCGATCGACCGGGAGCTGGCCCGCAGCCCGTTCGAGCACCCGGCCGAAGGGCACCCAGCCCTCAGGGACGGCGAGCGCCCCCTCCAGCGGAACGACCACACGGGTGGTCAGCTGCGGCAGCTCGGCGGCCAGTGCCGCGACCATGGCCACGTGGTCGTGACCGCGGTAGGAGTCGGGCAGGAACATCACCCGGGTCCGCCCGACCGTGAGCATGTGACGCAGCTCCTTCGTCCGGTAGACGGGCAGCATCGGGTTGATGACGCCACCGATCATGAGGATGCCGAGCGCGATGGCGACCGTCTCATAGCGGTTGGGCAGCTGGACCGCGACCACCTCACCGGGCGCCACCCCCGCCTCGAGCAGAAAGCTCGCGACACGGAGCGCGTCCCGTTCCAGCTCGGCGTAGGTGCGCCGGCGCGCTCCGAGCAGATCGACGACCGCCACCGCGTCCGGCCTGGCGCTGGCGTGAGCACGGACACGTCCGACCAGCGTCGAGGCGTCCCAGGCCCCTGAAGCGAGGTATGCCTGCCGACGTGTTTCGCTGGTGACGAGGTCGCGCAGCAGTCCACTACTTGCCCTTGGCACTGACGTAGACACGACCCTCCTCGACCTTGACTTCGTGCAGGGAGGCGGGGCCGACATGCACGTCGTAGCGGACCACACGCTCCTTGCCCGGGGTGAACAGCGGCTGACCGGTCTCGAGATCGAACTCCCAGCCGTGGTACGGACACTTGATCAGACCATACTCGTAACCGAAGACGTATTCTCCAGGCTCGGAGGGCAAGAACGTGCCACGCACCTCGCCCATACAGATGGGACCGCCCTGATGCGGGCAGGTGTTCCTGAGTGCATACCACCGATCATCCGGCGTGTGCAGCACCCAGATGTCTTTATCCGGGATGCCGGTGGGGATGAACTTCGCCTCGCTGAAGTCAGCGACTGAGCCAACGTCGTACCATGCGACTCTACCCGTGGCCTCGTCGACCACCGGCTTTGCTTGCGACCGCGGAGAAGTATTCCTGGTGGTCATGGTCACTTCGGAAGTCGCAGGAACTTGAGGGCGTTGTCGTGGTAGACCTTCTGCTGGGTCTCCGGCTTGAGACCCTTGAGGATCATATCTGGTCGATCGTTGTCCCAGTGAGGGTAGTCACTGGCGAAGCAGAGGTTGTCCGCGAAGTAATCCTCGACCATCCGCACCAGGTCGCCCTCGCGGCGGGGCTCATCGATGGGCTGGGTCGAGAAGAAGAACCGGTCGTGCAGATAGTCGCTCGGCCAGGTCTTGACCCAGGGACAGTCGGCACGCAGCTCCCGCCAGGACTTGTCCATCCGCCAGCTCATGGGAACGGCCCATGCGAAGCCCCACTCGACCCACATGAACTTGAGGTCAGGGTAACGGTCCAGTGCCCCGTTGAAGATCAGGCTGGAGATGCAGGACCAGGGGATCTGTCCCCATTCGACGTAGCGCTCGATGTAGCGCTCGGCGATCCCACAGGCGAACACCGCACCGGTTCCCTGGAACATCGACTCACCGGCGCCCGGATGGCAGACGATGTTGAGACCGTGCTCGACCGCAGCCTCGAAGATCGGATAGTAGTGCCGATTGCCGAGGCGGATGTTCTGAATGGGCAGGAAGATGCAGGAGACGAAAGGATTCTTGCCGTGCCGACGGATCTCTCGAACGGCCAGCGAAGGATCGAGCGGAGAGACGGTGAGAGCATAGGTGTAGCGATCGTCCTGACCCTGCCAGTGATCGATGATGTAGTCGTTGCAAGCGGAGACCAGGACGGCGCTGTGGTCGGGATCGACGGCGGCGATCGCGAGCGTTGAAGCGATGATCTCGATCAGCAGCCCGTGCTGCACGTTGTAACGATCGAGGTGCTGCCGGGCCACGAACTGGGGATCGGTGGCCGGCATGCCCCCGCCGGGCGGGATGGCGTCGCGCATGACCGGGACCTCGATCGGGTGCAGATAGCGTCCCCCGCCGGGACGGAGGGGTCCTCGGGCGTGGGGTTTGATCTTCTCCTGCCAGGCCTTCGGCATGTAGGGGAGCAGCACCTCCAGCCCGCCGCCGATGCTGGGATGGACGTCCACGTCGTTGATCGGTCGGAGCGCCTTCCTGGTCTCGACCGGTGTCTCGAGCTCCTGAACCGCCACCGTCACACCTCCTGACTCCTGCTGCGCCGCG
>JAJPKS010000088.1 GCA_021323605.1 Bacillota bacterium | reverse complement strand
GGCTCTTTCGGGTCGGGGACGGGCTCCGGCGTCGGCTGTCGCAGCGGCTCTGGCTCCGGGATCACGATCCTCTCGGTCTCAGGAGTCTCGAGTCCCATGCCTCCAGTCTTCCACCTCCGGGGAGCGGTGACCAGTCCCGGAGCGAAAAAGATCGTCCTCCGAACCGGGTCGGGAGCGCCGGAACGCCCCGCCGCCGGCACCGCGGCGAGGCCGGTGGCGGCGCCGGGGAGGTCCCGGGGGCCGGCCCTCGTGCGGTTACAATCCGGGCTCGAGCCCCGCCCATGACGAACACCACCGACCAGGCGGAGCCCCCGGCCGAGGTGAGCCGGCGTCGCGACCGGGTGTGGGAGTGGGCGAGGGCCGGTGACTGGGAACGGGTGCGGGCGGCCTGTGCCGACGAGGACGGGTCGGTGCGCGCCGCGGCGGTGGACGCGCTCGACGGGGCCCCCCCTTCGCCCGAGTCGCTGGCCCTCCTGCTCGCCGTCGGCCGCGCCGACCCGGAGAGCTTCGTGCGGGAACGGGCGGTCTACGCTCTCAGGCGCTATCGGGAGCCGGAGGTGCCGGACCGGCTGCTGGACGCCCTCGGCGACGTCGACGCGGCGGTGCGCCAATCCGCCCTGGCCGCGCTGGAGTCGTTCGCGGACGTCGTCCCCGTCGATCCCATCCTGCCCCTGCTCGGAGACGAGGGGGGCGAAGGATACATGACCGGCTACGTCGCCGCCGCCACCCTCCTGAAGTACGGCGAACGCGTACCGCTGGCGCCCCTGCTCTGGCGGATCGTGCATCCCGACTGGGAGCACCGCAACACCTGGGTGAACGAGCTACACGCGATCGAAAGGCGGATCGTGGCCGACCCGGGGGTCTACGCGGAGGCGTGCGAAGAGTCGCGCCTGGCGGCGATGCACGTGCTGGTGACCATGGAGGATCGAGCGCCGGCCGAGGTGATGCTGGCCGCTCTCGATCACTGGCTACCACCGGTGCGCCGGATGGCGGTCGAGTGGTGCGGGAGATGGCTCCACCCGGCGCCCGTGCCGCGGCTCCTGGCCCGGCTTGCCGATCCCAACGCCGGAGTGCGTCTGGCGGCGGCGCGCGTCCTGGTCGGCCTGGAGCAGCCGGTCCTCTTCGCCGCCGCCTGCAGCCTGCTCGAGGAGACCGACGAGTACGTGCAGGGAGAGATCCTGAGCCTGGTCGGCTCCCGGCTCCCGACCGAGCGGCTGCTGGGGTATCGCTGGCCCCGGTGGGGCGGACGCGCACTCGATCGGCTGTTCCGCGAGCTGGTCGGTCGCCCGGACGTCCCCACCCGGGTGCTGGAGGAGGCGACGAGGATGGGCAACTGGCAGGTGCGCCGCGACGCCCTGGAGCGGCTCGGCGAGCGTCCGGACGCCGCTCTGGCGGTGCTCGAGGCCGCCCTCCAGGATCGGATCGAGGAGGTGCGAACGACGGCGGCGCGGGCCCTGCGGCGTCGGCGGGGCGAGCCGGAGCCCCCGGCCACCTCCCCGACCGCCGGTGAGGCCGGTGGTCGAGGCCGGCCGGCCCCCCGGCCGGAGCCTCGGACGGAGGCCGAGATCCTGGACTTCCTGGAGGACGCCGAGCCCACGATCTGGGCCGAGGGGCTGGAAGCGCTCCGGCGGCGGCCGGGGACCTTCCCCCTCGAGCCGCTGCTGGCCCGCCTGGACGACGGCCGGGAGTGGGTTCGCCGGAACGCGGTCAGGGCGCTGGCCGAGCTGGGGCCACGGGTGCCGCCCGACGCCCTGCTGGACGCGCTCTGCGACACGGAAGGGATCGCCGAGGAGGCCGTCCGGGCCCTGCGGCGCACCCATCCGGAGGTCCTGCCCGGGCTGGAGTCGGAGGCGATCGATCACCTCCGGGGGGCGCCGGCGGGACCTCGGCTCGCCCCCCTGGTCGAGGCCTTCGCCTGTCGGGTGATCGGCGGCATGCACGTCCCCTCGGCCGAGCAGCTGGCCCGGATCAGCGCCGCCCTGGAACACCGCAGCTGGCGCGTGCAGGAGGCCGCTCTCGGTGGCATCCACCGGCTCCTTGAGTGGTCCGACGACTGCCGTAAGGCGGGCCTCCAGCACCGCCTGTCCCTTCCATCGGAGACGACTCCCAGGCTGACCGCGCTCGCCGGAGGGGGGCGGGCGCCCCATCTGCGGGAGCGGGCCGGACGGGTACTGGAGCGGCTGCGTGCCTACATCGAAGGCTCGGGCCAATCCCCGCCGGACGGCGGGGCCGGGGATGCGCCCCGGGGCCGGGGCATCCCCGGCTAGGTCAGGCGTCCGGTGGCCTCGTAGATGGGGTCGACCAGGTGCTTGATGCTGAGCACGCGCAGGTCCTCCAGGGCCACGATGGCGTGGGGCACGTTGGAGGGGTGGAAGCTGACGTCGCCCGGGCCGATCTCGTACTCCTCGTCGCCCAGTCGGACCCGACCGCGGCCGGAGAGGACGTAGACGATCTGCTCCTCGGGGTGGTGGTGCAGACTCGCCCCCTTCCCCTTCTCGAAGAAGGCCCGGGTCAGCTCCATGGTGTCGCTGCGCACGACCGGGCCCCGGGCGGTCGAGTACTGGGGCGTGACCAGGTTGTCGTCGTGACCGTCGAGCTTCACCAGGCCCATGTTCCGGTCCCTCGTCGTCCCCGCTCGGTCAGTCCGGGCACGTGCCCGAGACCGGCTTCAGGTCGCGGTACCACTGGGGGTTCGCCTTCTCCGCCTTGTCGGCGTAGGTGGCGACGATCATCTGGTCGGTGGGGATGGTCTGGGTCAGCTTCTTCTGCTGCACCAGCAGGGTGGTCGAGTCGGCATAGGCCTTGGTCGTGCAGGCGGTGACGCGAGGATCGAAGGGGATGTGCCGGATGGCGTCCGCCGCCACCTTCTGGGTCAGCCCCGGGATCCAGTGGGTGGCGATGGTGGCCGCCTGATCGGGGTGCTGCCGCGTCCAGTAGGTGGCCTCGGCGATGGCGTCGGCGATCTCCTGGACCAGCTTCGGGTGCTGCCGGGCCCAGTCCTGGGTGGTGCCCTCGCCGAGCACGTAGCCGATCACGCCCCCGCCGCGCTGGAAGAGGAAGACCTGGGAGCCCATGGTGTCCAGGATCAAGGTCTGGTACGGCTCCCAGGAGGCGATGGC
>JAJPKS010000354.1 GCA_021323605.1 Bacillota bacterium | reverse complement strand
GCGAAGTTCACGATGTCCATGACCCCGAACACCAGCGTCAGCCCGATCGAGATCAGCGCGTACACGCCGCCGATCAGGAGCCCGTTGAGGAGCGCCTGGTACAGGGCCACTGCGATCAGGGCCGGGGCGAAGGCGAGCTGGCCCGGGGCGCGTTCACGTCCGGCCTGGTCCGGCTAGGCGGCCGACGGCCATCGCGCCGTCCCCCGGGTCAGATCGGATGGGTACACGCCGACCAGCTTCCCGTTCTGCCACTGACACATGACCGGCTGGATGACCACGTTGTTGCCCTGGGCGTCCCACTTGACGTGGCCGCCGGGCATGGTCGTGGCCAGCCCCTTGGTGAAGTCCATGCTGTGCAGGGTTCTGGTCAGCTGCTCGGGGTCCCGGGTGGGATGCGCTTCCAGGGCCTGGGCGATGATGGACACCGCCACCGCGTTGTCGTGGGCCTCTTGGGTCATGAACGTGCCGTACCGCTTCTGGTATTGGTCGTTGATGGAGCCGTAGGCGTCGGGTGAGCTGGTGTCGGCGGTGAAGATCTGGTTGGCCAGCGGGCCCAGGCTCTTTTCGAAGTCGGGCTGAACGAAGCCACCGACCCCGGCGAAGATGGGCGCGGTGTTGCCCGCTTCGTGCAGGGCCCGGACCAGGAGGATGCCGTCGGTCAGGTAGGAAACCGGCAGGATGATGTCGGGCTTGACGTTGACGATCTTGCTGGCCACCGGGCTGGCGTCGGTGATGGTGGCAGCGTAGGGCTCGTACAGGGCCACGTCCAGGCCGGCGTCCTGCGCGGCCTTCCTCAGGCCCTCGGCGGTGCCCGATCCGAAGGCGTCGTTCTCGAACACGATCGCGACCTTCTTGACGGTCACGCCGGCCTGCTTGGCGATGGCCAGGGCGGCCGTCAGCTGGAAGGTGCCGACCTGGCTCGCCCTGGGGGCGACGCGGAAGAAGTGGGTGTAGCCGCGCTGGGTGAGCGTGTCCGAGAAGCCGGTCGAGAGCAGGGGGATGCCGGCCTGCTCCGTGACCTGGGCCGAGGTCAAGGTGAGCGCGCTGGCGTACATGCCGATGGCCGCGATGACCTTGTTCGAGGTGACGAACTTGCTGGTCACGGCTGCGGCCTGGGTGGGGTCGCTGGTGGCGTCGGCGCTGACGATGCGGAGCTTGGCCCCGCCCATCGACTTGATACCGCCCTGGCGGTTGATGAGGTCGGCCTCCAGCTCGACCCCGTGCAGCGAGTTCTGACCGAATTGAGCGTTGGCGCCGGTGAGGGGGAAGATCGCCCCGATCGCGATCTCGCCTCCGCCGCCGGCGGTCGACGAACCACCGCCGGTGCCCACCGCCGCGCAGGCCGCTACGAGCAGCGCCGCCGCGATCACGCCGGCCGATCGGAGCCACCTGTGCTCGGAACCCAAGACCACCCTCCTTCCAACCAACCTCGACCGCCAAACCGGGCGGTGCGGTACTGATCACATATCATATACAGCCGTGTACAGCCGTGGTGGCGGGGCGAGGGCGGCCTCGGGAGGGCCGGGCCGACTCGGCCGGCCGGGGTCGGGCCGGCCGGGGTAGGACGGACGGAGAGGTCCGGCCGTCCCTGGTCGCGGGCTGACCTCATGGAGCCAGCCGGAAAGGCGGGTAGTGGTCGGTGATCAGCAGGAAGGCGTAGGCCAGGACCCGGTTGTGCCAGCGGAGGACGCCCTCGACGAAGTCGAACAGGCCCCGGGGGTAGCTGGCCGTGACCAGGATCGCGAACCAGGCCACGATCACCACCACGACGGCGGCGATGTCGATGAAGAAGAGCGCCACGTAGTGGGGCAGGGCCAGTAGCCACTTGATCAGGGGCAGCCACCGGTTCAGGTCGTTGGGCACGTCCGGATAGGGGAGGTCCAGGTGCACGGACTGCTCCTCGTCCGTCGACGGGTAGCGGTCGTCGAGGAGCAGGAAGTAGGCCGCCACCCGGTTCGCGAAGCGGAGCAGCTCCCGGTTCCAATCGAACCACCAGCGGGGGTACTTCTGGCGGAAGACGATCATGAGCAGCGGCCCCAGCCAGAGCAGCCCGCCGGCGCCGGCCACGGCGGTCCCGTTGCCCACCTGCCAGGAGGCGGCGGACACCGTCCCCAGCACGATCAGGATGGGGATGACGGTGAAGACGCGAAAGAGGCTGGTCAGCCGGTCGAGCGGTCGGGCGGGATAGGCCACCGAGAGCTGGACCGGATACGCGGTTGGCGTCATCTGCGTCATTCCTCCACGCTCGAACCGGCCGGCCCCGCGACGCCCGTCTCCGTCCGGGGGCCGCTGCCGCCGGCCGGGATCCGAAGCCCGCCGCAGGCCAGGGGCACGGATGGGACGACGCGGGTCCCCGGCTTCGTCCCCGACGCCACCGGTGTCACCTCCGGCCGCGTCGCGCCTCCCGCATGATCAGCCTCGCCGCACCAGCGCTCAAGGGCTCTTGGTCCCCGACCGGGGAGGCCGGGTGACCCTGGATCCGAGCCGGCCCCGCCTCCTCGGTGCCGGGCCGGGCGGCGCGACGCAGCCGGCCCCAGCACCCCACCCATCCGGTCTGCGTTCCTCGGACCTCTCGACCGGTTCGACGCAGACCGCCGCTGGAT
>JAJPKS010000175.1 GCA_021323605.1 Bacillota bacterium | reverse complement strand
TCCTGGCCGAGGTGTCGGCCGGCCTGGGCCAGCCGATGCGCGGGCTGGACATCAGGTCCATCCCGCAGGAGGAGCTGCTCGCCGGCCGCGGCTGGTGAGGTCCATGGCCGTGGCCCCGGGTAGCCTGGCTTCCCGGACCGCGCGGCCGGAGGCGTTCGCCGACGAGGCGGCCGGCCGTGGTGGGCAGGGTCCCGTGGTGGGTGTGCTCGCCCTCCAGGGGGCGTTCCGCGAGCACGTGCGGGCGCTGGAGGCCTGCGGCGCGCGGACCCGGCTGGTTCGACTGCCGGGCGAGCTGGAGGGGCTGGAGGGCCTGGTCATCCCCGGCGGGGAGAGCACCACCATGACCATGCTCATGGAGCGCATGGGGCTGCTGGAGCCGGTGCGTGAGGCCGTCACCGGTGGCCTCCCCACCCTGGGCACCTGCGCGGGCATGATCCTGCTCGCGCGCCGGATCACGGACGGCCTGCCCGGTCAGGTCGGCTTCGGCGTCCTCGACGTCGTGGTCCGCCGCAACGGCTACGGTCGCCAGGTGGACAGCTTCGAGGCCGAGCTGGAGGTGGCCGGCCTGGACACGCCCTTCCACGGCGTCTTCATCCGGGCGCCGGTGGTGGAGGAGGTGGGAGGAGCCGAGGTATTGGCGCGCCTCGACGGCCGCCCGGTGGCGGTGCGACAGGGTCGGGCGGTCGGCCTCGCCTTCCACCCCGAACTCAGCGGCGACCTGCGCCTGCACGGGCAGTTCTTACGCCTCGTGGAGGGGGCGCGAAGGACTTGAGACTTCGCTCGGCCTCGCTCCGGGACCTGGTCAGGATCGAGCAGATCTACCGCGAGGCCGAGGCCGGGTTCTCCGCCGTCCCACCTCCCGCCCGGCTGTGGGGGCTCGTCAGCCACACCCTGTCGGCGCTGCTGCCCCTGACCCAGGAGACGCTGATCTACGTCGCCGAAGAGGACGGCAGGGTGATCGGGTTCGTGCAGGCCTCGGGGCATCCGCTGACCGTCAGCCTGCCCTCCAAGGTGACCAGTCTCCAGGTGTTGAACCTGTGCGTGGCCGAGGGCGTCGAAGCGGAGCGCGTGGCCCCGTCGCTCATCCAGTGCCTCTGCGATCAGGCGGTGCAGCGCGGCGTCAGCCGACTGTTCGTCAGGCTGCCCCTCGACGAGCCCTTGATGGACATCTTCCGGTTCCAGGGCTTCCGCCAGTACGCCACCGAGTCCGTGCTCTACGCCGAGGCGCCCCGACCCCGCTCGACCGCCGTCCCGCCCGGCCTCCGACCCTACCGAAACCGGGACCAGCGGCGACTGTACCACCTGTATCGCAAGGTCACGCCCTGGGGGGTCGCCCACCTGGAGGCACCCACCTTTCGCGAGTGGCGGTCGTCGCGATCGGCGCCCGGCCAGCAGGAGGTGATCGACCGTGTAGAGATCGTCGGCTGGTGTCGGGTGCAGAAGGGATCCCAGGCCCGGCCGCACACGCTCTCGTTCATGGCCTTGCCGGAACGGGGGCTCGCGGACGAGCTGGTCGACCACGCCATCGTGGCCAGCGACTGCCAGGCGGCGTGGTGCAGCCTTCGGCACTACGACGCCCACGTGATCGACGCCCTGCGCGGGCGTGGTTTCTCGCTCCTCCTCATCCAGGCCCTCCTGGTGCGGGAGCTGGCCGTCGGGGCTCCGCTCCCCGAGAAGGGCCTGGTGCCTTCGTTTGGTTGAGGCAAGCAATGCAGAGCCAGCTGTCATCAGCAGTCTCGGCAACGGTTTGGGACGACGAGATCGAGCAGCTCGCCCAGGCGCTGCCGCTCCATCTGTACGAGGCGTTGCACGAGCGGATCGATCCGCGTGAGCTCCTGGAGATCGTGCTCGACCTCGGCCGGGAGCCGGAGGCCCGGGTGCCGGGGCGGGAGGTGCTGCTCAGCCGGCAGCCGGTGACGGAGGCCGACCTGGAGTACGTGGCCGGCCGGGTCGGCGAGTTCGGCGACGACAACCGGGCCGGTATCGAGCGGACGCTCCACCGGATCTCGGCCATTCGCAACCGCCGCGGTCGCATCGTCGGCCTCACCTGCCGGGTGGGCCGGGCCGTGACGGGCACGGCCGAGATCTTCCGCGACATCGTCGAGAGCGGCAAGAGCGTGCTGCTCCTGGGGCGGCCCGGGATCGGGAAGACCACCATGCTGCGCGAGAGCGCGCGGCTGCTGGCCGACGAGCAGCGCAAGCGGGTGGTGATCGTCGACACCTCGAACGAGATCGGCGGAGACGGCGACATCCCCCATCCGGGGATCGGTCGGGCCCGTCGCATGCAGGTGCGGACGCCCCTCCTCCAGCACTCGGTGATGATCGAGGCGGTCGAGAACCACATGCCCGAGGTCATCGTCATCGACGAGATCGGGACCGAGCTGGAGGCGGCGGCGGCCAGGACGATCGCCGAGCGGGCCGTCCAGCTGATCGCCACCGCCCACGGCCAGACCCTGGAGAACCTGCTCGTCAACCCGACCCTCAACGACCTGCTGGGCGGCATCCAGAGCGTCACCCTGTCGGACGAGGAGGCGCGCCGCCGGGGGACGCAGAAGACCGTCCTGGAGCGAAAGGCGCCACCCACCTTCGACGTGCTGATCGAGATCCAGGACCGCGATCGGGTGGCCATCCACGAGCCCTTAGCCGAGGTGGTCGATGCCGCCCTCCGGGGCAGCCTGCCCAGCCCGCGGCTGCGCGTTCGCACGCGCGAGGGTCGCATCATCTCCAACGTCGACAACGCGATCAGGGCCGTCGGTCCCCGGGGCGACGCCGGGGCCGCCGCCCGCCCCGCCGAGGGCGGCTCCCACTCCCACAACGGGCGGTCGCTCGGCCGCCGGCCGCGCGCCATCTTCCCCTACGGGGTGTCGCGCTCCTACCTGGAGCAGTCGATTCGGGAGCTGGAGCTGCCGGTGCGCGTGCTCGGCAACCTGGACGGCGCCGACCTCGTGCTGACGCTCAAGAGCTACTACCGGCGGCGGCCCGACATCCTGCGCCAGGCCGAGAGCGGCGGCATCCCGGTGCAGATCCTGAAGAGCAACTCGGTGGCGCAGGTGAAAGAGGCGCTGTCCCGCATCTATCCCGACGAGCATCCCGACCCGGCCGTGCAGCGGGCGCTGGACGAGGCCATGGAGGCGATTCAGCGGGTGAAGGCCACCCTCCGGCCGCAGGAGGTCTCGCCCCAGAACGCGTACGTGCGGCGTCTGCAGCACCAGCTGGTCTCCGAGCACGAGCTGGTGGCGCGGAGCACCGGAAAGGAGCCCCAGCGACGGCTTCGGATCCTGCCCGCCCCGGACGTGGACTGAGCGGGCCAGGTGGACCTGGCCGGCAGAGGCCGCGGCGCCGCATGATGGGCGGGTGCGGGTGACGTTGCTGGCCGGCGGCACCGGCGCCGCCAAGCTCGCGGTCGGGCTCCAGCAGGAGCTGCCCCCGGGCGGGCTGAGCGTGGTCGCCAACACGGCCGACGACCTCGACCTCTGGGGCCTCAGGATCTGCCCGGACGTGGATGCCGTGCTCTACCGCCTGGCGGGCATCTTCAACCAGGAGGCCGGCTTCGGGGTGGCGGGCGACACCTTCAACCTGCACCGCCAGATGGCCGAGCTGGGCGAGGAGGACTGGTTCTGGCTCGGCGACCGGGATCTGGCCTTCCACCTGCTGCGTACGGCCATGCTGCGCGGCGGCGCCCGCCTCACCGAGACGGCCCTGGAGCTGGGCCGCCGGCTCGGCCTGGCGACGCGGGTGCTGCCGATGTCGGACGACGAGGTGCGGACCTGCTTCGACACCGACGCCGGCAGGCTCGGCTTCCAGGAGTACTACGTGCGCGAGCGACTGGCGCCCGGGCTTCGCTCGCTGGACCTCCAGGGCATCGAGGCGGCCCGACCGACGCCGGAGGCCGTGGCCGCGGTGGAGTCGGCCGAGCTGGTCGTGATCGGCCCCTCCAACCCCCTGGTCAGCATCGGCCCGATCACGGCCCTGCTGGGCCGCCACCTGCGTCGGGAGCGAACCCTGGCGGTCAGCCCGATCGTGGGTGGACGGGCCCTCAAGGGGCCGACGGCGGAGATGATGCGGGTGCTCCGGGGCGAGGCGAGCCCGGAGCGGGTGGCGGAGGAATATCGCGCGCTGGCGGGCTGGTTCGTCGTTGACGAGGTGGACTCGGCGCGTGCCCCGGCGATCGCGTCCCTGGGGTACCGGGTGCTGATCACCGACACGGTCATGCCCGACGACCAAGCCGCCCGCCGGCTGGCAGCGGCGATCCTGCGGTTCTGGAGGAATGGAGGGGGGTAGACGCGGTGAACGACCTGATCCGGCTGGCCTCCGGACGTGACCCCGAATACCTGGCCCGTCTGCTGGCTCCCGAGCAGCCTCTGGAGCCCCTGTTGGAGGCGGCCCACCGTGTACGTCTCGAGGGGCACGGGCATCGCATCACCTACTCGCCCAAGGTCTTCCTGCCCCTGACCCAGCTCTGCCGCGACAACTGCGGGTACTGCACCTTCGCCAGGCCCCCGCGCCGGGGGGCCCGGGCGTTCATGACCGAGGAGGAGGTGCTGGCCCTGGCCCGGGCCGCCGCTCAGACCGGCTGCCGGGAGGCGCTCTTCACCCTCGGCGACAGGCCGGAGCGTCGGTACCGGGTGGCGCGCGACGAGCTTCGGGCGATGGGCTTCGAGACCACGGTGCAGTACCTGGCCCACCTGGCCGGACGGGTGATGCGCGAGACCGGTCTCATCCCCCACGTCAACCCGGGCGTGCTCGGCCGGGACGAGCTGGCGCTGCTGCGGCAGGTGAGCGCCAGCGCCGGGCTGATGCTGGAGCAACTCTCACCCCGGCTGCTGCAGCGTGGCCAGGCGCACTGGGCCAGCCCCGACAAGCGGCCGGAGCGTCGGCTGCAGACCATCGCCTGGGCCGGCGAGCTGAACGTGCCCTTCACCACCGGCGTCCTGATCGGCATCGGGGAGACGCTGCGGGAGCGAGCGGAGACGCTGGCGCAGGTGGCCGAGCTCGCCCTCCAGGAGCACGTGCAGGAGGTCATCGTCCAGAACTTCCGGGCCAAGCCCGGCACCCGCATGGCCGACGCACCCGAACCCTCCATGGAGGAGGTGCTGAGGGCAGTGGCCGTGACCCGTCTCGCCTGCGGGCCCGGCCCCAACGTGCAGGCTCCCCCCAACCTGGCCCCCGGCGATTACTCCCTGCTGGCCCGGGCCGGCATCAACGACTGGGGCGGGGTGTCGCCGGTGACCATGGACTACGTCAACCCGGAGGCCCCCTGGCCGCAGGTGCGCTTCCTGGAGGCCGCCACCCGCGCCAGCGGCTCCCAGCTGGCGGCCCGGCTCTGCGTGTATCCCGAGTACATCCGGGACTTCGAGCAGGCCCAGCGCTGGCTGGCGCCCGAGGTCCTGCGCCACGTCCTGGCCGCGGCCGACGGCGAAGGACTGGCCCGGACCGGGCATTGGTGGCCGGCCGACCGGCTGTGCCCTCCCGCCACCTACGCCCCGAGCCCGATCCGACCCGAGATCGCGGCCGCGCTGCGTCGGGCCGAGCTGGGCGAGCGGCTGGAGGAGCGCGAGGTCGCCGACCTCTTCACGGCCCGCGGCGAAGAGGTGGCGGCGATCGCGCGACTGGCCGACGAGGTGCGGCGCCGGGTCAGCGGCGAGGTCGTGACCTACGTCATCACCCGCAACATCAATTACACGAACATCTGCTACTTCCGCTGCCAGTTCTGTGCCTTCAGCAAGGGCAAGCTGTCGGAGAACCTGCGCGGCCGGCCGGAGCTGCTCTCGATCCGCGAGGTGGTGGACCGCTGCCACGAGGCGGTGGCCAGGGGCGCCACCGAGGTCTGCATGCAGGGGGGCATCCATCCCAGCTTCACCGGCGACTTCTACATCGAGCTGCTCCGTGCCATCAAGGCGGAGCTACCGCAGCTCCACATCCACGCCTACTCGCCGCTGGAGGTCTACCAGGGGGCCGAGACCGCGGGCCGAACCGTGGCCGAGCAGCTCCGGCTGCTGCGGGAGGCCGGCCTGGGCACGCTTCCCGGCACCGCGGCCGAGATCCTGGACGACCGCGTCCGGCGCTACCTGTGTCCGGACAAGATCACGACCGCTCAGTGGGCGGAGGTGATCAAGGAGGCCCATCGGCAGGGGCTGAAGACCACCAGCACGATCATGTTCGGGTCCATCGACGGCCCCGAGAACTGGGCCCGTCACCTGATGGTGCTCCGCGACATCCAGGAGGAGACCGGCGGCTTCACCGAGTTGGTGCCCTTGCCCTTCGTGCACATGGAAGCGCCCATCTACCGCAAGGGGCGCTCGCGCAAGGGGCCGACCTGGGAGGAGGTGGTGAAGATGCACGCGGTGGCCCGGCTGGCGCTCCGCGGCGCCATCGACAACATCCAGGTGAGCTGGGTGAAATGCGGACTGGACGGCTGCCGGCTGATCCTGGACGCGGGGGCGAACGATCTCGGCGGCACGCTCATGAACGAGTCGATCTCGCGTGCGGCGGGTGCGTCCCACGGCCAGGAGGTCACCCCGGAGCAGATGCGGGCCACGATCAGGTCGATCGGCCGGGTCCCCGCCCAGCGCAGCACCACCTACGAGATCCTGGAACGCTTCGACGCCGTGGCCTGAGCCGCCCGGCGTCCTCCCCGGGCCCGACCACCCCCTGCCGCCCTGACCGGCCACGGCCATCCGCTCTCGACCGGGGCCGGCTCGTCCCGAAAGGTCCTCTGAGAACCGGAGCCGAATCTTATGATTGGTGGTTCATGACCTACGACGAAATCGTTCAGGCCCTGAGAGATTCGACGTACGAACTCCAGAACGAGGGCCGAATGGTCCGTGCCGGCCTCAAGGCCCAGCAGGACACCGCGAGCATCATCGAGCGCTACGCCTGGCTGTACTCCGACCAGGCGCTTGACGTCGTCCGGGAGCCCACGGACGAGGCCGGACGGCGGGTGCGGGCCGCGATCGCGCAGGGCATCATCGAGCGTCGCACCGCCCCCCAGCAGGACCGCCTGGTCACCTTCTACGCCGGCGCCACGGTGCGCGTGGACGGAGGCGAGGAGATCCCCTTCTTCACCGCTCAGGCCCAGCTGTTGAGGGAGCCCGATCCGGGGCGGCGGGAGGCGCTGGGCGAGGGCGTCGGCGCCGTGATGGAGGCGGCCGACGAGCTCCAGTTCGAGCTCCAGGCGGCCGTGCTCGACGTGGTCCGCGGCTTCGGCTACGACTGCTACACCGACTTCTACGAAGCCCTGAAGGAGGTCGACTACGGACGGCTGCAGACCGAGCTGGTGAGGGTCGCCGAGCGGCTGCGGGCCCGTTACCGTGCCTGGGTCGAGCCCCGCATGGAGCGCTGCGGTCGTGCCTACGGCGAATGCCCGCAGGCCCACATGGGCTTCATCCGGGGACTGCCCGAGCACGACGCCGTGTTCACCCGAGAGGGGTTCGAGCCGGCCATGCGGCGCACCTTCGAACGTCTGGGGCTCGAGCTGTTCACCGCTTCCACCATCCATCTGGACCTCGAGGACCGTCCGGCCAAGAACCCCCGGGCGTCGGTCTGGGTGCCGGAGGCGGGCCGTGAGGTCCACCTGCTGACCCGTCCCGGCGGCGGCAACGCCGATTACTCGTCCTTCCTGCACGAGGCGGGACACGCCCTGCACTTCGGCCTCACCGATCCCGCCATCGGCTGGCCGCTGGCCAACGTCGGGCGCTCGATGGCGTACGCGGAGCTGTGGTCGTTCCTGTTCGAGCGGATCGGGCACGACCCGGTGTGGATCGCGGAGGCGACCGGGGTGGACGAGCACCGGGCGGAGCAGATCGCGGTCGACCTCGCCGGGGTCGACCTGATGCTGTTCATGCGCTACGTGGGGAAGTTCAACGCCGAGCTCGAGCTGTATGCCGGCGATCCCCTGGACCCGGTCCGCGGCCGCCGGGTGTTCACCGGGGCCTGCGACGCCGCCACCGGCTTCCGCTACGATCCTCGCGCCTGGCAGTTCGACCGGGACCCGGGCTTCTACTCGGCGGACTACCTACGGGCCTGGCTGGCCGAGGCCGCCCTGGAACGCTGGTTGCGCCGCGAGTACGGGCCGCACTGGTGGAGGACCCGGGAGGCCGGACAGTGGCTGCGCCAGCGGTGGCTCGAGGGCTGGCTGCCCGAGGCCGAGGACATGGTGGCCGGGGTGGGAGAGGCGCCCTGGTCGGGGGATGCGCTGATCGAGCGCGTGGAAGGGCGGCTGGCGGTGGCGGCCTGAGGCATCCGACCGTGAGCCTCTTCGAGCGGATCGAGCGTGAGCTGGTCGAGGCGCGGAAGGCCCGCGATCCCGTGCGGCTCTCCGTGCTGGGGTTGCTCAAGGTGGAGGCGGTGAAGGCCGCGAAGGAGCCGGGTGCCGGCGGCGTGGCCGATGACCGGCTCGTGACCGCGGTCGTGCGGCGAGAGATCAAACGACGCGAGGAGGCGGCGCAGGCGTACACCCGGGGCGGCCGGGGAGATGCGGCCGACCGGGAGCGGGCCGAGGCCGAGGTGCTGCGCGCCTACCTGCCGCCCCAGCTCGACGAGGACGAGCTGGAGCGCGAGGTGCGGGCCGTGATCGAGGAGGTGAGGCCTGGGGGCGCACGTGACTTCGGCGCCGTGATGCGGGCGGCCGCCGCCCGATTGGGCGATCGCGCGGAGGGGGCGAGGATCGCGGCCGTGGCCCGGAGGCTCATGGGCTCCGGTGGCTAAGACCTCGGCGCCCCGGAGCGCCAGCGGCGCCCGCGCCCGGGCCCGCCCGGCGGCGGCGCCGCGCGGCGCCCGACGGCGGGCGGAGCTCACGGTGGAGCGCCTGGCCCGGGTGTACCCCGCCGCCTGCGAGCTGGACCATCGCAATCCCTTCGAGCTGACCATCGCCACCATCCTCTCCGCTCAGACCACCGATCGCTCGGTCAACCAGGTGACCCCCGAGCTGTTCGCCCGCTATCCGACCGCGGCCGACCTGGCGGTCGCCGACCCGGCCGAGGTGGAGCGCATCATCAGGCCCACCGGCTTCTACCGCGCCAAGGCGCGCACCATCATCGCCGTCGCCGGAGCCCTGGTCGAGCGCTTCGGAGGCGAGGTCCCGCCCCGGATGGACGACCTGCTGACCCTGCCCGGCGTCGGCCGCAAGACTGCGAACGTGATCCTCGGCGTCGGCTTCGACGTGCCCGGGTTCGCCGTGGACACCCACGTGATCAGGCTGTCCAACCGGCTGGGCCTGGTGGCCACCACCGACCCGGAGGAGATCGAGGCCCAGGTGACGCGGATGGTGCCGGCGCGGGAGTGGACAGGGCTCTCGCTGCGGCTCATCCTGCACGGACGCCGGATCTGCGTCGCACGTCGGCCGCGGTGCGAGGAGTGCGTCCTCAACGACTTCTGCCCCTCCTCCTCGGTACGGCCGGCGCCGGCGAGGTCGTAGCCACCCGAGGACCGCTCGCCTTTACCGGCTGCTGAGGAGGCGGTCGCGTCGCTCTTCGAACAAATGTTCTATAATGCCGGGCGATGGCCCCCATCGAGCCGCGACGACCGCCGGTCGAGTACCTGGAGCAGCCCTGTAAGTCGGCGCTCAACCCGGTCCGAGGCATGGCCTTCCGCTGGTCGCTGAACCCCTACATGGGGTGCGAGCATCGCTGCGCCTTCTGCTACGTCCGCGCCTACGAGAAGCGCGCCGACCGTCCCTTCGACGCCCGCTACGGGCGCGCCGTCCGGGTGAAGACGAACGTCGCCCAGGTGCTGCGCGGAGAGCTGGCGCGGCCCGGCTGGCGACGTGAGCTGGTGGTGGTGGGGGCCGCAACCGATCCCTACCAGCCGGCCGAAGGCCGCTACCGGCTCACCCGCGCCTGCCTCGAGGCCTTCGCCGACTTTGCCACCCCGGTGAGCCTGATCACCCGAGGCCCGATGATCGTCCGGGACGTGGACGTGCTGGTCGACCTCTCCCGCCGTGCCGGGCTGACCGTCTCCTTCAGCATTCCCACCCTGGACGGCGAGGTCTGGCGCCGAACCGAGCCCGGCACGGCCCATCCCGAGCAGCGTCTGCGGGCGGTGGGGCGGCTAACGGAGGCGGGCATCGAGGTGGCGGTGGCGATGGCGCCCATCCTGCCCGGGCTCAGCGACCGCCCCGAGCAACTGGAGGCGGTGGTCAAGGCCGCCCGGGACGCCGGGGCCAGCCAGGTCTGGGCCGGGATGCTCCACCTGCGCGACGGCACCCGGCAGCACTTCCTGGAGACGCTGGCCCGACACTGGCCGGATTTGCTTCCCCGGTACCTCCAGGAGTACCGCAACCGGGTCTACCTCCCGCCGGAGCGGACGCTCCCCGTCCACCGGGAGGTGACGCGGGCGGCGTCGCGTCTGGGGATGACGGGACGCCGTGACCACGACCGCCCGGCCGTGCCGCGCCAGCTGAGCTTCCTCTGAGCCGTCCGGGCCATCCGGCCGGCGGGCATCGGCTAGGATGCAGGAGATGCGCTCCCCTGTCGATGTCCTCCTGGGCCGAATCGAGGGTCTCAAGAAGGTGGAGATCGCTCGGCGGACGGTCCCCTGCTACAAGCACGTCATCGAGCCCGACGGCGAACGGCTGGCCCTGTGCCTGCTGGTCGACCACAAGCAGCTGTACCGCTACCCCTTCGAGAACGTGAAGGGCGCCAGAGCACTTGCCATCAAGGCTCGCTACCTGAAGGGCGAGATGGAGCATCTGCGCCTGCGCGAGTTCCAGCCGGGCATCTGCCGCTACGTGCACCCTCGCCCCGAGGCCGTCAGCGCCTAGTACCACAGCGCGGGATCGTTCTGGTCGCGTTCGCAAAGGCGTTGTGGCGCAACCCTCGAGACGACGTCTCCAGTTCGGTTGGACCCTGCTCGCCGACCCCGATCGGGGTCGACGGGAGGGAACGCGCGCTGTGGTACCGGACGCCGGCGGCCGATCAGCTCGGCGATCGCCTCACTCGAGCATGGCCGCCAGCTGTTCGGCGTACGGGGTCACGATGCCGTTCACGAAGGGCAGCTCGTAGCGGGCCCCGTCGCCGGTGACGGCCCGGTAGAGGCAGATCAACCAGACCCCCACGGTGAACAGGCTGACCACGAACATGAGCAGCCCCAGCGCCCAGACCAGCGGGTGGACGATGCTGCCGACCACGTTCACCAGCACGTTGAGCGCGGTGACGCCGCCGAAGAACACCGTGGACTGGGCCGCGTGGTACCTGACGTCGGGATCCTGCCGGCCGACGAAGAGGAGCACGATCCCGCTCAGCCACATCAGCGCGTACGCCAGCAGCGCCCCGGTCTTCTTGTCGATCGGCGTCTCGCGGGGCGGGTAGCCTGAGCCCCGCCCCCTGGACGGTGGGAGGTGGGTTCCGTAGTTCGGGTAGCCACCGGGCTGGCGGCCGGGTGAGGGATTCTGCATCGATCGCCTCCAGGGATTGTTGGCCGTCCGGCCATCGGCAGGACGGACTGATTATCGGGCGCCGGAGCGGCTCGTGCCAGAGCTCCCCTGGCCGGGGCCGCGGCGGAGGGCCGGGTCCCGGCTCCGCTGGAACTCGCCCAGCAGGTGGTCGAGCAGCCCGCCCAGCAGCGGCTCCGCCACCTGGGCCAGCCGGTAGGGGAGGACGTACACGTCCCGGCGGGGCCAGCGGACGGCGCGGACGATGGTCCTGGCCACCCACTGCGGGGACTGGGCGATGAGCCCCTCCGGCTCCCGTCCCCGGAAGAACCCCGTGCTCGTGGTCCCCGGGTGGACGGTGCACACCTTGACCCCGGTGCCGCTCAGCTCGCCGCGTAGGGCGTGGGAGAAGCCGACCAGGGCGTGCTTGCTGGCCGAGTAGACGGCGGAGTACGGCATGGCCCTGACGCCGACCACCGAGGCCACGTTGACGATCACCCCGGATCTGGCCCCCAGCATGGCCGGCAGGGCGGCCTGCGTGGTCCACATGGCCCCCAGCACGTTGGTGACGAGGATCTCGGTCAGCGTCGCCTCGGGCATGGTCTCGAAGCGGCCGTGCCAGCCCACCCCGGCGTTGTTGATCAGGACGTCGACCCGCTCGAAGGCGGCGAGAGCGGCGAGCACGAACGCCCGGGCCTCACCCGGGTGGCCCACGTCGGCGGTGCGCACGAGCACGTCGGCGGCGCCGGCCTTGTGGCAACGCAGGGCGACCGATCGCAGGGGCTCCAAGCGCCGGGCGCAGAGCGCCAGGCGGGCACGGCGGCGGGCGAAGGCCAGGGCCGTGGCCTCACCGATGCCGCTGGAGGCCCCTGTGATCAGGATCGCCGCGTCTCGCAACCGCGCCATGCCGACTCAGCTCCGCCGGACCGGCGCCAGACGCGCCATCGGCCGACGTCAGGAGATCGTACTCTCGTGGAGCTCCCTCACGGTCGTCGGCCGGTCTCGGAACGGCACCGCCCGCTTCGGGGCGGCCCCGGGGCCACCGGGTCCGTACAATCCGCTGCCATGACCGCTTCGCCGGGTCGACGATCGAGAGCTGCTCCTCTCGCGTTCTCCGGTTGAGGTCGACATGGGAACGGGACCCGGAGGTAGGAGCAGATGATCCGCTCTGGCGACGAGCAGCTGATCGAGCAGTTCCGCTACAACGCGTGGGCCACGCTGCGGCTCATCGAGTTCTGCGAAGAGCTCGATCCCCAGATGCTGGAGACGCCCGTGCGGGGTGGCCACGGGACGGTCAAGGACGTGCTGGCCAACCTGGTGGGGATGGAGGAGTTCTACCTGGCGGTGGTGGAGGGCTCCGCCCCCCGCGCGCCGCGGTCCCGCTTCACCAACCTCGACGACCTGTACGACCGGGCGCTTCGCCTCGCCGAGCGGTGGGAACGGCGGCTGCAGCAGCCGCCGCACCCCGAGCGGCTGGTCGAGATCTGGGAGGGCGGTGAAGGCCGCCGCGTGCGCGTGGGAACGGTCCTGGCCCAGGTGCTCGCCCACGGCGGTGAGCAGCGGACCCGGGTGGCCTCGGCGCTCGAGGGGCGGGGGGTCGAGGTCCCGCCGCTCGACGCCTGGACCTACGGCGTGTGGCTCGAGCGGCACCGCCAGCAGCAGCCCCGGCGCGAGGCGCTCTGACCCGACCCGGAGCGGACGGGGCCGACACCTGCTCACCCCTCGGGGAGAAGGACCTCCGCCATCCCGTGGTCGATGGCCAGGAGATAGCCCCGCGCCCGCTCCGCCAGCGGATAGCGGTCGACCAGGGCCCAGAAGCCGGGGCCGTGGTCGGGCTCCAGCAGGTGGGCCAGCTCGTGCACGAGCAGGTAGTCCAGCACCCAGTCGGGGAGCCCCGCGGCCCGGGACGAGATCCTGATCACCCCTGCCGCCGAGCAGGATCCCCAGCGGCGGCGCTGCTCGGCGAAGGCGACCGAGGTCCAGCGCAGCCGCCCCCCGAACAGCCGCCGGTTCAGCTCCCGGGCCCGACCTTCCAGTCGCTCGTCGCTCGGTCGTGCTCTCTGGAGACGACGCTCGATGCTGGTCCACATCCGCTCCGCCCAGCGCTCGCGCTCGGCGATGGGCATGGCTGCCGGCACCCGCAGCTCGAGGACGCCGTCCACCAGGCGGGCCGAGACCGTGCGCCGGCGTCGCGGGGAGGCGACGATCCGGACCTCCGGTCGCTGGAGTGACGCGCGAGATGCGGTCACCGGCAGCGGCCCCGCTCCCGCCTCTCGCCGGCGGTCACGATGGGAGCATGTGGCCGGGGCTGCTCTCGGTCGCCGCGGCTGCGGTCACCTGGGGCACGACCGGAAGCACGCTCGCGCTGATCGGAGTCACCACCATGGCCGCGCCGCCGGTGGTGGGCGCGGTGCGCATGCTGGTCGCCGCGCCCCTGCTGGCGGCCGGGGCGCGGCTCGCCGGCGCCTCCCTGCGGCCCGCCGGGAGCGGGTTCGTGATCGCCGGGCTGTGCATGGCCGGTTACCAGGTCTGCTACTTCTCGGCGGTCCCCCTGGCCGGGGTGGCCGCCACCGCGCTGCTGGCCATCTGCTCCGCCCCCCTCCTCGTCATCGTGTTGGCCAGGGCCATTCTGCAGGAGCCGTTGACCCGGCCGCGGCTGGCCGCGACCGCGGTGGGTGTGCTGGGCGCCGGGCTCCTGACCGGGAGCGCGGCCCTGGCGGGGGGTGCCCGCTTCCTGCTCGGCAGCGTGCTGGCCCTGGGCGCCGGGCTCGCCTACTCCTTCTACGTCGTGGTGACCAAGAGGGCCCTGGCCAACGCCGCCCCGCTCGGCCTGTCCGCCCTGACCTTCGCCCTGGCCGCGGTCCTCCTGCTCCCTGCGCTGGCCGTCGAGCCGGCCGCGACGGCCTCCGTCCTGGCTCGAGGCTGGCCGCTGCTCCTGT
>JAJPKS010000101.1 GCA_021323605.1 Bacillota bacterium | reverse complement strand
TGGGCGAAGAGGACCACGGCCCCGGCCTCCGCCGGAACGACCAGGTCGCCGACCAGGGTGACCTCTCCCGCCGGTATCGAGACCGTGCCGGTCTGCACGACGCTCTCCGTCATGACGATGATCCTCCTCGGCGTCGTGGCTCGAGTTCGGCGTGGCCCGGCCCTCCCCGGCGTTGCCGGGCCCGAGGAGCGCCAGGCGGAGCCCCACGGCCGGGACCTCACCCGACCCTGGGTCGAACTCGTCACCCCCTACGCTAGGAGGGGCCGATCCCGGAGGCGGGGGAGTCGCTGGATGCCTGTGATCACCTCATCGATTCGGCATCGATGCCTCGGTGCCGAAGCACGCCCGGGCGACGCGGAGCCCTTCCGGTCGCCGGTCCCTGGTCCCGCGGCCGTCCCTCGAGCCCATGGCGGTGAAGAGATGGGAGGGCCGGGGACACGGGCTCCGGCCCCGTACCTTGGAGCGCCGGCGAGGGGACCGGTGACGCTCAGGGGCATCCCTCCCGCTCCGTCTCGGTCAGTTCGCCGAGCACCTCCTCCCGGTGCTCGTCGAGCGCCGGCAGGCGGGGCCGGTCGGGGGCACGGAAAGCGGTCTCGGCCGGCGAGCCCATCACCAGCGCCCCGCTCCCGTCGGGCAGCGTCACCTGCCGGTGAAGGTCCAGGTCGACGGCCACCGGGTGCTCCCAGACCTCGTCGATGGCGTTGATGCAGGCGTAGGCCAGGCCCGCCCGTTCGAGGCGCTGCACCCAGTGGGCGCGCTCCCGGCTGCGCAGCGTCCGCTCCACCTCGCCGTCCACCTCGTCCCGGTAGGCGACCCTGAGCTCGTTGGTGGCGAAGCGCGGGACGAGCAGGTCCGGTCGCTCGATGACCTCGCGGCAGAACCTCCCCCACTCCTCGTCGTGCTCGACCGCGATCACGAGGTGACGATCGGCGCACGCGTAGACGCCGTAGGGGACGATGTTGTGGTGCCGCAGCCGCCGGCGTTCGTACCGCACCCCCGAGTTGGCGAAGGCGGTCAGGTTGGGCCCCGCGAACTCGGTCATGGCCTGGAACATGGAGAGATCGATGAACCGGCCCCGGCCGGTCCTCGCCCGCTCGATCAGGGCGGCCAGGACGAGGCCGGCGGCGTAGAGACCGGTGCCGATGTCGCAGATCGAGACCCCGATCCGGGCTGGCCCCGCCTCGTCTCCGGTCAGGTCCAGCAGCCCGGTCTCGGCCTGGAGCAACATGTCGTACGCCTTTCGATCCCGGTAGCGGCCCCGGGTGCCGTAACCGGTGATGTGGCAGGCGATCAGCCGGGGGAACCGCTGGCGGAGACCGGGCTCGGTGAGCCCCAGCCGCTCCGCCGCGGCCGCGGACATGTTCGTGACCAGCACGTCCGCGGAGCGCAGCAGTCGCTCGAGGATCTCCCGGTCGGCGGCATCGCGCAGGTTGAGGCGCAGGCTGCGCTTGCGGCGCGAGAGCCACGTGAAGTAGGAGCTGGAGCCGCGGACGTGGGAGTCCCAGCGCCGGGCGAAGTCGCCCGCCGGCGACTCGACCTTGACCACGTCGGCGCCGAGGTCGGCGAGGATCCGGCTGCACAGCGGTCCGGCGACCGACTGCTCGAGCGCCACCACCCGCACGCCGCGGAGGGGCAACTCGTCGGCGGGGGAGGCGGAGGTCTCGCTCACCTCAGGCCTCGATCACGACGCTGGCGCCCGTGCAGTTGAGCAGGAAGCGGTCGGGGAATGCGGCCCGGATGCGCATGGCGGCGACCATGCCGGTGCAGTGCATGGGGCACAGCATGCCCACGTCGATCTGACGCAGCTCCTCGATGGTGGCGTCGGTCTTGGACTCCGGCGTGCCCGGGAAGCCGAGGTGGAAGCCGCCGAAGACCCCCAGCACGCGCTGCCGGCCGGTCAGATCCATCGCCCGCCGAACCGTGTTGATCACGCCCGCGTGGCTGCAGCCGGTGAGCACGACGATCCCATCCCCGACCTGGATCACCAGGGCCTGGTCGTCGGGCACCGCGTCCGGGCACATGCGTCCACCGCTGACCTGGATGAGCGCATTGGGGGTGGAGATGTCCTGGGGCGGGGCCTCGAACCCGACCAGCCTGGGGATCCGGCCGGTGGCCAGGGCGCCGGGCCCGACCTCGAGCGCGTCGTCGTGACCGACCACGCAACCGCCTCGAGCCTCGATCTCCCGTCGGGTGAGGCCGTGGTTGTAGTAGGGCGCGAGCTGACCCGAGGCCAGGCGCAGGTAGCGCGGGGTGAAAGCCTCGTCGTGCATCGAGATGGGCAGAGGAGCGCTCCGGTGCTCGAGCAGGGCGAGCAGACCTCCGTAGTGATCGGGGTGGCCGTGGCTGATGACGAGATGGTCGACCTGCTGCAGGTCGATGTCCAGGGCGGCGGCGTTGTGCAGCAGGGCCAGGCCCGACATCCCGGTGTCGAACAAGATCCGGTAGCGATAGCGATCCCACTCCAGGAGGACGTGCAGGGCCAGCCCGTTCTCGGCGATGGGGTTTTGCTTCTTGGGGTCGAAATGGTGGGCGAGGCCGGCCCGGGTGACGTTGGGCCCATCGGCCAGGAGCATGTCCACGGAGTTCTCCACCAGCGTCGTGACGACGACTCGACGCACGCCCTGCATCTCGGCTCCACCTCCTCGCTCGCCGGCGGCCTCGGAGGCCGGGCTCGGCCGCCGCGGGATCGGACGTGGCCCGGCCCGGGGCCGGCCACGGTTGCGCCCGCCCACCCGGACGTGCGGTGCGGCCGCCGTTCCCGCCGGCACATCGTTGACAACCCACCGGAGAATAGCGGATTCTTGGATCCAATCATGCAAGGACGTACAAATCCCGAGGCCGCGTTCTTGCGCCGCGGCGGGCGAGCGGGCGAGGCCGTGCTCCCCGGAGATGCCGCCCTGGGCCAGTCGGCCGCCCAGCTCGTCGCCGCCGCCATCCGCCGGCGCATCCTGGAGGGATCGCTACCCGCCGGCGAGTGCCTGCGCCAGGAGGAGCTGGCGACCGCCCTGGGCGTGAGCCGCCAGCCGGTACGGGAGGCCCTGCAGCGGCTGGTCATCGAGGGTCTGCTGGTGAAGCAGCCGGATCGAAGCGTCGTGGTGCGCCGCTTCACGCTGGACGAGGTCAGGGAGAACTACACGCTGCGGGCTCTGCTCGAGTCGGCCGCCGCCCGATTCGCCGCCGCGGTGATCACCGACCGTCAGCTCACCGGCCTGCGGGCCGTCCAGGACGGCATGAACCGGGCCATCGCCGAGGGCGACGCCGGCCTGGCGGTGGAGCTCAACGCCCGGATCCACCGGCTGATCCACGAGGCCAGCCAGATGCCGACCCTGATCTCGCTGATCGAGCAGCTCTGGATCGGGCTCACCATCTTCACGCCGCTCTTCGTGCCCGGCCGTGGCCGGCATTCCCGGGAAGAGCACGAGGCCGTCATCGCCGCACTCGCCGCCCGGGACCCGGACCGGGCCGAGGGGGCGATGCGGCGCCACATCGAGTCCGCCGCCCGCGACTACTTTCGCTATGCGGAGACGACCTCCTCGACCGCGGCGCCCCTCCGCCCCACGGGCACGGCCGGACGTGATGCATGAGGAGGTGGAGATGCGAAAGGTGACCGAGCGCCTGCTCCCCGTGACCATGGTCGGCTCCTACCCCCGGCCGCTCTGGTTCAAGCACCAGCTGCACGGGCAGGACATCCAGCACGCCTTCAAGCTCGAGGAGCACGCCCAGGCGTACGTCGACGCCACCGCGACCGTCATCCGCGAGCAGGAGGCGGCGGGGTTGGACATCGTCACCGACGGCCAGATGTACTTCGACGACTACGGGGGCTCGATCGGCTCTTTCGTCTGGTACTGGTACGAGCGCCTCCCCGGCTTCTACCCGAACAAGATGCGCAGCCCGGTGGCGCAGTCCGGCCAGGTGGACGCCAAGGACGCCTCGCTCTTCAACAACTGGGGCGGTACCACCACCGTGGGCCGGGTGGGCCGCGGCCCCACGCGTCTGGCCGAGCTCTACCGTATCGCCGCGCCGTACGCGACCAGGCCGCTCAAGGTCTCGGTGGGAGCCGGACCGATCAACCTGAGCTTCCACGTGCACTACGACGCCCCCGGTTGCTACTACCGGGATCAGCGTGCCCTGGTCGAGGACCTGATCCCGATCTTCAACGCCGAGCTGCGCGAGCTGGTCGAGGCCGGGGCCACCTTCCTCCAGCTCGAGGACCTGGGCGCCTGGCTGCCGATCATGACCGGCAATCGAGGCGACGCCGACTGGGTCGTCGACGTCATCAACCGCACCCTCGAGGGCGTGAACGCGAAGATCGCCTGGCACTTCTGTCTGGGAACCGCGTACGGCAGCAGCAACCAGTCGTTGTGGGGCGGCCAGCTCCAGGAGATCCTTCCCCTCCTCTACCGGGCCAACGTGGAGCAGTTCGTGCTCGACTTCGCCCTCCGCGACATGTCGGACGTGGACGTGCTCCGCACCCTGCCCCCGGATCGGGAGGTGGCGGCCGGGGTGATCGACGTCCGCACCACCGAGATCGAGAGCGTCGAGGCGGTGGCCGGCCGCATGCGCAAGGTGCTGGCGGTGGTGCCGGCGGAGCGCGTGTACTTCACCACCGACTGCGGCATGCGGGTGCTGCCCCGTCTGATCGCGTTCAACAAGCTGCGCACGATGGCCCAGGCCGCCGAGCTGGTGCGCGGCGAGGTTCTGCAACGTGAGGGAGCCATGACCTAGCCACCATCCGTTCGAGCCGAGAGGAACCTGAGAAAGGAGAGAGGGGTACATGGCATCGACCGATGTCGTCACCGGGCCGGAGGCGGCCGGGGAGGGACGGCGTCCCATCCTCACCCCCCAGGCCCGGCTCATCGTGGTCACGTCGCTGATCGGCTGGACGCTGGCCAACATGGACCAGTCCTTCTTCACCTGGGCCTACCCCTACGTGCAGAAGGACTTCCA
>JAJPKS010000172.1 GCA_021323605.1 Bacillota bacterium | reverse complement strand
TTGTCGATGCCGGCGAAGCCGGGCCGCATCGACCGCTTGAGGAAGACGATGTGCTGGGCCTGGTCGACGTTCAGGATGGGCATGCCGTAGATGGGGCTGCCGGGCTGGTTGCGCGCCGCCGGGTTGACCACGTCGTTGGCCCCCACGACCAGCGCCACGTCGGCCTGCTTGAACTCGTCGTTGATCTCGTCCATCTCCTTCAGCTGGTCGTAGGGGACGTTGGCCTCGGCCAGGAGCACGTTCATGTGCCCCGGCATCCGGCCGGCCACGGGGTGGATCGCGTACTGGACCTCGACCCCACGCCGCTCGAGCTGGTCGGCCAGCTCCCGCACCACGTGCTGGGCCTGGGCCACGGCCAGGCCGTAGCCGGGGACGATGATCACCCGCCGGGAGTAGGCGAGCATGGTGGCGATGTCCTCGGCGGTGCCGGGGCGCACCGTCCGGTCGCCGCCCGCGGCCAGGCCGACGCCCTCCTGTGGCCGTCCGAAGGCACCGAAGAGGATGTTGGCCAGCGACCGGCCCATGGCGTCGCTCATGAGCTTGGTCAGCAACGTACCCGACGCCCCCACCAGGGTGCCGGCCACGACCAGCGCGAAGTTGCCCACCACGAACCCGCTGGCGGCTACGGCGAGTCCGGTGCAGGCGTTCAGGAGCGAGATCACGACCGGCATGTCGGCCCCCCCGATGGGCAGCACGAAGGCGACCCCGAACACCAGGGCGAGCAGCAGGAGGGCGGTGAAGACCGGCGGAGCCCCGGTGACGCCCAGGACCAGCACGCACAGACCGAGGATGATCAGCGCCAGCAGGGCGTTGACCGCCTGCTGGCCCGGATAGGTGATCGGAGTCCCGGTCATCAGCTCCTGAAGCTTGGCGAAGGCGATACCGCTACCGGCGAACGACACCCCCCCGACCACGATCGCGAACACGCTCGGGAAGCCGGACTGGAGCGCGGGCCGGGCGCCGTGCAGCCCCAGCAGCTCCGAGACCGCGACCAGCGCGGCGGCGCCACCGCCCACGCCGTTGAACATCGCCACCATCTGGGGCATGGCGGTCATCTTCACCATGCGAGCCCCGACCGTCCCCGCCACCGATCCGAGCGCGAAGCCCACGGCGCAGATCACCGCCCCGGCCAGCGTGAAGGAGGGCCAGAGCAGGACCACCGTCCAGCCCACGGCCAGCACCATGCCCGCGGCCGCGACCCAGTTCCCCCGGCGGGCGCTGCGGGGCGAGCTCAGGAAGCGCAGACCGAGGATGAAGAGCACCGCGGCCAGGAGGTAGACGAGCGCGGTGGCGACGGTCACGCTTGCCGCTCCCGGTCGCCTCCCGGCGTCCTGGCCTTGAACATCTCGAGCATGCGGTCCGTGACCACGAAGCCCCCCACCACGTTGATCGTGGCCAGGAGCACGGCCACGAAGCCCAGGGCGATCGAGAGCGGGGTGTGGGCCCCGGCCGCGATCAGCAGCGCCCCGACCAGGATGATGCCGTGGATCGCGTTCGAGCCCGACATCAGCGGCGTGTGCAGGATGGTCGGGACCTTGGAGATGACCTCGAAGCCGACGAAGGCGGCCAGCACGAAATAGGTGACGAAGACGATCAGCGATTCGTTCACGTCGAGGCCCTGGCTCCTTCCATCATCTGCCTGGCCCGCTCGTTGACGATCCGGCCGGCGTGGGTGACGAGACAGCCGCGGGTGATCTCGTCCTCCAGGTTGACGCGGACCTCCCCGTCGGCGGCCAGGTGCAGCAGGAGGTTGACCACGTTACGGGCGTAGAGCTGGCTCGCGTGCACCGGCACCGTGCTGGGGACGTTGGTGGTCCCGTCGATCCAGACCCCGCCCGCCTCGACCACGCGCCCGGGCTCGGTCAGCTCGCAGTTGCCGCCGGTCTCGGCGGCCAGGTCCACCAGCACCGATCCCGGCCGCATGCCGCTCACCATCGCGGCCGTGACCAGGACCGGCGCCCGTCGTCCGGGCACGCTGGCGGTGGTGATCACCACGTCGGCCGCCGCCACCCGGTCGGTCAGCAGCTCCCGCTGCTTGCGCAGGAACTCCTCCGTCTGCTCGCGCGCGTAACCGCCCTCGCCCTCCTGGCTCTCCAGCTCGAGCTCGAGGAAGGTCGCGCCGAGGCTCCTGACCTCCTCCCGGACCGCCGGCCGGACGTCGTACGCCTCCACCACCGCGCCCAGGCGGCGGGCGGTGGCGATGGCCTGGAGCCCGGCCACCCCCGCCCCCAGCACCAGCACGCGCGCGGGCGGGATGGTGCCGGCCGCGGTCATGAGCATGGGGAAGTACTTGCCCAGGCGGTTGGCGGCCATCAGCACGGCCTTGTAGCCGGCCAGCGAGGCCTGCGAGGAGAGAGCGTCCATGCTCTGGGCCCGACTGATCCGGGGGAGCAGCTCGAGCGAGAAGGCGGACACGCCCTGCGTCGCCAGCGCCTCGACCACGGCCGGCTCGGCGGCCGGCTGCAGGAAGCCGATGGCCACGCTCCCGGCCTTCAGCCACGCCACCTCCTCGAGCGGGGGCGGCTGCACCCGGAGCACCACGTCGGCCTCCCCCAGCAGCGTCCTCCGGTCGGCCTCGACCTCGACCCCCGCCTCCCGGTAGACGTCGTCGTCGAAGCAGGCGGCGCGTCCGGCACCGGCCTCGACCCCGACCTCGAAGCCGACGTCCTTGAGCCTCCGGGCGACGTCCGGCACCAGCGCCACCCGCCGCTCGCCCGGGCGCGTCTCCTTGGGGACTGCAACTCTCACGTGTATCTGCACATGGTAGATGAGCCCTCCGGCCGGCCGTCGCGGAATGCGGCCGGGTCGCGGACGGTTGACAGTCCAGGGCGACTGAAGTGGGCGATCCCGAGGGAGTAGATTGTAAGCTCGCCATGACACCCGGGCAGATCGTCAATGACCTCACGTTCCAGGCCGCCACCGTCAACGGCTCGGGCAGCCAGTCCGCCAACCTGGTGCTGACCCGCGCCATCTTCTCCATGGGCATCCCGGTGGCGCCGAAGAACGTGTTCCCGTCCAACATCGAGGGCCTGCCCACCTGGTACCAGCTGCGGATCTCGGCCCGCGGGTACCAGTCCCGCAAGGGGGACCCGGACGTGCTGGTGGCGCTGAACCCCGTCACCTGGACCTCCGACCTGCGGTCGGTGCGCCCGGGCGGAGCGGTGGTGTACGAAGAGAGCTACTCGACGGCCGACGCCCGGGACGACGTCGACTACTTCCCGGTCCCCTTCGCGAAGCTGGCCCGGAGCGAGATCCACCACGAGACCCTGCGCAAACAGCTGACCAACATGATCTACGTGGGTGTGGTGGCCGGCCTCCTGCAGATCCCCTTCGATCGCATCGAGCACGGCATCCAGAGGGTCTTCCAGACCAAGCCCAGGGCCTGGCAACCCAACGTGGACGCGGCCCGCGTCGGCTACGAGTACTGGCGGACCCACTTCGCCGACCGCCGGATCCGGTACGTCCTGCGTCCCATGCAGGGGGCCACCGAGGGTCTGGTGCTGATCGAGGGCAATCAGGCCGCCGCCCTGGGCTCGATCATGGGCGGCTGCACGGTGGCGGCCTGGTATCCGATCACGCCCTCGTCCAGCCTCTGCGAGAGCCTCTCGACCTACGCCGACCGTTTCCGGATCGATCCCGCCACCGGCGAGCGCAAGATGGCCATCGTCCAGGCCGAGGACGAGCTGGCGGCGGCGGGGATCGCGATCGGGGCCGGATGGGCCGGGGCCCGGGCCATGACCTCGACCAGCGGTCCCGGCATCTCGCTGATGGCGGAGTTCGCCGGCCTCGCCTACTACGCCGAGATCCCGGTGGTGATCTTCGACATCCAGCGCGTCGGCCCCTCGACCGGCCTCCCCACCCGCACCTCACAGGGGGACGTCGGCTTCGTCTCCACCCTCTCCCACGGCGACACCAGGCACCTCGTCCTGCTGCCGGGGACGGTCGAGGAGTGCTACGAGTTCGCCCAGGCGGCCTTCGACCTGGCCGACCGCTTCCAGACCCCGGTCTTCGTGCTCTCCGACCTGGACCTGGGCATGAACCTCTGGATGAGCCGCCCCTTCCGCTACCCGGAGCGGCCCTTCGATCGTGGCAAGGTCCTGAGCGCCGCCGACCTGGCCCGGCTCGAGGGCCAGTGGGGTCGGTATCGGGACGTCGACGGCGACGGCATCCCCTACCGCACCCTGCCCGGGACCGACCATCCCGCCGCCGGCTACTTCACGCGCGGGTCCGGCCACGACGAGAACGCCAGGTACACGGAGGACGCCGAGGCCTACGCACGCAACATGGACCGCCTGGCCCGCAAGCTCGAGGGCGCCCGGGACGCCCTCCCCCAGCCGCTGGTCGACTCGGGCTCCGGCTCCCCGATCGGGCTCGTCGCCTACGGCAGCACCCACCACGCCGTCGTGGAGGCGCGCGACCTCCTGGCCGAGCAGGGGATGAAGGTGGACTACCTGCGCCTGCGCGCGCTGCCCGCGGCCCCTTCGATCGCGGACTTCGTCGCCGCCCACGAGCGGGTCTACGTGGTCGAGCAGAACCGCGACGGCCAGGTGTACGACATCCTGCGGCTGGGCCTGCCCGCCGAGCTGACCGGACGGATGCGTTCCATCCGCCACTACGACGGCCGGCCGATCCCGGCCGAGGCCATCACGCGACCACTCCTGGAGCTGGAGGCTGTACCGGTCTCATGAGCGCGGTGTTGAATCGTATCGGGCTCCCTCGCGACGCCTACAAGGGGGCGGCGACCACCCTGTGCGCCGGCTGCGGGCACAACTCCATCACCAACCACCTGATCAAGGCCCTGTTCGAGCTGGGGGTGGAGCCCCGCCGGCTGGCCAAGATGAGCGGCATCGGCTGCTCCTCGAAGACGCCGGCCTACTTCGTCGAGCGCGCCCACGGCTTCAACGGCGTCCACGGTCGCATGCCGTCGCTCACCACCGGGGCGCACCTGGCCAACCGCGAGCTGATCATGCTCGGCGTCAGCGGCGACGGCGACACCGTCGCCATCGGGCTGGGCCAGTTCATGCACCTGATCCGGCGCAACGTCGACTGCACGTACATCATCGAGGACAACGGCACCTACGGGCTCACCAAGGGCCAGTTCTCGGCCACGGCCGACGTGGGCTCGGTGCAGAAACGGGGGGCGGTCAACACCTATCAGCCCATCGACCCCTGCGCCGTGGCCCTGACCCTGGGCTGCAGCTTCGTGGCCCGTTCGTTCTCGGGCGACGGCAAGCAGCTGGTGCCGTTGCTC
>JAJPKS010000095.1 GCA_021323605.1 Bacillota bacterium | reverse complement strand
GCTTGTAGGCCATGGTGGCGTCCATGTAGAGCTGCTTGCCGGTGTCGTCGATGGAGATGCCCTCGAAGGCCAGGTACTCGGTGTAGCGGGGCTCGAGGGGGCTGGTCTGGAGGATGGGGCTGGTGACCCCGTAGGTGTTGGCGCCGTCCTTGATCAGGTCGACGTGGAAGTCGACGTAGCCGGCCATCTCGATGGCGCCACAGAAGCTGATCTCCCCGTCGCCCTGCGAGAAGTGGATGTCACCCACCGAGAGGTTGGCGCCGGAGACGAAGACGGGTAGGAAGAGCCGCGAGCCGCGGGTCATGTTCTTGATGTCGGTGTTGCCGTTGTTCTCCCGGGCGGGCACGGTGCGCGCCGCCTCCCGGGCGACACGCTCGAACTCGGTGCCCCGCAACGGTCCCAGGACCGCGTTCTCGGGATAGGGTGGGGCGACCAGCGGGGGGATGCGATTGGGGTCGGTGTCGTAGAGTTCCTTTTCCCGTTGGTTCCACTTCGCCAGCAGGGCCGTGGAAGGGGCAACCCCGATCTGGCCGGTGTGGATGATGCCGGCGAAGCGCACCCGGGGCACGTGGCGCGAGGTGGCGTAGATGCCCCCGAAGTCCCAGATCGCCTTGTGGGCGTGGGGGAACTCGTTGGTCAGGAACCCACCCCCGTTGGTGCGCTCGAAGAGCCCGGTGTATCCCCATGGAGCCTGGTCGAGCGCGTGGATGTCGAGCAGATCGACGACCAGCAGATCGCCCGGTGCGGCGCCCTCCACCGCGATCGGTCCGCTCAGGACGTGGACGCGTGACAGCCGAACGTCGCGGACGTCGTCGGCGGTGTCGTTGTTTCCGATCTGGCCGTCGGTCCAGTCCTTGCACTCGACCCGGAACACGTCACCGGGCCGGACCGAGACCACGGCCGGGATGTCGGGATGCCAGCGGTTGTGGCCGACCTTGGCCTGCTGGTCGAAGGGCTTGTCCAGATCGACCTGGAACACGGGAGCGGCCATCGCACCTCACCTCGTCGTCCTCACGATTCCTCCGGTTGCGCTCGCCGAACCCGACCCCGGAGCCGGTCAGGGCCCGACCGTCCAGGGGCGCCCCCGCACCCACTGCCTCCGGGGAGCCGCCGGCCGTGCCCCGCGGCGCACCACCTCCGGCTCGTGCCGGCTGCGCTCCTCCCGTTCCAGCGCGTGCCGGACCGACGCCTCCAGGCGGCGGAGGTTGGGGGGCGTCAGCACCCGGGTGGCCGGATCGCCGCAGGTCGGGCAGTGGGCGGGCTCGGTGGCCTGGCTGAACGGGCGCCGCTCCTCGAACGACCCGCATTCGGGGCAGACGAACTCGTACAGGGGCACGTTGCACCTCCGACAGCTGGGGCCGGCGTGATCGGGGAGCCGCGGAGCGGTGCGGAGGTCCGGAGGCCGGTCGGATCGGGCCGGGGACGGCCGGCGCCCTCTGCCGTGAGGTGCTGAGCCATCGTGATGGCGCCGCCAGGCCGTTTCAGTCTGGCGCGCCGTAGCCATGCCCGGGTGGACAATCGTCTCGGCCCTCCTACGCCCGCAGCTCTCTCGAGCTTTCCCTTCGACTATAGGCCGCGCCGGGGGCGGGCACCCAAGACGAACTCGGGCCGAGCCGACCGGCGCCGTCCAGGCCGGGGTCGGCCCCACGCCCATGCCCCCCCGGACGCCCGCCACCGCCCTCGACCTCGCCTCGTCGGGAGCGCGCTCGGGGTCGCCGGCCGGCCCGGTCGGCCTCGGGTCATCGTGGATGATGCCCCTGCCTCAGCGCCGGCGCCGGCCCGATCCCGAGGGCGAGGTGCCGGGGTCAGGCCCCCTCCTGGCCGGCCACCGGCTCCCCTGTCCGCTCCCGGTGGGGCTCGGCGGCCCGGCGCAGCGGCGCGGGGACCGGCCCGGGCCGGTGACGGCCGGCGGGCATCCGGGCGGCCAGGTGCTCGGCGATCATGACCACGGAGAGGTGTAGGTTGGCCCGGGGTATCTCGGGCATGATCGAGGCGTCGATCACGCGCAGGCCCTCCACCCCCAGCACCCGGCCCTCCGGGTCGACCACGGTGCCGGGATGGTCGGGCGAGCCCATGGCGCAGGTCGAGCAGACGTGCACGGTGTCGGTGACGATCCGGGGCAGCTCGGAGGGGTCGGGGAGCGTGGGCCGGGCGGTCAGGATGGCCCGGAAGGCGGGGTGGTCGAGCAGCTCGCCGGCCCGTTCCAGGGCGTCCTCCATCCGCACCCGGTCGCGCTCGTCGGTGAGGATGTTCATCTCCAGGAAGGGGTCGACCAGCGGGTCCCGGGAGACGATCGTCAGCTCCCCCCGGGAGAAGACGCGCTGCTGCTGGATGACAAGGAGGCTGGCGCCCAGCCGGGCCGAGCCGTTGTTGGGCAACAGCATCATGTCGTTGGGCCCGGCCCCGGCCAGGCCCGAGCGGTAGCGCAGGACGCAGTTGGTGACCTGGTTGCCGAGGCTGCGTCGGGCCTCCTCCCTGGTCTCCAGCCGTACCGTCACCATGGGGTGGTCCTGAAGGCCCTTGCCCACGGGCAGGTCGCAGACGACCTCGATCCCGAGCCGGGACAAGGTCCCGGCCGGCCCGATCCCGGAGCGCATGAGGATGGCGGGCGAGTGCACGGC
>JAJPKS010000423.1 GCA_021323605.1 Bacillota bacterium | reverse complement strand
AGGAGCTTGCCGCCCTCGCTGCGGGGGAGGCGCTCGACCAGCCGCCAGGCGCGGGGCACCTTGAAGGGGGCCAGGCGGGCCCGACACCAGGCCTCCAGTTCGGTCGGGGCGGCGCCGTCGGCCACCACCCAGGCCGTCACCACCTCCCCCCAGAGGGGATCGGGCCGGCCGGCGACGGCCGCGTCGGCCACGGCCGGGTGGGCTCGGAGCACGGCCTCGACCTCTTCCGGGTGCACGTTCTCGCCCCCGGTGATGATCACGTCGTCGCGGCGGCCGAGCACCTCCAGGGCGCCGTCGGGGCGCAGCCGGCCCAGGTCGCCGGTCCGGAACCGCCCGCCCTCGGGCGCCGGCCTCAGCTCGGGGTTCACGTACCCAGGCGAGACGCACGGGCCGCTGACCACGATCTCCCCCTCCTCGACCTCGATCCGGGCGTGGGGGCAGACCGTGCCCGCCGTCCCCCCCAGCTCCCGCGCCCGCCCCGGCGGGGCCAGTGCGACCTGGGAGGCGGTCTCGGTCAGGCCGTAGCTGGGGCAGACGTTGAGGCCCAGGTCGAGCCAGCGCCGGAGCTGGGTCGGCGCCGCCGGGGCCCCTCCGACCAGGATGGCCCGCAGGCCGCGCAGCGCCTCCGCACCGCCGGCCGCGAGCAGGCGGTCCAGCATCACGGGCACGACCGAGGTCAGGGTGGGCCGGGTGGAGGCGATGGCCTCGAGCACCGCCTTCTCCTCGAAGCGAGCCACGGTGACCAGGGCCTGGTTGCAGAAGGCGCCGCGCAGGAACATGGCGAACCCGCCCACGTGGTGGGGGGAGAGCATGAGCAGCCAGCGGTCGCGCTCGCCGGCCTGGAGCATGCGGCAGCAGCCCCGGGCCGAGGTCTCCAGGTTGGCCAGGGTGAGCCGGACGCCCTTGGGCGGCCCCGTGGTCCCGGAGGTGTAGAGCACGCAGGCGTCACCGGCGGCCCCGAGCGCCGGCTCGGGCAGGGGCTCGACCTCGCCCTCCCGGATCAGGAGGCGGGGGCGGCAGTCGGCCAGGATGCGCTCCAGCTCCGGATCGGGGGCTCGGGGGGAGATGGGGACCATGGCCGCCCCCAGGCGCAGGCAGGCGTGGAGGAGGGCGGCGAAGCGCACCCCGGCCGGCTCCACCACCGCCACCCGCTGGCCGGGGCGGACGCCCTCGCGCTCCAGGCGCCGGGCCCAGGTGTGGGCGAGGTCGTCGAGGGCATGCCAGCTCACCCAGAACCCGGCCGTGCGGTCGACCAGAGCCCGGCGGGGTCCGTGCCGGGCGGCCAGCTCGCGGAGCGGATCGGCTACCATGCGACCATACTAGTAAGTGCTCTAGGAGTGATGACTTGAACGGTTGGGTGCGCAGCGGCGACTACGAGGACATCTGGTACGAGACCATGGACGGGATCGCGAAGATCACGATCAACCGTCCCCACGTGCTCAACGCCTTCCGACCCCGGACCCTGTTCGAGCTGAGCCATGCCTTCGACGTGGCCCGCAACGACTCCGGGATCGGGGTGATCATCCTGACCGGGGCCGGGACCGAGGCCTTCTGCACCGGCGGCGACCAGCGGGTGCGGGGCGAGGACGGCTACCTGGACGAGGGCGGCGTGGGCCGGCTCAACGTGCTCGACCTGCACGTCCAGATCCGGCGCACGCCCAAACCGGTGGTGGCCATGGTGGCCGGCTACGCCATCGGCGGCGGCCACGTGCTGCACGTGGTCTGCGACCTCACCATCGCCGCCGACAACGCCCGCTTCGGTCAGGCCGGGCCGCGGGTGGGGAGCTTCGACGCCGGCTACGGCTCCGGCCTGCTGGCCCGGATCGTGGGCCAGAAGCGGGCCCGGGAGATCTGGTTCCTCTGCGAGCAGTACGACGCCCAGGAGGCGCTGCGGATGGGGCTGGTCAACCGGGTGGTCCCGCTCGAGCGTCTGGAGGAGGAAACGGTCGCCGTCTGCCGGCGCATGCTCCAGCACAGCCCGATCGCGCTGCGCATGATCAAGGCGGGGATGAACGCGGCCGACGACGGCCTGGCCGGGTTGATGCAGCTGGCCGGGGACGCGACCATGCTCTTCTACATGACCGAGGAGGCCCAGGAGGGCCGGGACGCCTTCGTCCAGAAGCGGAGGCCCGACTTCTCCCGCTTCCCCCGGCGTCCCTGAGGCGGCCGCGGACCGTGGCCTCCGACCCCGCCGCGCCGGACGGAACCGCGGCCGGGGCGGGGCCCGGGCGGCTCCGGGTCTGGTGGCTGGCCACCCGGCCCGCCACCCTGGCCGCCTCGGTCTCCCCGGTGCTGGCCGGGACGGCGGTAGCCGTCCACGACGGCCGCGTCCGCTCCTGGGCGGCCCTGACCGCGCTGCTGGTGGCCCTGGCCATGCAGGTCGGGGTCAACTACGCCAACGACTACTCCGACCACGTGCGCGGCGCCGACCGCCGCCGCCGGGGGCCGTTGCGGGCGGCGTCGTCGGGCCTGGTCCCGCCCGGTCAGGTGAAGGCCGCGGCCCTGGCCGCCCTCGGCGTGGCCGCCGCCGCCGGCCTGGCCCTCGCTCTCGCCACCGACTGGCGTCTGCTGCCGGTCGGGGCGCTGGCGGTGGTGGCGGCCTGGACCTACACCGGCGGCCCCTGGCCCTACGGCTACCGGGGCCTGGGCGAGGTCTTCGTCTTCGCCTTCTTCGGGCTCTTCGCCACCGCCGGCACCGTCTACGTGGAGGCGCTGCGGGTGCCGCCGGCGGCCTGGGCGGCCGGCGCCTGCACCGGCTTCATGGCCTGCGCCGTGCTGGGCCTGAACAACCTGCGCGACCTGGACACCGACGCCGAGGCGGGCAAGCGCACGCTGGCCGTCCGGCTGGGCCGAGCCCGGGCCCGGGCCCTGGTCGCCGGTCTCTACGGGGCCACCCTGCTCATCACCGCGGCGGTGACCGCCGTCGGCTGGGCGCCGGCCCCGGCCGCCCTCGCCCTGCTCGTCGCCCCCCTCGCCTTGGCCGTGGTCCGGGCCTCGCGCTCGACCCGTCCCGACGTCCTGGTGGCGGCGCTGCGGCGCGGCGCTCAGCTCGAGCTGTGGTGGTCGCTGCTCTGGGCGCTGGGGCTGGTGCTGGGATGAGTCGCCCCCTCCTCCCCGTGGGCGGCCAGGTGTCCGGCCAGGAGGGCGGCGAAGGCGGCCGGCCGCTCCAGGTGGACGGCGTGGCCGGCCCCGGACACCACCGCCAGCCGGGCCCCGGGGATGGCGTCGCGCAGGCGGCGGGCGAAGGCCAGGTAGCGGCCGTCCTCGGCCCCCGCCACCACCAGGACCGGACAGCGGACCCCGCCCAGCCGGTCCCAGAAGGGGGGCGTCGCCCCCGCCCCCAGCCCGCGCAGGCAGGCGGCCAGGTGGGCGGGACGGTTGCGGCGGCGCATGGCGTCCAGCCGGGCCAGGAAGGCCGGCCCCCGGCGGGCCAGGCCGGCGAACAGGGGACGGGAGGCCCAGTAGGCGGCGAACCAGTCGATGCCCTCCCGCTCGATCCGCTCGGCCAGGGCCAGGTCCTCGGCCCGGCGGCGGACGCGCTCCTCCCCCTCCAGGCCGGCGTGGGCGCCGATCACGACCAGGCTCCTCACCCGCTCCGGGCGAGCGAGGGCGGTGAGCAGGGCCACGCGGCCGCCCTGGGAGTAGCCGACCAGGTGCGACCCGGCGATCCCCACCCGGTCCCAGAGCCCGACCACCTCCGCCACCGCCCCGGCCGGGGTGTGGGCCTCGAGGTCGGGCGTGAGCCAGTGGCGCTCACCTCCCACCAGCGAGGTCACCTCCTCCCAGCTCTCGCCGAACTGGCTGAACCCGTGCAGACAGGTGACGACCTGCATGACTGAGGGAACGGTAGCGCACGCCCTGGTCGCGAGCTTCGTCGACGAGCTGGCCCGCTGCGGCCTGGAGGCGGTGTGCCTGGCCCCCGGCTCCCGCTCCGCCCCGCTGGCCATGGCCTTCGCCCGCCACCCCGGGGTGCGGGTCTGGGTCCACGTCGACGAGCGCTCGGCGGCCTTCTTCGCCCTGGGCATGGCCAGGTGCGGCCGGCGTCCCGTGGCCCTGCTCTGTACCTCGGGGACGGCGGCGGCCGAGTTCCACCCGGCCGTGATCGAGGCCCACCACGCCGGCGTTCCCCTCCTGGTCCTGACCGCCGACCGCCCGCCCGAGCTGCGCGAGGTGGGGGCCAACCAGGCCATCGACCAGGCCCGTCTCTACGGGACCGCGGTGCGCTGGTTCTTCGACCCCGGCCCCCCTGACGATCTCCCCGGCGCCCCTCGGCGCTGGCGACAGCTGGCCGCCCGGGCCCTGGCCGAGACCCTGGGCCCGCCGGCGGGACCGGTCCACCTCAACCTCCCCTTCCGGGAGCCCCTGACCCCGCCGGCGGGGACGGCGGTGGCCCCCATCCCGGCCGACCGGGAACCGGCACGGCTGGAGCCGGGGCGGCGGCTGCCCTCGGAGCGGGCGGTGGAGCGGGTGGCCCGGGCCCTGGGCCGGGCCCGGCGCCCGCTGGTCGTGGCCGGGCAGCTGGGCCCCGACGGCGGCCTGGCCGGGGCGCTCGAGACCCTCCTCTCCCGGATCGACGCGCCGCTGTTGGCGGAGCCGACCTCGCACCTGCGGCGGCAGGGGATGCCGGGCCTGGTCGAGGCCTACGACGCCCTGCTCCGGGTGGAGGGGTGGGCGGCGGCCCACCGGCCCGACCTGGTCCTCCGGCTGGGCGCGGTCCCGACCTCGAAGGCGCTCGGCCGGCTGCTGGCAGCAGAGGTGACGCCGGGCATCGTGGTCGACCCCGAGGGCGGCTGGCGTGACCCCGACCACCTGGCGGTGGAGGTGGCCCGGTGCGATCCCGCGGCCCTGCTGGTGGCGGTGGCCGACCGCCTCGACGGCGCCCCCGGCGGCTGGCGCCGGGAATGGCAGGAGGCGGGAGAGCGGGCGGCCGCCGCCCTGGAGCGCCGTCTGGCCGGGCTGCCCCTGTTCGAGGCGCACGTGGTCCGGGCCCTGGCCCGGTTGCTGCCCGGGGACGCCACCCTGGTGGCCGGCTCCAGCCTGCCCGTCCGCGACCTGGAGACCTTCTGGCCGGCCACCGTACCCGGCCAGCGCTTCCTCGCCAACCGGGGGGCGAGCGGGATCGACGGTCTGGTCTCCACCGGCCTGGGGGCGGCGGCGGCCTCACCCGGCTCGACCACCGCCCTGCTCCTGGGCGACCTCAGCCTCTACCACGACATGAACGGGCTCTGGGCCGTCCGCCGCCACCGCCTGCGGGCGACGCTGGTGGTGCTCGACAACGACGGCGGGGGCATCTTCCACCACCTTCCCCAGGTCGACCACCCGGACGTGTTCGAGGAGCTGTTCGCGACCCCGCTCGGCCTGCGCATGGAGGACGTGGCCCGCCTCTACGGCCTGAGCTTCGCCGCGGTGGACGCCGTCGACGGCCTGGAGCGGGCCCTGGCAGCAGCCCTGGCCGCCCCCGAGACGACCCTGGTCTCGGTCCGGTTCGACCGGAGGGCCAGCGCCCTCTCCCACCGGGAGTGCTGGTCGGCGGTGGCGGCCGAGCTGGGCGGAGCGGTCCCCCGGACGGGCTGAGCGCGCCCGGAGGGCCACGTCGACGCGAGCGGCGTTGACGGCACCCTCCGGGGGCGGCCAGACTGGGTCGGGACGCCGGCCGTGCCCGATCTCGGCCCAACGGGCCGGGCGTGCAGGTGAAGAGGGATGCGATGCGGCCGGCGGTCGAGCCGCGCCTTCGCCCATCCCGTGAAGGTTCCAAGATGGAGGTTCCGTTCCAGCGCTTCACCGAGCGGGCCAGGAAGGTGCTGGTCCTGGCCCAGGAGGAGGCCGAGGCCGCCGGTTCGGGCTACCTCGGTACCGAGCACCTGCTCTTCGCTCTCCTCGAGGAGGGCGAGGGACTGGGCGCGGTGGCGCTCGCCAACCTCGGCGTCCGGAGCGATCGGGTGCGGGAGATGGTCCGCTCCGCGCTCGCTGGCCGGCCCGCGGCCGAGCCGCCGACGACGCTCCGCCCCACCGACCGCGTCAAGCGGGTGATCGAGATCGCCTTCGAGGAGGCGCGGCGGATGGGGCACGACTACGTCGGCACCGAGCACCTGGCCCTGGGCCTGCTCATCGAGGGCGAGAGCATCGCCGCCCGCGTGCTCCAGGACCTGGGCGCCACCCCGGACGGCGCCCGGGCCGAGATCGAGCGGTTGCGGAAAAAGGCACCCAGGGCACCCTTCCAGCTGCTGCGGCCGGGGGGACCGTCGCCTTCGCCGGAGCTGGCGGAGGTCGTCTCCCGGGCCCAGGCCCTGGCGAGGGAGTCGGGCTCCGCCCGGGTCGAGCTGGAGCACCTGGAGCGGGCGCTGATGGAGTGGCACGCCCGCGGGCGGTAGCGGTGCCGGGCCGGGCGGCCGGGGTGGGAGGTGCGGCTAGGCCGGTCCGAGGGCGTCGAGCAGCGCTCGGAGCTTCAGCCGGGTCTCCTCCAGTTCCGCCTCCGGATCGGAGTCGGGCATGATCCCGGCCCCGGCGTAGAGCCGGGCGCCGTCCTCCCAGAGCAGGCCGCAGCGGATGGCGACCGCCAGCTCGCCGTCGCCCCGGGCGTCGATCCAGCCCACGGCCCCCGCGTACCAGCCTCGCTCCATGCCCTCCAGCTCGCGGATCAGGGGCCGGGCCGCCTCCGACGGGGCGCCGCCCACGGCGGGGGTGGGGTGGAGGGCCGCCGCCACCTGGAGGAGGTCGGGGCCAGGGGGGTCGAAGGTCGCCTCCACGGTGGTGGCGAGGTGCTGGATGTTGGGCAGGGGCAGCACCTCCGGGGAGGCGGCCGAGACCCGGCCTCCCAGGCCGCCCAGGGCGGCGGCCACGTGGGCCACGGTCAGCCGGTGCTCGGCCGCGTCCTTGGCGCTGGCCCGGAGGCGGCCGGCCAGCGCGGCGTCAGCGGCCTCGTCGCCTCCCCGCCCGACGCTGCCGGCCATGGGCTGGCAGGTCACCGCCGGCCCGGAGCGGCGGACCAGCAGCTCGGGTGAGGCGCCCACGAGGGCGCTGCCGTCGCCGCCGGTGATCAGGTAGCGGTAGCAGGTCGGGTAGGCGAGCTGCAGGCGTCGGGCGACCGCGCCGGCCAGGATGGGCCGGTCGGCGTGGACCACCACCTCGCGGGCCAGGACCACCTTCCGCGCCGCTCCCCGGCGCAGCCGGCGGGAAGCCCGGGCGACCAGCTCCTTCCACTCCGCCTCGGCGGGGGATGGCTCGATCGCAAGGCGGACGGCACCGTCGGCGGTGGCGGTCGCCGGCTGATGGAGCAGGGCCAGGTCGCCGGCGGCGAACGCCCGTCTCCCCACCAGGCTGACGGTCAGGGCCGGCACCCGCAACAGCAGGGCCGGGAACCCCAGCCACGGCTCTCCGGGCTCGCGATCGAGGTCGAAGGCGAACCCGCCCAGGGCCACCGGCCCGGAGGGCGAACCCCGCCGGTCGCCCACCCGGGCCACCAGGCGCCGCCAGAGACGGCCGGCGGCCTGGAGGCGCGGGCCGCTCTCGTGGTCCAGGCGACGGCCGCCGGCGTCCTCCAGCGCCACCCCGCCGGGGACGGAGACCAGCTCGTACCGCCGGCCGATGCCGACCACCGACACCGCCCCCGGGGCCGAGCGCTCGAACAGCATCACCTCGTGGCCGGCGTCGCGGGCCGCGCCGGCCAGCCGGACGAGGTCGGGCGGGGGCTCCAGCTCGACCGCCGCGCCGCCCGCTCGGGTCGGGAGGGGGGCGCTCACGAGCCGTGCTCGATGCGTTCGCGGGCGGCCCGGAGCACGGCGCGCTGGAAGTGGTGCCGGACCAGCGTCCCGCTCGCCTCCAGGAGCCGCTGGAAGGTCGCGAGCAGCTGGCGCTCCGCCTCCTCCGCCGGCGTCCCCGCCGCCTGGATGCGCTCCCGGACGTGGTGGTCGAAGAGGTCCACGGCCCGTCGGGCCGTCGCCTCGACCGCGGCCGCGTGGCGCGCGCCCAGCTCCATCAGCTCGCTCAGCGGCACCCCGGCTTCGAGCAGGGTGAGCCCCGCCGCCAGGGCGTCCAGGTCCTCCACCGGATAGCGCGGCTCGGCGCCGTCGACGACCGGTACCAGCATGCCCGCCTGCTCCAGGGCGCGCAGCAGCGGCACCGCCACTCCGCTGCGCGCGGCCAGCTCCTCCAGGCTCAGGGTCCGGGGGGCGGGCGGCGCCGTGACCGCCTCCACCAGGGCCTCGTCCGAGGGTTCCAGCTCCCCCTCGAGGAAGCGGCGGATCACGGCCAGCGTGAACCCCCGCCGCTGGAGGTCCCGGATGCGGCGCAGCCGCTCCAGGTGCCGGCCCGAGTACCAGGTCACCCGGCCCTCGCGGCGGGGAGGCTCGAGCAGCCCCTTGCCTTGGTAGAAGCGGATGGTGTCCACCGGCACCCCGGCGGCCTGCGCCAACTGTTCGATTCGATACTCCACGAGTATCGACTAGCATACTGCTGGCGATCACTCAGGATCGTCTGGTCGGCCGAGCTGGCCTTCCCTCCTCCCGCGCCCGGCTCACGGCCGCGAGGGGCAGGCGCCGCCGCCGTTCGCCGGCCGATCTCCCAGGCTCACGGTGAGGACGACGGGTGCGCCGCCGCGGAGGACCGTCATCGACACCGTGTCGCCCGGGTCGTGCAGCTGGAGGACGCCGCCCAGGGTCTGGCCGTTGTTGAGGTCGACGCCGTCGACCGCCTCGATCACGTCGCCGGTGCGGATCCCGGCCCGCTGAGCCGGCGTGCCGGGCAGGGCCAGCTCGACGTAGACGCCGTAGCCGTGGACATCGGGGTCGATGGCGAGCTCGTCGGCGATCGAGAGGTAGCAGATCCCGAGGTAGGGGTGGCCGGGCGTCCGGCCCTGCATCAGCGCCGAGGCGATGCGCTGGAGGATGCGGCTCGGGATGGCGTAACCGATGCCGCTGGCGCCGCTGCTGCCGGCGGTGTTCATGCCCACCACCCGGCCGTTGCCGTCCGCCAGCGGCCCCCCGGAGTTGCCCGGGTTGATCGGCGCGTCGGTCTGGAGGACGTCGGCCAGGCTCTCCGGGCTCTCGCCGGGGCCGCCGCCCACGTTGTTCAGCGTGCGGTGGAGGGCGGAGATGGCCCCGACCGTGACCGAGCCGAAGCCCTGGCTGCCCAGCGGGCTGCCGATCGCGACCACCGGCTGGCCCACCCGTACCCTGGTGGAGTCGGCGAGCTGGGCGACGGGCAGGCTCCCGGGGACCCTCAGCACGGCGATGTCCTCGAGCGCGTCGGCGCCCTGGACCCGGGCGGTGGCGTGCTGGCCGTCCGGCATCAGCACCTGCACCAGCCGACTCCCCTCGATCACGTGGTCGTTGGTGAGCAGGTAGCTGTTCCCGTTCTGGGAGGCGACCACGAAACCGCTGCCCTCGGACACGCCTCCGGTTCGCTGGTTGGCGATGACCAGGCCGACCGAAGGGGCCAGCACCTGGGCGGCGTGGGCGGCGTCGAAGCTCCCCTGGTCGGTGGGACCGGGGACGGTGGCGACCGGGATCCGGCCGGCCCCGGGTGGGGTGGACGCCGGTGCCCTGGAATGGGTGGGCGCCCCGGCCGAGCAGGCGGTGAGCCCGGCCACCAGGAGGAGGCCGATGCCCGCTCGCCGGAGGCAGGAAGCGGCCGTTGATCTCATCGCCGTGGGCTCTCTCATGGTGAGAACCCATGTACCACGGCGTCGTCCCCGCCCCCTCGCCAGGACGCACGGACGTGCGACCGGACGGTGGCCCCGATCGCGGCCGGATCGGTGGGTCAGCAGGGGGCGGGCGCGACGGCACGACCGGCCCCGATGCCGCTCCGGGGTGGCCCCGGGGTCGGGGCCGGCGCCGGGAGGCCGGCCAGGCGTCGCAGTGCCTCCACCCTGTCGTTCCGGCCCAGCCTGGCCCCGGCCACCGCCCGCCGCAATGAGTCGATGGTGCGGTCGTAGGTGGACCGATCGACGGGGAAGGGAGTGCCGTCCTTGCCTCCGTGGGCAAAGGAGAAGGAGACCGGGTCCCGGATCGAGGCCGGCTCTCCGTAGACCAGCTCCGCCACCAGCGAGAGCGCCCGCAGCGCCCTGGCACCGACCCCGGACACCGCCAGCAGGCCGGTGAAGTCCGCCGGCTGCGCCGCGTGGGCGCGCAGGAGCACCCGCCCGACCCGATCCGGGTCGAGGTCCGACAGCAGCACCCGGTGGCGGCGGGGCATGGTCAGCTCGCGCATGCGCCGCAGCTCGTGCACCACCGTGCCCGGCGTCTCACGGGTCAGGGCGACCGACAGCCTCCGGTTGCTCTCCCCCTCGCCGGCCACCAGGTTGAGCACCTCCCGGCCGGGTGGTCCGACGACGGCCGCGTGCGGCTCGCGGTCGAAGCGGGCGGGCTCGTGCCAGTGGTACCGCCGGGCCATGCCGGTGGTCTCGTTCATGCCCTGCTGCACCACCGCCCACGAGCCCTCGGTGGTGAACACCAGCACGTGGTGGTAGACCTGGAAGCCGTCCTGGACGGCCGCCGAGTCCACCTTGGCGGCGAGGCGGCTGGCCCGGACCAGGGGCCCGGCCTCGAGCCCGTGGCGCCAGCAGGCGGCCTCGATCTCCTGCGGCGTCCGCCGGGAGGCGGCCCCCTTCCCGCCGGCCACCACCAGCCCCGCCTCCGGCACCACCCGGAGGCCCTCTTTCAGCGCGCCGCACACGGTGGTGGTCACCCCGCTGGAGTGCCAGTCGAAGCCCAGGACGCAGCCGAAGGCCTGGAACCAGACGGGATCGGCCAGGCGGCGCAGGACCCCCCGCGGCCCCTCCTCGGCCACGACCGCCAGCACCATCTCCCGGGCCAGGACCGTCATCCGCTCGAAGAGCCAGCGGGGTACGTGGCCGGAGTGGAGGGGCAGGTCGGCGGTGCCGGTGCGCACGTCCGTTCCATTCTCGGTCAGGGAGACGCGGTCGAGAGGACCGCGATTCGGGCGGCAGATCGCAGCGGCGCCGTCAGCCGGCGTCGGCAGGGCGGGGGAGAGGCACGCCATGCGTCCCTCCCGCGGGCGGGGTGGAAGCGACCGGCCCGCGTCTCCCTCGGCCGATCACGCCACCGGTGCGCGTCTCCCGGGCAGGCTGAGCACGATGATCCCCGACAGCACCGGGAGCAGGCCCAGTACGAGCAGCACCGAGCGGAGCCCGGCGTGGTCACCGAGGACCCCCAGCGCCGGGGCGGCGATGCCGCCCACGCTGACGGCGAGGCCGAGCGTGACCCCGGAGGCGGTGCCGATGTGGTTGGGCAGGTACTCCTGGCCCAGCACCACCTGGACGCTGGTGGGAACGAAGAGCGCGATGCCGACCGCCGCCAGCAGGGCCGTGGCCAGGGCCGGGTTCGGAGCCCGGGTCAGCGCCAGCACCAGTGGCCCGGACAGGAGGAGCCCGGCCGCGATCACCTCCCGGCGGGGGAAGCGATCGGCCAGGCGACCGCCGAGCAGGGTTCCCATCGCCCCGCAGAGCAGGAGCAGGGTCAGGGCGTACCCGCCCGCGGCCCGCGACCGGCCCAGGACCGCGATCCAGTACAGGGGAACGAAGGTGTTGAGGCCGTAGAAGGCGATGGCCCGGCCCACCACGGCCAGGGTGAGGCGGGCGAAGGCACCCCAGCGGTCCCGGCCGGCGGCGTCACGGAAGCCGGGGCTCGATCCCGCCTCCCCGCCGACGGGCAGGCGGGCGCGGGCGAGCAGGAGGGCCAGTCCCATCGCCACCGGTAGCAGGCCCACCAGCCATCCCCCCTCCAGGCCCAGGGTGAGGAGCAGGGGGGTGGTGGCCAGCGGCCCCAGGGCGAAGCCCAGGTTGCCCCCGAGCGAGAACAGGCTCATGCCCGTCGCCTGCCGCTCGCCGGAGGCGTAGCGGGCGTAGCGCGCCCCCTCGGGGTGGAAGGCGGCGATCCCCAGCCCGCTCAGCGCCACCGCCAGCCAGATCAGGGGGTAGGCCGGCAGCAGGCAGGCCGCGCCCAGGGCCAGCCCGGCGCCCGCCAGCCCGCCGGGCATCAGCCAGGGCAGGGGCCGGCGATCGGTCAGCCGGCCGAAGAAGGGCTGGACCACCGAGGACGACACCGTCTGGCCGAGGACCAGGCCCCCGGCCAGGGCGTAGGAGAGGTGCCGCTGCTGGACCAGCACCGGCAACATGGCCGGGACCACGCCCTGGCAGAAATCGGCGCTGAGGTGGGCCCCGGCCAGCAGGCCCAGCGCGGGCCGGCGCAGGCGCCGGGAGGCCGGCGTTCCGCCGCCCACCTCCTTCACGCCCCCGGCCATTCCCCGATCCCCGTCCGGCCACCGCCGACCCCGGCGCCTGCCGGCGCCGCCCGTCCACCGTCTCCCATCGCGTTCCGACTCTCCCCCCGAGGCTCCGATCCAGCCGCCCTGTGTCGCTCCGGGGCCGGCCAGGCGCCGGCCCTCCCGATCAGCCGTAGGTGTTCCAGTAGTAGAAGCGGGTCAGCCAGAGCTGGTCGGAGCGGATCGCCGCCGCCAGGTGGTCGACGGCGGCCACGTAGTCGGCGTCGTGGTTGTAGCGGTAGACGGCCTGGTCGTAGTCCTCCGGCGCACCGGCGTCGCGCAGGAAGCGTGCCGCCGCCAGGATGGAGTCGTGGGGGTTCATGATGTCGCCGCCCTGACCGAACTGGCGCCAGGTCGAGGGCAGGAATTGCATCGGCCCCAGGGCCCCCGAGCTGGAGGGGCCGTCGTTGCGGCCGAAGTCGGACTCGACGTAGTTGATGGCGGCCAGGTAGGTCCAATCGATGCCCTGGCTCGAGGCCGCCGACCGGTAATCCTGCAGCAACTCGTCCAGCGGGGCCGCCCCGTCGAAGGGACGGATCTGGTGGGGGGTCATCCGACTGGGGTCGTCGATCCCCCCCAGCCGCCACAGGGCGCGCAGCCCCTGAACGGCGTCGGACAGACCCGTGGTTCGGGCTCCGGGCGCTCGGCGCAGGAGTTCCGGTTGCTGCTCCTGGTGGCCCGCCAGCCAGTACACGACCGCCTGCTCCGACCTGAAGGCCTGGCGCTCGTCGAACCGCGCCTGCTCCACCTGCAGCCGCTGCCGCACCTGGTCCACGGCGGCGGCCGGAAGGGGCTGCGCCTCCAGCGAGGCGGCGCGGGACGAGGCCGCGGCCATCGCGCGCTGGGCGGCGATGAGCTGCTGCGCCTCCCGCCCGGCGGGGGTAACGGAGCCGGTGGCGAGCGGCAGCAGCGGGGCCAGGGAGAGGGCCGCCGCCACCAGACGGAGGGAGCTCAGGCGGTCCTCACCTGCTCGGCCTCGGCCGGCGGGGACGGGCGGCCCAGCTCCTCCGCCCGGGAGAGCGGGACCAGCGGCACGTCCTCCGGGTAAGGATCGGCCTCGGTCGGGAAGCGCAGGCCCACCGAGTCGAGCAGGCCCTTGATCTCGTCGCCGACCAGCTCGCCCTGGGCGATCAGCGCCTCGGCGGCCTGGTCGATGGCCTCCTGGTTGACGTACATCAGCCGCCAGCAGTCGATGTAGGCGGCGCCCAGGATCTGGGCCACCGTCCGCCGGGAGAGGGGGTT
>JAJPKS010000281.1 GCA_021323605.1 Bacillota bacterium | reverse complement strand
TTACGACGGCACCCGGCGGGACGGCGCCGGGCCGGTCACCATCCCGCCGCCGGTCGGCAGGCCGCGGGCGCCGGAGCCTCCGGGGCCGACCGCCGTTCCGGGGCGGGCACGACCACCGTTCCCGTCGGCCACGCCACCGGCGATCCCGGGGGCGCCGGCCGGGCGATACCCACCCACGGCTCCCGTCCCCAGGGCACCGCGTCGGGGACCTCGGCCGCGAACCCGAGCACGAAGACCGCCAGCGAGGCCAGGGTGAACGCGATCCGCCAGATCCTGGCCCACCGGAAGGGGAGCCGGGGCGACCCGGACCCCGGGCGGGCGGACCGAGGAAGCCGGGCGGGCTCAGCGCACATGTGTTCGCACCACCTCGCACAGGGTAGCGAACGGACGTTCGAAGGGCAACCCGACCGCACCCTCTCGGCCCGTCGGGATCGCCCCGACGTGGCCGGCGAGGGGGAGGCCGCGGATCGGACATCATGACCGGGTGACCCCCCTCCCTGCGCCCCGATGAGTCACCTCGTCGCCTACGGGACGGGCTGGTTGGCGGCCGCCGCGCTGGCCTGTGCCGTGCCTCTGCCCCTCTCGCTGGACCTGCTCCGCCGCCTCCACCGTCCCGCCGCCCGGGCGCTGGAGCGCCGGCTCCGCCTCCACTACCGCCTGGGCGGGACGGCGGCGGCCCTCGGCGTCCTCCACGGCCTGGTCTCGATCACCCGGGCTCCGCTCCCCGCCGGGGCCGAGGCCGGCCTGTGGCTGGCCTGCGGAGCCGCCGTCGCCCTCGTCTTCGCCGCGGCGCTGGGGGCCGGGCTGCGCGCGCTCGGGGGGATCGAGCGCGAGCGCGCCCGGCGCCGGCACCTGGCCCTGTTCGTGGCGGCGGTCGTGCTGGGCGGGCTGCACGTGCTCCTCAACGGTCCTCTGCCCACCTGAGGAGGCGGGGCGAGACCCCGAATGGTGTGCCGGTTGGACCCGACGGTCAGCGTCTCGACCCCGCCCTGCCGCACGCCGTGGGGCGGGGCGGGGTGGGCCTCAGGTGTTCACCGGGTTCCGGGGGCCCACACCGGGTATGGCCGTCGCGTCGTTCCGTCTTCGGTCGGTGAGGTCTCCAGGGGACGACCAGGTGGCCGTCGTCTCCGCGTGTTGATGCTTCCCTCGTCCGCCACGTCCGTGGACGTCGACGCTTCCCACCTCCCTCAAATGATCGAGTCCATTCGTACGTCGACAGGGCGGAGCCCCGGCTCGCAGGATCAGCGGAGTGGCGCGAGCATCCGTCCGCGGGGCTCCAACCGAGGTCGATCTCGCCACCATCCCATCGTTCGAAAGGGCCGGTGGGAGTTCAGCACGCCTCGCCCAGCCGCCGCACCAGACGGGCCAGCTGGGTGGGACGGAACGGCTTGTGCAGCACCGCGGCTGCGCCGTGGCGCAGGACGTCGTCCTCGCCTCCGGCGTCGTGCAGATCGAGCAGGAGGAGGAGACGGGCCCGGTGGCCGAGCTCCGCCACCAGGGCCGGCAGGTCGGCCTCCGGGAGGCCCGAGTCGAGCACCACCACGTCGGCCCGCCGGGCCTCCTCGCGCGCCGCCTCGGCCCGGTCCACCCAGCGCGTCCGGTGGCCCTCGCGCTCGAGCTTGAACTGGATGATCCGGGCGATGCTGGGCTCGTCCTCGACGATCAGGACACGTGCCATGGGCTCGATCCTCCTCTCGACCTGATCGGTGAGCGAACGGCATGGCCAACCCTCACTCGTCGGCCCGGCTGACCCTCCGGCTGCTGGAGCACGTGACGGTGGCGGCGCTGCCCCCCGCGGCCCGCATCCTCGAGGTCTGGTACCCGCTGATCGGAGACGACCCCCACCAGCGGGTCCTCGACCTGGCCCTGGATCCGGAACCGCCGGTGCAGCTGACCCACGACCCGGAGCACGGGAACCCCCTCCTCTACCTGCGCTGTCCGGGACCGTCCCCGGCCGGTCTCGACTTCACCGTCTCTTACCTGATCCAGATCTGCGCCCTCGTCCCCCCCGCCGTGACGGAGGAGGAAGCGGCGGAGCCGGCCTTGCCCTCTCGCTTCGCGGCCCGGCCGGAGCCAGCCGCCGAGGACCCGCTGCGCGTGGCCGCCCGCCTCCTGCGCGCCGCCCGGGCGCCCCACCCGGCCGGCCAGGACCGGGTCGACGTTCTGCTCGAACGCTGCCGGCGGGCCGGCCTGCGCGCTCGTCCGGTGGTGGGCCACCGGATCCTGATCGGCTCCGGCGGCGACGGGATCGCCGTCGCCCACCGCTGGGTGGAGCTGTTCCTGCCCAGCCAGGGCTGGCTGCCGGGCGACCCGGGCTGCGGGGCCTTGCCGCTGGGCGGTTTGGGCTGCGACCACGTGACCCGCAGCCGGGGCCGCCGCATCCTCCTCCAGCCGGTGCAGCAGGGCCGCCGGCTCACGAGCCTCTCCGCCCCCTACGGGGAGGCCGACGGACGGCGCGTCCAGGTGCGAAGCCAGCTCCGGGCCACGGTCCACCCCGACCTCCCCCTCGACGCTCCGCCCCCGGCTCCCGAGCAGCTGCCGGGCCTGGCCGAGGTGCTCACCGACGACCGCGAGCTGAGCCGCCTCCACCCTCCACCCCGGCGCCTGCGCCTTCGCGCCGGGGCCTCCCTGCTCCAGGACCGGTCCCTCGCCGACTGGCTCTTCGTGGTGGCTCGGGGACGGGTCCGCCTGACCCGGCTCACCGTCTCGGGGCGCCGGCTGGAGCTGGAGTCGGTCGCCGCTCCCGGCGTCTTCACCGGCGCGCGGCTGCGCGGCGGCCCGGCCGAGGTGGTCGAGGAGGCCGAGGTGCGGGTGCTCTCCCGCCCCCAGGTCGAGCAGCTGGCCCGGCGCTGGCCGCACCTGGCCGTGGAGCTGGCGGAGACCCTCAGTCGGCGCCTCAGCGACGCCGAGGAGCGCCTCGAGTACCTGGCCTACCATTCCGTGGCCGATCGCCTGGCCCTGGCCCTGCTCCGCCACCGCCGCGGGGAGGACGGCCTGGTGGACGACGTCACCCACCAGGAGCTGGCGGACATGGTCGGGGCCTCCCGGGAGACCGTGACCAGGCTGCTTCACGGCCCCGTCTTCCGGGGCGCGGTCAGGGTCCTCCCTCGCCGCATCCAGGTCACCGACCCGGCCGCCCTGGTCGAGATGCTCGACGGCTGAGCGATGAGGGCCACGCTCCCATCCCCTCTCGCGGTCCGGCGGCGTGAGCGGGGGTGCCGGACGTTCATCCCCCTTCTCCTCACAGCCAGGCGATGTCGCCGGACGGGCCTTTGATCGCCAGCTCCCGGACCACGGTCCAGACGCCGTCGGCGCGCAGCGCCTCCACCGTCTCCTCCCTCGAGAGGGCGCTCACCACGCGCAGGTCGGCCCCGTCCAGAGCGACGTTCCAACCCCGTGCCTCCATCTTTCGCACCGCCAGGGCCAGCGCCTTCAGACGCTCCCCCAGCCCTTCGCCCAGGGCCTCGATGGACGCGCTCAGCGGGGCGTCGGCGACGTCCCGGCCGTAGCTCTGATAGAGGCGCAACACCCAGCGCGGGATCTCGACGCCGCGGGTCCACCGCAGCTCCCGGGCGGGAGGCTCGTAGACCATGAGGCGGAACGCGGCCACGACCCTACGCCCCCGGGGTGGGCACGGCCCCGGCCACCACCACCTCGCCCACCATCCCCCGGTGGTAGGCGCAGACGTAGCGGTAGGTGCCGGAGCGGTCGAACCTCCGCTCGAAGCTCTCGCCGGGACCGAAGCCGGGGCTGGAGGGGATGCTGGGATCGGTGAAGGTCACGGTGTGGTAATCGCCGCTGGCGTTGACCCAGGCCACCGTCTGGCCGGGACGCACCCGAGCCACCGCGGGCTCGAACACCCCCACCGTCTCCGGCGAGTCCACGATGTGCACGGTGACCGCGGCCCCGGGCACTCGATAGTCCCGCAGCGAGGCGTACTGGAGCTGGGCACAGGCCGCCGGCAGGACGGCCAGGCCGACCGCCACGGCCAGGCCGAGGGCCGCCCTGCCCGCCACCCCGGTCGTGCCCAGGGTCCGGATGAGGTCACGGAAACGGAAGCTGACCACGGCTCTGACCCGACGGCCCGATGCTGGGCTGGCTGATGCTCTGCTGGCCGTGCAGCTGGACCACCCCGGCGATGCCGTCCGGGAAACGGCTGTTCTCCCGGATGAACCCCATCAGGACGATCATCCCCATGGTGAGGACGGCGGAGGCGATGAGGAGCCACTGCTCCAGGCGCCCGGCGGAGCCCCAGCGGACCTCGGGCAGCCGATGCAGGTACCAGAAGACGGCGGTCAGGGCGAAGACCGAGTAGGCGACCAGGGCGGCGATCTTGTAGGGGATCATGGCCGCGAAGGGGAAGATCAAGCCACCCTCCCAGAGGGGCCGGTTCATGCCCGTGGCCTGCACCTGGTCGTAGGTCAGCGCGAGCTGGTAGGGGAGGGTGGCGAAGACGGTGGTCAGGGCCAGCAGGACGAGCAGGCCCAGGAGCACCTTCGAGCGCCGGCCGGTGGAGCTGCGCAGGCGGCGCAAAAAGAACCAAGTCGGCAGCAGCAGCATCAGGCCCAGCAGGAAGATCTGGGCCAGGAACACCGGGCTCAAGTTGCCCAGCATCATCTTGTACCAGGCACCGTAGGCGTGGAGCTGGATCTCCTTGGCGTAGTCGAAGCCGATCGCCGGTTGGACCAGGGTCATGGCCGTGCCCCAGACCACCCCGAAGCTACCCGCCCAGTCCCAGAACCCTCGCTGTACCTCGTCCCGGGAGCGCAGGTAGCGGAAGGCGGCAAAGCCGGCGATGCCGTAGCCGGCGTAGGCCAGGTTGGCGATGGTGCGATGGAGCTGGAGCGGGAAGTTGGTCGGGTTCATGAAGACGGCGATCGGGTTGCCGGGCTGGGTCGGGGTCAGCATGTAGCTGGCCACGGTGTCGATCATCGCGACCTGGAGGTAGGAGGCGATGATCAGCGCCCCGCCCATGGTCATGTGCAACACCTTGAAGCGGCCGCCCAGGGGGCCCCAGGTGAAGTACCAGAGGTAGGTGAGGATGACCATCATGAAGAAGGTCCAGGCCTCGACGTAGAAGGGCCAGAAGAGGACCCGGTTGATGATCCCCCAGAGGTGGCCCCAGAGCCCGACCAGGAGGCTCGAGATCAGGAGGATGGCGCTGGCCGCCCCGAAGGCGAAATAGAAGATGAGGAACCGGCCCATGCCGTGGGCCAGCCGGTCGTAGTGCGGCCGCCGGCGCATCCAGCCCAGCCACTCCACCACCGGGCCGAACTGGGTGAAGCCGCTGACGATGCCGGAGAGCAGGATGTGCAGCTCGAACATGCCCCCGATCGCGATCCGGTAGCCGAGGAAGCCGCCAAAGCTCGGGGAGGCCCCGGGGAGCTGGAGCCCACCGGCCAGGACGTGGGCCATGGACATTCCCTCACACCCCCAGGTTGAAGAGCCGGCTGGCGCCCTGGGCGGTCAGCACCAGCATGAAGACGAGGATGATCAGGGCCGGCAGCATCACCGCCGGCCGCTCGAACGGGTTGCGCTCGCGGCCGCGGTCGACGAAGGGCAGGAGGACCAAGAGCAGCACCCCGAACAGCGGCACCCAGAGCACCATCGAGATCAGCTGCTGGGGCACCAGCACCAGGAGCTGGTCGAGCGGGAGGTAGAACCACTGCGGCACCGGGGTGTACGTGGTCGTGTTCTGGGTCGCCGGCACCTCGAGGGGGGCGCCGACCGTGACCGCGAGCACGAAGACCAGCGTCATCACCCCCAGCGAGACCAGACCGTCCTTGAAGGTCTGACTGGGGTAGAAGTCCTCGGTCTCGAGCGGCGCCGCCCACTCATCGTCGGTGGGCAAGCTCGGGTACGGCGGCTCCAGCTCCCGCTGCGATGACCGCTCGGGGGCGGCGCCGTCCGCACGGTACGCACCCCGGTAGTTCACGTAGGAGCCGAACTCGGCGTTGCGCCGGAGCAGGCAGAGGTGCAGGCCGATCGTGCCCAGGAGCAGCGAGGGCAGCAGCCAGATGTGGATGCCGTAGGTGCGCACCAGCGTGATCGGGCCGACGAAGTCGCCTCCGCGCCACAGCGTGCGCAGGTACTCGCCGATCACGGGCGTGTAGGAGGGGATGTTGGTGACGACGACCGCGGTCCAGTACGCGGCCTGGTCCCAGGGCAGAAAGGCGCCGGTGATGGCCAGGGCCAGCACCAGCAGCAGGAGCACGACGCCCGACAGCCAGTTCAGCTCGCGCGGCCGCTTGTAGGAGCCGGAGAAGAAGGTGCGCACCATGTGCAGCCCGATCACGAAGAGCAGGACGTAGGCCCCCCACAGGTGCAGGCCGCGGACCAGGGACGCGAACTCGTCGTGCTGCTTGATCCAGTTCAACGTCTCCCAGCCCTCGGTGGTCGAGGGCACGTAGATCATGGTCAGGAAGATCCCGGTCACGATCTGGTTGCCGATCAGGATCAAGGTCGCGCTGCCCAG
>JAJPKS010000165.1 GCA_021323605.1 Bacillota bacterium | reverse complement strand
TGCTGGTCGAACGGGCGGTCTCCTGGGCCCGGGAGCGGGGACGGCCGGTGCGGGTGGCCGATGTGGGGACGGGCAGCGGCTGTATCGCGATCGCGGTGGCCCACTACCTGCCCGGAGCCACGGTGTGGGCCACGGACGACGACCCGGCGGCGCTGGCGGTGGCGGAGCGGAACGTCCGTGCCCATGGCCTCGAGGAGCGCGTGCGACTGCTGTGCGGGGACCTGGTCGATCCCCTGCCCGAGGGCCTGGACCTGATCTGCGCCAACCTCCCCTACGTCCCCGAGGGGACCGCGCTGCCACCGGAGGTGCTGGCCCAGCCGGCCCGGGCCCTGTTCGCGGGTGATGGGGGGGTGGCCCTGGTCAATCGCCTCCTGGCCGGGGCGCCGGCCAGGCTGGCCGCGGGCGGGACGGTGCTGGCCGAGATCGATCCCTCGCTCCAGCACCGCCTCCACCTCGAGCCCTACGCCGGCCACCGCTTCCACCGCGACCTCTCGGGACGAACGCGGGTGGTGGAGGCATGGATCTCCTGACCCCCGACCGGACCGGCCTTGCCCGGGCGGTGGAGCTGCTGCGGGCGGGCGAGGTCATCGCCTTCCCCACCGACACCGTGTACGGGCTGGCCGCGCTGGCCCGGGACGCCCGGGCGTGCGAGCGCATCTTCGAGATCAAGGGCCGGGAGCGATCGCGGCAGCTGATCGCGATGGTGGCCGATCCGGAGGCCCTCGATCCCCTGGTGGAGGTGACGGGCCGGGCGCGATGGTTCATGACCCGCTGGTGGCCAGGACCCCTGACGCTCGTCCTGCCCACGCGTTCGGGCCGGCCTCCCACGCTCGGCGTGCGCGTCCCCGATCACCCGGTCGCCCTGGCCCTCCTCGGTGAGGTGGGTGAGCCGCTCGCCACCACCAGCTGCAACCGCTCGGGGGAGCCGTCGGCCCTGACCGTCGAGGAGGCGTCCCGCCTGGAGGGCCTGGCGGCGGTGCTGGACGGAGGGCGCGCGCCGTGCGGACGGGCCTCGACCGTGCTCTCGCTGGTCGGGCCGGAAGCCGAGGTGTTGCGTCAGGGGCCGGTGGAGGAACGGGAGGCGCTGCTCCATGACCTGGCCTGGAAGTTCCGCCGCCTGGCGGAGGTGGAGACGACCGATGCCTCGCCCCTCTACGCTGCGATCGGAGCGGTCGTGGCCGAGCGTCCGGAGGTGCTGGCGCTCTCGCTCGAGGCCGGGCCGGGCCAGCGCCGGCCGGACCTGCTCCTGGCCGCCGTCCATCGCCTGTTGACGGACGAGCGCCGGCAGCCGCTGGCGGCCTACTACCCGAGCCTGGGCGGCACCAGGCCGGCGGACGCGGAGGCGGGCGACCTCTTCTGCGAGTTCGCGCTCGCCCACGAGGCGCAGGTGCGCCGGCTGCTGCGAACCCGGCGCATCCAGGCCGGCGAGGTCCAGCGCTGTGCCGGGCTGGCCCTGGGCCTGGCCCGACTGGCCCCGCCGCTCGCCGTCGTCGAGGTGGGGGCGGGCGCCGGGCTCCGCCTCAACCTGGACCGGTACGCCTATCGCTACCTGCCCGGCGGCCTGGTGGGACCGGAGGGGGCCGAGCTGATCCTCCATTGCCGGTTGCGCGGGGAGCGGCGGCCGCCGCTGCCCGGGCGCCTGCCCGAGATCGTCTGGCGCCTGGGCGTCGACCCCCATCCCCTGGATCCGGGGGATCCCGAGGCCGCGACCTGGCTGCGGGCGCTGGTCTGGCCGGAGCACGCCGAGCGTCGCCGGGCGCTCGACGCGGCCCTGGGCATCGCCCGGCGCCACCCACCCCGGGTGCGGGCCGGGGACGCGCTGGAGACGCTCCCGGCGCTGGTCGCCGAGGTGCCGCCGGGGGTCACCCCGGTGGTGATGCACGCCGGCGCCCTGTGGTGCCGGCCGGGGCCGGAGCGGACGCGTCTCCGCGATCTCTGTCGCGAGCTGGGCGCCCACGAGCTCTCCCTCGAACCGGCGCCGGACGGGGAGGGGGCCGAGGACCTGCTGGAGCTGGACGGTGAGGTGCTGGCCCGGGCCGATCCGCGCGGCGCCTGGCTGGAGTGGCTGGCGGGCTGATCCCGTCGTCCCGGTGGGGACGGGAGATGGCCCGGGGCCCCGCCCGGCGGCGAACGGTACGATTCCCCTATGGCCCGCGAGACCGTGGCAACGTTGACGTTCCGCGTCCTGGACGAGACCGACCCCGCGGTAGCCGAGCTGATCCGCAAGGAGTACCGGCGTCAGAGCGACACCCTGGAGCTGATCCCGTCCGAGAACCTCGCCAGCCCCGCCATCCTGGAGGCGCTGGGCACCCTGCTCACCAACAAGTACGCCGAGGGCTACCCCGGCCGCCGCTACTACGGCGGCTGCCAGGTCATGGACGAGATCGAATCCCTGGCCCAGGAACGGGCGCGCCGCCTCTTCGGCGCCGCCTACGTCAACGTCCAGCCCCACTCGGGCAGCCAGGCCAACGCGGCCGTCTACATGGCCGTGTGCCGGCCGGGGGATCGGGTGATGGGCATGGATCTCAGCGCCGGCGGCCACCTGACCCACGGTAGCCCGGCCAATTTCAGCGGCAAGCTCTACCAGGTCCACCCCTATTCCGTGGACCCGGACACGGAGACGATCGACTACGAGGCGGTGCGACGGCAGGCGGAGCAGGTCCGTCCCCGCCTGCTGATGGTCGGGTACTCGGCCTATCCCCGCACCATCGACTTCGCCCGGATGCGGGAGATCGCCGACTCCGTGGGGGCGGTGATGGTGACCGACATGGCCCACTTCGCCGGTCTGGTCGCGGGCGGGGTCTACCCGTCGCCGGTCCCCGATTCCCACATCGTGACCAGCACCACGCAGAAGACGCTGCGGGGCGCGTGGGGGGGCCTGATCCTGACCGGCGACCTCGAGTGGCAGAAGGCCCTGGACTCGGCGGTCTTTCCCGGCACTCAGGGGGGGCCGCTGATGCACGCCATCGCCGCCAAGGCGGTGTGCTTCGGCGAGGCCCTGAAGCCGGAGTTCCAGGACTACGTACGGCGGGTGGTGGAGAACGCCCGGGTCATGGCCGACCGCTTGAAGGAGCGGGGTCTGCGGCTGGTGAGCGGGGGCACGGACAACCACCTCATGCTGGTCGATCTGCGTCCGCTGGGGCTCAGGGGTCGCGCGGTCCAGGAGGCGGCCGATCGGGTGGGGATCACGCTCAACCGCAACGCGGTTCCCTACGACCAGGCCCCTCCCTACAACCCGAGCGGCATCCGCCTCGGCAGCCCGAGCGTGACCACCCGGGGGATGGGCCCGGCCGAGATGCGCGAGATCGCCGACTGCGTGGCCGATCTGGTCGAGGCGCTGGCCGAGCGGCGAGACGAGGTGCTGGACGGGATCCGGGAGCGTACGCTGGATCTCACCCGGCGCTTCCCGCTACCCTACACCTTCGTCTGAGCGAGCCGCCGGCCGGCGCCGGCGTGTCGGCTTCCGTTGTCGAGTACGAGAAGTGCCAGCTCTGTTCACGTTCTACGATCCCGCCGCCAGCGGCGACGATTTCTTCAGCGAGCGCTTCCTCCACGAGGTGGAGCACAACGTCGCCCCCGCCGTCTGGCCGACGCTGGCCGCCTTCGCGGTGGTGGTGGCGGCGACCCCGCTGCTGATCCTGGCCGCCCGACGGATGGGGTTCCTCTCCCATCCCCGGGCGCGCGACATCCACACCCGGCCCATCCCCTACCTGGGCGGGGTGGGGATGTTCCTGGGCTTCGCCGTCGCCTGCCTGGTCTTCCTCCGCGACGCTCCCGGCGTGCCCGGCCTCCTCGTCCTGGGCGGCCTCACCACCGCCGTGCTGCTGGTGGACGACCGGGTGGGAATGCCGGCTCCAGTGAAGCTGGGCGTCCAGGTGGGGATCGCGGTCCTCGCCGTCCTGGTCTTCGGGTTCGGCATCCACTTCATCTTCCTGCCCCCCCTGCACGTTCGTGACCTCGGCCTCTTCGTGCTGCCGGTGACGGTGGTGTGGATCGTGGGGATGCAGAACACGATCAACCTCCTGGACGGCCTGGACGGCCTGGCGGCGAGCGTGGTCGGGGTCACCGCCCTGGTGCTGCTGATCGCCTCCACCAATCGGCCCGACCAGGCCCACGTGGTGGCCCTGTCGGGCGCCCTGGCCGGGGTCTGTGCCGGGTTTTTGCTCTTCAACTTCCATCCCGCCCGCATCTTCATGGGCGATTCGGGCGCGCACTTCCTGGGCCTGGCCGTCGCCCTGCTGGCCGTGATCGGCGTGGCCAAGATCGCGGTCGCCGCCGCCCTGCTGGTTCCGGTGCTGGCCCTGGCCCTCCCCATCGCCGACACCGCCCTGGCGATCGTGCGCCGGCGTCGCAACGGCCAGTCGATCGCCCACGCCGACACCAGGCACCTGCACCACCGGCTCCTGGAGCTGGGGCTCACCCAGCGCGAGATCTGCCTGCTCTTCGCCTGCTGCACGGGCATCCTGGGCGCCATGGGCCTCACCGTCTTCGGTCACCGCCGCATCCTGGCGGTGGCGATCGTGCTCCTGATCGTGGTGCTCTCCACCGTGCTCGGGGAACGGCTCCGCGGCTCGCGCCGGCGGATCCCGGTCCCCTTCTACCGGGTGGTGCGTCTGCTGCTGGAAGATCGGGGTCTTCGGTAGACTTCCCTGGGAAATGTCGCCCGCCGGGGAGCCGGGAGCCGCGGGCCAGGGACCGTCGGGAGTGGAGCTCCTGGGCCTGGGGTTCCTCCTGGCCGTGGCGGTCGTCCTCCCGCTGGTGCTCGGTCTCGCACTCGATGCCGCTCTGCACCGCGGGCCCATCTTCTTCTTCGTCGGATTGATGGTTGGCGTCATCGCGGCCTCCGCGGTCGTGTATTCGAGGTTCAAACGGTACTTGTGAGCGCGACGAGGACATCCGTGGGTGGCACGGTGGCCGCCTGTGCCGTGGGCGGCCTGGCGGCGATGGCGGTCGGTGCCCTGCTGGGTCACTGGCAGGGGGGGCTGGCCCTCGGCCTGGGCTTGCTGCTCGGCTCGGTGAACGGCCTCCTCGCTCTGCGCGCCCTGGGCGCGGGCACGAGCTTCGCCGCCACCAGTCTGGG
>JAJPKS010000473.1 GCA_021323605.1 Bacillota bacterium | reverse complement strand
GGCCAGATCACGGTCGAGGGCGTCGGAGAGGTTCCCGCGGAGGGTCTGCGGCGCGGCGTGGTCGTCAACATCGAGAAGACGGTGCATGCCATCCAGAGCGCGATGGTGGCGGCCGAACGCATGGCCGGTGTGCGCGGGGAGTCGGTGGTGGTATCGCTGGCCGGCCCGCACATCTCTTCCCAGACGAGCCGCGGAGTGGTTGCGGTGTCTCGTCCCGACCGGGAGATCGGGGAAGACGATGTCGAGCGAGTCGTCGAGGCATCGCGCGCCATCAGCGTGCCCAGCGATCGTCAGGTCATCCACGTGCTGCCCCGCACCTTCACGGTCGATGGTCAGGAGGGCGTAAAGGACGCCATCGGCATGACCGGCCATCGGCTGGAGGTCGAGACGCACATCGTCACCGGCTCCCAGACGTCGGTTCAGAACGTGATCAAGTGCGTCCACCAGTCGGGGTTCGATGTCGACGATGTGGTGAGTCAGGGCCTGGCCTCCGGTGAGGGTGTGCTGACGGCCAACGAGGTCGACCTGGGCGTGGTGCTGATCGACATCGGCGCCGGTACGACCGACGTGGTGGTCTACAACGAGGGCTCCGCCCTGCACCTGGCGGTCCTGCCCGTGGGCGGGAACCACGTCACCAACGACATCGCCATCGGGCTTCGGACCACGCTGGTGGAGGCGGAACAGCTGAAGCTGAACTACGGGCACACCCTGCCCGAGGTGATCCCCGCCGAGGAGCGCATCGACGTGCGACAGGTGGGCGGGGACCGCCTCCAGCAGACGCCGCGCCGGCTCCTCGCCGAGATCATCGGCGCCCGGGTGCGGGAGATCTTCCAGCTCGCGCGCGAGGAGGTGCGACGCAGCGGCTACGACGGCCTGCTGCCGGCCGGCGTGGTGGTCACCGGCGGAGGGGCCCGGCTGATGGGGACGACCGACGCGGCCCAGGTGGTCTTCGACTCGGCCGTCCGGCTTGGCCTGCCCACCGGCATCGGGGGCCTGGCCGATCGGGTGGCAGGGCCATCGCACGCCGCGGCGGTGGGCCTGGTCAAGTGGGGAGCCCGGATGCTGCCGGCGCAGGACGCTCGCCCGCACCACGGCCCCGTGCTCTCCGGCGCCTATCAGCGAACCGTGAGGTGGCTGCGTGAGTTCTTCTAGGGTCGACACTGAACGACGGTCCGGAGGACGGTCGATCCGGGCGACGCGGTGCGCCGTCGGACGCCGCCGGGATCGCCCGGCGGCACGGCCGGTCCGGCTTCGGGTGTCCGGCACCGAGGTGCGCGGGCCGGGCGATCAACGAGGAAGCGAAACGGTTCTGGGGGTCCCACGTCTCCGCGAGGTCCCGCGGAGATGCCTCCGGGGGCGGCGAATGCCGGCCTCCGGGGTCGACGAGGTGTGGTCCTCGCGAGACCTCAGGGTCTCGCCGGGGCCCGGGAGCCATGGCTGCGTGGTTACGGGTTGTCGCAGGCAACGATTCAGCACGGGTCGTTGACGGGATGCAGGAGGCAAGGATGCAAGGGGATCGCCAGGACGGGCGTGCACGGATCAAGGTCGTCGGTGCCGGCGGCGGAGGTGGCAACGCCGTCAACCGCATGATCTCGGCCGCCCTGAAGGGGGTCGAGTTCATCGCCGTCAACACCGACCTCCAGGCCCTGGAGCGTTGCAACGCTGACATCAAGGTCAACATCGGACGCAAGCTCACCCGCGGCCTGGGCTCGGGCGGCGACTGGACCAAGGGGCGCGATGCGGCCGACGAGAGCCGGGCCGAGCTGACCGAGCTGGTCAAGGACGCCGACATGGTCTTCATCACGGCCGGGATGGGCGGCGGCACCGGCACCGGAGCCTCGGCCGTCATCGCCGAGCTGGCCAAGGCCGAGGGGGCGTTGACCATCGGCGTGGTGACCCGTCCCTTCCGCTGGGAGGGAAAGGTTCGCAACGAGACCGCGGAAGTTGGCATCAAGAACCTCCGCGAGAAGGTCGATGCCCTGATCGTGATCCCCAACGACCGGTTGACGCAGGTGGTCGACAAGAAGACCACCCTCGAGGAGGCGTTCCGGATCGCCGACGACGTCCTCCGCCAGGGCGTCCAGGGCATTGCCGACCTGATCGTCAACCCGGGGGTGATCAACCTCGACTTCGCCGATGTCAAGGCGATCATGACCGATACCGGCGAGGCGCTCATGGGCATCGGCTTCGGGTCCGGCGACAACCGGGCCGAGGACGCGGCCAAGCAAGCGGTGGCCAGCCCCCTGCTGGAGACCTCGATCGACGGCGCCCAGGGCATCCTCTTCAACATCACCGCGGGCAAGGACATCACCTTGCACGAGTGCGAAAAGGCGGCGGAGATCGTCAAGGCCTCGGCCGACCCGAACGCGAACATCATCTTCGGCGTGGTCAACGACGATCGGATGCAGGGCGAGGTCAAGATCACGGTGATCGCCACCGGCTTCGGCCGCAAGCAGCGGGCCGCCGCCCAGCAGCAGGCGCCGGCCGCGGCCGAACCGGTCGTCCCGCCCTCGGCTCCCGATCACCAGCGGCCGCTGGTGGAGAACCGGCCCACGTTCACCACCGACGACGACGACCTCAACATCCCGGCTTTTCTGCGCCGGCGCGTGTAGTCTCGTAACCTCTACGAAGGAAGCTGGTCGAGCACATGAGATGTCCCTACTGCGGTCACCACGATCTCCGGGTGGTGGACTCGCGCGACTCCGAGGTCGGCGAGGCCATTCGGCGCCGGCGCGAGTGCCTGCAGTGTGGGCAGCGCTTCACGACCTATGAGCGCATCGAGAGCGTCCCCTTCTTCGTGATCAAGAAGGACGGGCGACGGGAGGACTTCGACCCGCACAAGCTCTTCGCGGGCCTCAAGAAGGCGACGGAGAAACGCGACATCTCGCCCGATCGGCTGAACGCCATCGTGGACGGGATCGAGGCCGAGCTACGCCGGAGCGGCCGGGTGGAGATCCCCAGTTACGAGATCGGGGAGATGGTCATGGACCGGCTCAAGGAGCTGGACGAGGTGGCCTACATCCGCTTCGCTTCTGTCTACCGGGAGTTCATGGACCTGCAGCAGGTGAAGCGGGAGATCGAGCAGGTCCTGTCGACGCGGACCTCCGCCCGGCCCCCGACCAACGCCGCCCGGCGCTGAGCCCGGCCGACGATGGGCCGTGGCCGCGGATCGACCGGGATGGGCTGGCTGGACCTGTTCTGGCCGCGCCCGGCGCGGCGCCGCCGCCCCCCGGAGAGCCGGAGGCCCCCCCACCCGGACGACCTGGCCCGCATCGCCGAACTCGAGCAGCGAGGGTCCCGTCTCGACCTGCCGCATCCCATCCATGCCCTCCTCACCCTGGGCTCGGAGGCGGCGGGCCGTCTCGCTGCCGACCGGCTCGAGCGGGCCGGGTACCGGTGCGCGCTGCGCTCGCGCCGGGACGGCGCCTGGAGCCTGACCGCCACCTTGACGCTCGTGCCCTCGCCGGGCGCGATCACCGGGCTCCGCGAGCAGCTCGAGGAGGTGGCCTCCGATCTGGGCGGTGCCTACGAGGGCTGGGAGGCGCCGATCGTCTACTGAGGGGGAGGGAGGCGACGTCTCGTTCCGGTCCCTCCGCGCCGATCCGGGTCCCGGTTGCACCGGCCCGGCCAGGCCGTGAGGATGAAAGCGACATGGCCGATGTGCTGCAGATCGCGGAGCTCTCCGCCCAGCCGGCCCTGGTGCACGGCTTCTCCACGCTGTCCCTGGGCTCCATGCGCGGGGGGCGGGATGGGCGCTGGCTGACCCCGGAGCGGCGGCGGTTCGCCCGATCTCTGGGGCTCGATCCGGAGCGGCTGACGGTGGCGGGGGCGGTGCACGGTGCCGCCGTGGCCAGGGTGGACGAGCCGGCGGGGGTGGTTCGAGGCGTGGACGCGATGGTCACCGATCGCCCGGACCTCCCGCTCCTCCTGACCTTCGCCGACTGCTACCCGGTGGTGCTCTTCGACCCCCGCCGCCCGGCGCTGGCGGTGGCCCACGCCGGCTGGCGCGGCACCGCCGCGGGGGTGGTCCGGGCGGCCGTGGAAGCCCTCGAGCGCGAGTACGGGTCGCGGCCGGCCGACCTGGTGGCCGGGCTCGGCCCCGGCGTCTGCGGTCGCTGCTATACCGTCGGCGCGGAGGTCGCCGCCCGGTTCGACTCCGCCTGCGTCCGGCGCCGGGGCGACGGCTACCTGCTCGACCTGGCGGCGGCCAACCGGCGACAGCTGGAGGCGGCCGGCGTCGCCCGGGAGCGGATCCACGAGCTGGGCGCGTGCACCATGGAGAGCCTGGAGCTGGCCTCCCACCGCCGCCGACCCGACGGTACCCGCGGGGCCTGCGTCGCCGCCCTTCGGTGCCCCGGCGTGGCCACCGGGCGCCGCGCGAGGGTCGAGCCCGGGGATGATCCGACCGACGGAGGTGATCAGGGGTGAGCGCGACCGAAGCGGGCGCCCCCGTCTCGGCCGCGGAGGTGCAGGAACGATTGGCGGCCGTTCGCGCCCGGATCGAGCGAGCCGGCGGCGACCCGAACGCGATCACGGTGGTGGCGGTGACCAAGGGGCAGCCGGTCGCGACCTGCCGGGCGGCGGTCGAGGCGGGGCTCGTCGTCCTGGGCGAGAACCGGGTCCAGGAGGCGCTGGCCAAGATGGACCAGGTGCCGGGCGCCGTCTGGCACCTCATCGGCCACCTGCAGACCAACAAGGCACGCCATGCCGGTCGTTTCGCGCTGATCCAGTCGCTGGACTCGGAGCGGCTGGCTCGGGCCCTGGCCCGGCAGGGCCGGCGGCTCCCCGCCCTGCTGGAGGTGAACGTCTCCCGCGAGGCCCGCAAGCACGGCGTCGCCCCCGAGGAGGCCGTGGCCGTGGCCGAGCGGGTCCGGGACCTGGTCGATCTGCAGGGGCTGATGGCGATCGGCCCGGCCGGGACGGATCCCCGGCCGGCCTTCGCCGAGCTGCGGCGTCTGCGCGATGCGGTGGAGCAACGCCTGGGACGGCCTCTCCCCGTGCTCTCCATGGGCATGAGCGACGACCTGGAGGCCGCGGTCGCTGAGGGAAGCACCATGGTCCGGGTGGGCAGGGCGCTGTTCGGTCCCCGGACGTAGCCGAGGGGGGGATTCGCGCGTACGCTGTAGCAGATGATCGTCGCTCCGGTCGCCCTGCTGATCGAGGTCGTCGGCTACCTCTTCCTGCTCAGCCTGATCGTCAGGGCCGTCTTCAGCTGGATCGAGCCCTACCCTCGGAACCGGATCCATCGCATCACGTTCGAGGTCACCGAACCGCTCCTGGCCCCGGTGCGGCGGTGGGTACCCCCGGTGGGTGGATTCGACATCGCCTACCTGATCGTCTTCATCGGCGTCTCCTTCGTCATCCAGCTGGTCGGCCGACTCTCCTGACTCCCGTTCCAGCGCTGGAGCGGTCCCGGGGCCGGTCAGGCGGTGGGTGAGGCCGAGGGCGCGCTCGTGCTCGGCGAGGTCGGAGCGGTGGTCGCCGGCGAGGTCGGGGGCGGCAGGGTCGGGGCCGGGATCGAAGGCGAGGGCGACG
>JAJPKS010000264.1 GCA_021323605.1 Bacillota bacterium | reverse complement strand
GGGGGTGGTCAACCCCCCCTCCTGGAGGCCGGTTTTGGGGTTGACCACCCTGTCGGCGCGCTCGACTCAGGGAAGGTGACAGCGGTGATGCGGATGGGGGCGACCGTCTCGCACACCGAAGCGATGATCATGGCAGCGCGACGGTGGATGGTTTGGTGTCGGACGGTGATCGATTGGGGGGCTTCGCGAACTCGGACCGGCGATGTGAAGACGGTCTGGAGGTTGACCACCCTCCTTGCGCGGTGATGGGGCATCTTCGGTCATCGATGTAGTGGGGATTTCTCCCCCTGGAGGGCAATTCAGGCCTGGAGCGCGCGCCCGCCCCCGGTTCGGTTCGGTCGGACGCGTCACACGAGCGCCGCTGGCGTCCATATCCATATGTGGAGAGTGTTGCAATGGGCGTGATGCGCAGGTTGAAGGCGGCGTGGCCCGCGGGCGCGGGCGGTCGGGGGACGGCCTCGTGGTCGCGGCCTCGCCCCCGGCCGTGGTCCGGTCCGGCGGACCTCGATCCGGGACGCCGGCCGGGCGAGCCGCCGCCCGGCGGGAGGCGGGCCAGGTGAGCGACCAGCCTGGGTGGGAGGACGTGGCCCTGGTGGCCTTCGAGACCGAGGGCAACCAACGCTACATCTTCGCCACCAACCGCCTACGCGAGAACGTGGGGGCCTCGGAGCTGATCCATCGGCTGGGGAGGATCGTCGCCCAGGGGGTGCGTGAGCTGGGAGGCCCCGACCTCCTCGGCGCCGGGGCAGAGGCCGGGGCGATCGACGCCGCGGCGCTCCTGAGCCCGGATCGGAACCCGCCCATCGAGCGTGGAGGAGCCTTCGAGGTGATCACCGCCGGCTCGGGCCAGGCCCTGGTCCTGGCTCAGGGGATGGCCCGGGGCCGCGAGCTGGTGGCCTACGTCACCGGCGCCTTCCTCGAGCGCGCTCCGGGGCTGGTGGTACGGGGCTCGGTGGTCGAGCTGGGGGACGAGCCGCTCCATCGCTGCATCCGCCAGGCAGTGCGGCGTCGATCCGAGATCGCGGCCCGGGCTCCGGCGCCCGAGCTTCGCTTCGCACGGCTCCCCGTCGTGGCCGACTGCCGTTACAGCGGGTATCCGGCGATGACCATCGATCCCGCGGCCGAGGGCGGGGAGGGGGCGGCGGTGTCGGCCTCCAGCCTGGCCAAGTCCCGGGCGGCGGCGGACGCCCTGGAGCGGCTCCGACGCCAGCTCGGCGAGTCCGGGCGGCTCCTGCCCCGCAACGTCACCAAGCTGGAGGAGGGGCTCCAGGGGCGGCGAGGCGAGGCGACCTGGCTGGGCCTGGTCCACGCCGACGGGAACGGCCTCGGCCAGGTCTTCCTCGACTTCCACCACCTGGCGGGGGCCACGGCCCCGGAGGACCGCCGTCGCTACGCGGACACCCTGCGCAGCTTCTCGGCCGGCATCGACCTGGTGGCGGCCTCCGCCTTCCGCGTGGCGGCCCGACGGTTGCTCGAACACCAGGGCTCCGAGGACGAGGTCCTTCCTCTCCTCCCCCTGATCGTCGGCGGCGACGACCTGACCGTGCTGCTCGATGGCCGCCATGCCCTGACCTTCGCCCACGACTACCTGGCGGCGTTGCTGCGCTGGCCCGAGGGCCTCGACCGCGCCCTGGAGGCGGCGGTGAGCACGGTCCGCGAGATCCTAGGGCGGGCGGCGGAGCGGCATGGCCGTCGGGCCGAGCTCACCGCCTGCGCTGGGGTGGCGGTGGTCAAGCCCCACTACCCGTTCCATGCTGCCTACGAGCTGGCCGAGGACCTGCTCCGGTCGGCGAAGCGCCACAAGCCCGAGTCGGCGCTCGACTTCCAGGTGCTCTACGACAGCACCGACGCCCGGCTCGCGGCCCTCCGGGAGCGACTGCACCGTTCCCTGCCGGACCCGAGGGCGCTCCGGCTCCACGCCCGCCCCTACACCCTCGGGGAGTTCGGTCGCTTCCTGGGGCGGTTGCGGCAGATCCGCGAGCGCCAGGGCGAGCAGGCCATCCCCCGCTCGGCCCTGGCTCGACTGCGCGAGGCCGCGGTCCAAGGCAGGGAGGTGGGCGACGCCCAGCTCGCGCTCGAGCTGGCCCGCCACCGGAAGACCTTCCTCGGGGAGCTCTACCCCAACTCGCTCTTCACGCCCCCGGTCACCGACCTCCTCGACCTCCTGGAGGCGGCCGAGGTCTGGAACCTCTTCGGGGAGGGGGGAAGTCATGGCTGACGCCCTCACGATCGAGATCGAGTTCGTCTCCGACTGGCAGGTGGGCTCCGGCACCCGTGCGCCCACGGTCGACGTCCTGGTCGCCCGCGACGGCGACGATCTCCCCTACGTGCCGGCCAAAACGCTCACCGGCATCTGGCGGGACGCCTGCGAGGTCGCCGCCCGGGCCCTGGACGGTGGCGCCGCCGGGGCCTGGACGAGGTGGGTGCGCCACCTGTTCGGCGACCAGGCCGTGGACCCCCGTCCCGGGGCCGCTCCCCCGAGCCCGGCGGCCCTGCGCATCTCGCCGGCCGGGTTCGGACCGGCGATCCAGGAGCGGCTGCGCCGGGCCAGCTCCCGCCACGGGCCGGATTCTCCCGACCTCCGGTGGATCCGGGCGGCCTTCACCTTCGTCAAGCCCGGGGTCAGGATCGACGAGCGCAGCGGGCGGGCCATGGACGACTTCCTCCGCTTCGAGGAGGTGGCCCGGGCCGGGGCCGTGCTGAGCGCCCCGGTGGAGCTGCCCGCGGAACTCGGCGAGGAGGGCCGGGAGGCGGCGCTGGCGCTGCTGGCGGCCGGGGCCGCCCTGATCGAGCGCCTGGGCGGGGGCCGGCGCCGGGGGCTGGGGCGCTGCCGGGCCAGGCTCCTCCAGGGGACGACCGAGGTGGACGCGCTCCGCCTCCT
>JAJPKS010000212.1 GCA_021323605.1 Bacillota bacterium | reverse complement strand
CGGCGCCGCCGCGGGACCAGCGGCTCGGGCAACTCCAGGAAGAGGTCGTAGAGGTCGTAGCGGTGCTCGCGCCGGATGGCCAGCACGTCGCGGAACCCGCGGGTGGTGAGGAGCGCGGTCCTGGCCCCCCGCCGCTCGATGAGCGCATTGGGGACCAGCGTGGTCCCGTGCACGACCTCGCCCACCTGGCCGGGAGGCATCTCGGCCAGCAGCTGCTCCACGCCCTCGGCGACCGCCAGCGAGGGGTCGGCGGGGGTGGTCAGGACCTTGCCCACGCCCTCCACCCGCCCGCCGCGGAGCAGCACCAGGTCGGTGAAGGTGCCTCCGATGTCCACCCCGATGCGAACGCTCACGGCATCCACTCTAGCAGGAGTTGTCTCAAGATAAAGTATCTTGATGGTGATGCTTCGTATTCCAGTGGTCACAGGGGGGAAGCTGGATGGAACGGATAGGGTTCGCGACGGGCTACGACAAGAAGGCCGGCGTCCGTGAGATGGCGGCCTGGGCGCGCCAGGCCGAGGAGGCGGGCTTCGAGCTGGTCTTCTTCTCCGAGACCATCGAGCTGATGCGGGACTCGGTCTCGGCCCTGGCTGGCTTCGCCTGCACCACCCACCGCGTCACCCTCGGCTGCACCCAGATCGTCCGCCTCCGCACCCCCCTGGTCATGGCCCAGACCTTGGCCACGCTGGACGAGCTTTCCGGCGGCCGGCTGCTGCTGGCCCCCGGCGCCTGCACCGCCACCCACGCCCGTCGGCACGGGCTGGAGGCGGCCGATCCCCCCGCCAGCCTGGTCGAGTACGTGGAGGCGCTGCGTCTGATCCTGTCCGGCGAACGGGTCACCTACCGGGGCCGCTTCGTCGATTTCGAGGACGTCGAGCTTGGCTTCGAACCCGTGCGGACCCGGATCCCGATGCTGATCGCGGCCACCAGCCGCACCGGCCTGCGCACGGCCGCCAGGATCGGCGACGGCGTCCTTCTCAACGCCACCTGCTCCCCCGAGTACGACCGCAACGCAATCGCGATCCTGCGCCAGGCGATGGAGGCGGCCGGCCGCCCCTGGGAGGGGTTCACGGTCGCCCAGATCATCAACTGCTCGATCGAGGATGACCACCGCACGGCGCTCGCCCAGGTCCGCTGGGAGGTGGCGAGCAAGCTCAACCCAAAGCAGATCCCGTTCATCATGGGACCCAAGCTCAGGGTCGGTGAGCCCTACATGCGCGAGGAGGACGTGCCCCGCTTCGAGGAGGCCTGGCGGCGGGGCGGGATGGAGGCCTTGATCGAGGCCGTACCCGACTCCTACGTCGAGGGCATGACCGCGAGCGGGACTCCGGAGGAGGTCCTCGCCCGGGTGCGCGAGTACCGCGACGCCGGCGTCCAGCTCCCGATCCTGCGCCCGGCCGCTCCCCACCAGGTGCCCCGCCTGCTCCAGCTCTTCGGTCGCACCCCGGCCCGGGAGGGGGCGGATGCGCAGTAGGGGCTCAGCCCTCTTCGATCCCGCTCTCGGGGGGCGGGACCGGCCGCCCCCAGAGATGGCCCAGCACCTTGCGCAGGAGCGAGGCCAGGATCTCCCACTCCTCCGGCGTCAGCGGGGCGAACAGCTCGCGATAGGTGTCGATGACCGCCACCACCGCTTCGTCGACCACCTCCTTCCCCTTCGACGTGAGGCAGACCAGCACCCCGCGGCGATCCTCCGGGTCCGGCTCCCGCACCACCAGGCCCGCCTCCTCCAGACGGTCGATGCGGTTGGTCATCGCACCCGAGGAGAGCAGGAGCGAGCTGTAGAGGTCGGTCGGCGAGAGCCGATGTGGGGGTCCGGCCCGGCGCAGGGCGGCGAGCACGTCGAAGCCACCCCGGCCCAGCCCGAAGCGGCTCCAGGTCTCCTCCAGACGACGGTCGATGAGCCGGGAGATCCGCCGGATCCGGCTCGGCACCGCCATGAGGCGGGCATCGAGGTCAGGGCGCTCGCGCTCCCACTGGTCGATGAGGTGGTCGATGAAGTCCCGTCGTTCCATGGTCATGGGCCGATTCATGGTGAGGTGGAGGCGGGTTGACGGAGTTCCAGCTCTCGGGTCGCACGGTGCTGGTGACCGGGGCCAGCCGCGGCATCGGCCGCGCCGCCGCCCTGGCCCTGGCCAGGGCCGGCGCCGACGTGGCCGGCGTGGCCCGGGGCACGGCCGGGCTCGAGGCGCTGGGCCAGGAGGTGGAAGCGATGGGACGCCGGTTCCTCGCCCTTCGCGCCGATCTCCTCGAGCCCGGGGCACCGGAGCGGGTGGCGGAGCGGGCCTGGGCCTGGCGGGACCGGATCGACGTGCTCGTCAACGCGGCCGGCGTCATCGTGCGCTCGGAGGTGCCGGAGGTGACCCCGGAGGAGTGGGACCTCCAGTTCGGCCTCAACGTCCGCGCCGCCTTCTTCCTCACCCAGGTCCTGGGCCGGCGGATGCTGGAGGGAGGCGGATCCGTGGTCAACGTGACCTCGGTGGCGGCCGAGGTGGCAACCGGTGCCCCCACCGTCTATGCCGCCAGTAAGGCCGCCCTGGTTCAGGTGACCAGGGTCCTGGCCGTGCGCTGGGCCCCCAAGGTGCGGGTCAACGCGGTCGGCCCCAGCTACATCCGCACCGAGCTGAACCGGGCCTGGTTGGACGATCCCGGCCACCGCGACTGGGTGCTGGAGCGCACTCCCCTGGCCCGCATCGGCGTGCCCGAGGACGTGGCCGGGGCCATCGTCTTCCTGGCCTCCCCCGCCGCCGGCTACGTGACCGGCCAACACCTGCTGGTGGACGGGGGCTGGACCGCCCAGTAGCCGCTCAGGCACCGGCCAGCGCTCGCCACACCCGCTCCGGGGTGAGCGGGACCGTGAAGAGCTCGTCCGGCTGACGACCGAGGGCGTCGGCGACCGCGTTGGCGATCGCGGCCGGCGGGCAGATGGCACCGCCCTCGCCCACCCCCCGTACCCCGAGCGGGTTGCGCTCGGAGGGGGTGCACAGGTGGTCCTGGAGGATCGGGGGGATCTCGGCAGCGGTAGGGAGGAGGTAGTCCAGGTACGTGGTGGTGAGCGGCTCCGCCCCCTCCCCGTAGGCGCACTCCTCGAGCAGCGCCGCCCCCAGCCCCTGGGCCACCCCGCCCACCACCTGGCCCTCGACCAGGGTCGGGTTGATCGGGCGCCCGCAGTCGTGGACGACGGCATAGCGAAGCACCCGCACCGTCCCCAGCTCGGGGTCCACCTCGACCACGGCGACGTGGGCACCGTAAGCGAAGGTGACGGTCTCCGGCCTGAAGTAGTGCTGGGCCTCGAGCCCGGGCTCCATGCCCGCGGGCAGGCGGGAGCGGGGCCCCGGCATCGCCGCCCGCGCCAGCTCGGTGAAGGTGACCCGGCGGGCGGGGGCCCCAGCCGGATGCACGACGCCGTCCTCGATCACGAGGTCCTGAGGGGCGACCTCGAGCACCTGGGAGGCGACCGCGAGCACGCGCTCGCGCAGGCGCCCAGCGGCGACCGCCACCGCCGTCCCCGCCACCACCGCGCTCCGGCTGGCGAAGGTGCCTACCCCGTACGGGAGCAGCGCCGTGTCCCCGGCCCGGACCCGGACCCGCTCCGGGGAGACCCCGAGGCGGTCCGCGCAGATCTGGGCCAGGGTGGTCTCGTGGCCCTGGCCGTGAGGCGTCGACCCGACCGCCAGCACCACCTCGCCGCTGGCGTCGATCCGGGCCCGGCAGCCCTCGAAGGGACCGATCCCGGTGCCCTCGACGTAGCAGGAGATGCCGGCCCCTATCTGCCGGCCCTGGAGCCGCCACTCCGGCTGCCGGCGCCGGACCTCCTCGTAGCCGGCCAACTCCAGCGCCCGCCGGAGGGCGGCCGCGTAGTCGCCTCCGTCGAGCACGATGGGGGCACCGTCCCGGTAGGGCATCCCGGCCGGGTGGGGCAGGGAGGCGGGCGCGATCAGGTTCCGGAAGCGGACCTCGGCGGGGTCGCGGCCGATGCGGGCGGCGATCACGTCGAGGAGCCGGTCCATGGCGAAGACGGCCTCCGGCCGTCCCGCACCCCGATAGGGGACGTTGGGCACCTTGTTGGTGAGGACGCACTCGCCGCGCACGCGCAGGTTGGGGATCCGGTAGAGGCCACGCAGGTGGGCGGCGGTATTGTAGGCGCAGGTGAGGGAGAAGGGGTTGTAGGCACCGCAGTCGAGGAGGAAGCGGTCCCGGACGGCCAGGACGGTGCCGTCCCGGTCGTAGGCGGCCTCGATCAGGTGGATCTGGCCCCGTCCCTGGCCGGTGGCGAGCAGGTGCTCGTGCCGGTCCTCGATCCAGCGCACCGGGCGGCCCAGCCACCTGGCCAGGTGCGCGACCAGCACCTCCTCCGGGTAGATGTTGACCTTGGGCCCGAAGCCCCCGCCCACCTCCGGAGCGATCACCCGGATGCGGTCTTCAGCCAGCCCCAGCATCTCCGAGATCCGGGTTCGGACCGCGAACGGGACCTGGGTCGAGGACCAGACCGTGAGCTCCTCCCGAGCTCGGTCCCAGGCCGCCACCACGCCCCGGGTCTCGAGCGGGTTGCCGCCGGTCCGCGGGACCACGGCTCGCAAGGAGGCGGTTCCGGCCGCCTCTCGGAACGCCCGGTCGGGGTCCCCCACCTCGACCGTGAAGTGGGCCTGGAGGTTGCCCGGGACCGATTCGTGGACCTGAGGGGCACCGGGCGCCAGTGCCGCCTCCGGGTCCGCCACCACCGGCAGCTCACGGAGGCGGAGATCGAGCAGATCCAGGGCATCCTCGGCCAGCGCCCGCGAGCTCGCCACCACCGCGGCCAGGGCCTGACCGACGTAGCGGGCGCGTTCCCGGGGGAGGACCTCGATCGGACAGGGGAGCACCTGGGGATGTGCCGCCGCCTCCAGCCCCGGGGGCGTCTCCTCCTGGTCCACGAAGCGGGTGAAGGGTTGCACCCTCCCGGCCAGGTCGGCTCCGGTCACGACCGCGACCACGCCCGGCGCCGAACGGGCGGCTCCGGTGTCGATCGCCTCGATCCACGCGTGGGCGACGGGGCTGCGCAGCAGCGCCACCTCCAGCATCCCGGGCAGCCGGATGTCGGCCACGAACGCGGCCCGGCCCACCAGTAGACGACCGTCCTCCCGGCGCCGGAGCCGTTCCCCGACGAAAGGGCTCACGCGGAATTGACCGGTATCTTGATCATGACTATCTTTACCTTAACTTATCTCTAGTGATGGAGGGGGGCTCGTGGGAGGCTGGAGGTGACCCGGAGTCGGCGTGGGCTCCGACTGGCGACCGGCGTCGTCGCGCTGCTCGTCCTCTGGCAGTTGGTCGTGCTGGTGTTGCGTCCACCCTCGTTCCTGGTCCCGAGCCCGCTCTCGGTTCTGGTCGAGCTGGCCCGGCGCCCGCAGCTGTACGCGGTCCAGCTCTGGATCACCTTCCTGGAGACCCTGATCGGGTTCGCGGCCGGCTGCGCCCTGGGGCTGGTGGCGGCGACGCTGGTCGTACGTTGGCGCTGGCTGGAGGACACTCTCTACCCCCTGCTGCTCTTCCTCCAGGTGGTGCCCAAGGTTGCCATCGCGCCCCTGCTCATCGTGTGGCTCGGCTTCGGGCTGGAGCCGCGGGTGGTGGTGGCGGCGCTGGTTGCCTTCTTCCCGGTCGTGATCGACACCATCACCGGCCTGCGCAACGTCGACGAGGAGCTGATCGAGCTGGTCACCGTGCTGTGCTGTTCGCGCCGGCAGGAGTTCTGGAAGATCCGCTTCCCGTCGGCGCTCCCCTCCATCTTCAGCGGGCTCAAGGTCGCCGTCACCCTGGCCGTGATCGGGGCCGTGATCGGGGAGTTCGTGGGCGGCAGCTCCGGGCTCGGTTACCTGATCGTGCTCGCCAACACCCAGCTGGACGTGTCCATGAGCTTCGCCGCCCTGGTCCTGCTCTCGGCCCTGGGTCTGGTCCTGTTCGGGGCGGTCTCGCTCCTGGAGCGGGTTCTGATCCCCTGGGCCCCGGCGCGGGCGACCAGAGCGCTGATCACGTGAGCCGGAGGTGTGGAGGATGCGAGAGACGGGGTCCGGGACCACGACCCGACGCGAGTTCCTGGGCCGGGCGGCGCTGGCCACCGCCGGCCTGGCCGCCGCCGCCTGTGGTGCGCCCGGCCCCGCCACCCGGGCCACGGCGGGGCCGACGCGTTCGGTGCAGTTCCTGCTCGACGTGGCCCCGTACGGCAAGCACGCCATGTTCTACGTCGCCCAGCAGCAGGGCTACTGGCCCGATCGCGGCCTCCACGTCAGCATCGCCCACGCCGAGGGCTCGGCCGACAACGCCAGCAAGGTCGCTGCCGCAGCCGCCGACTTCGGCTTCGCCGACGTGAGCGCGGTCGTGCTGGCCAGGGGCAAGGGCCAGGGGCTGAAGGAGATCTGCATGCTCACCTACAAGAGCTTGGTCTGCGCCTTCGGCCTCGACACCAACCCGATCCAGCGGCCTCAAGACCTGGTCGGCAAGTCGATCGGCTCCTCGACCGGCGACACCGGCCTCCTGCTCCTGCCCGCGCTGGCCAAGATCAACCACTTCGACGCCTCCCGGGTCCACGTCGTCAACATCGAGCATCTGACCAAACCGGCCGCTCTGGCCCAGGGCCGCATCGATGGCGCCTTCGACTACTACACCTCGCTCCCCGCCTATCAGGCCGCCGCCCAGCAGTCCGGGAAGCGGGTGACGCACTTCCTCTATGCCGACTACGGCCTGAACACCTACTCGAACGGCATCATCGCCCGCGACGCCACCCTCCAGAAGGACGCCGGCCTCACCCGCCGCTTCTTGGATGGCCTGGTCCGGGCCACCGCCTGGACCGTGGACCACCCCGACCAGGCGACCCGGATCTTGCTCCAGGCCCAGCCCGCCCTCAGCTTCCAGGTGGCCCGGGAGCAGCTCCAGATCG
>JAJPKS010000176.1 GCA_021323605.1 Bacillota bacterium | reverse complement strand
TCGAGGCGGCCAGCCGGCGCACGATCTCGGACTCCTGCTCCAGGTTCCCGTGCGCCTTCACGCTGGCGGACACGTCGACCACGGCCACGATCGCCCGGCGGGCGGGCACGGTGTCCAGGCGCACCCCGGCCAGGGCCAGGGCCAGCAACACGATCATCAGCAGCCGGGAGCCCAGCGCCACCCGACCCCGCGTCCTCGACAGCGGCGGAGGCCAGCGCCGCCAGGCCAGATAGGCGAGCGGGGCCAGCAACAGGAGGGCCAGGAACTCGGGGTGCAGGACGGAGAGGCCGATCACGCCCGTGCCTCCAGGCGCCGGCGCCACCCGACCCGGGAGGCCAGCCGGCGAACCGGGACTCCGAGGTAGACCAGCCACTCGAGGACCAGGGCGAGGAGCCCGGCCGCGATCAGCCAGGGCCAGATCTCGAGCGTGCCCCGGGGCGCCGGCCCAGCCGGTCGCGAGGCGGCCTGGACCAGGGGCGCCGCCCCGGGAGCGATGCGGGAGATGGTCGGGTCCTGGAGCTGGACCACGAAGTTGCTCACCCGGGTGCCCGAGGCGAGCCGCTGGCGAACGGTGTAGACGCCGGGCCGGGTGGTGTCGGTGAAGGGGGTCGAGGGCGAGGGCAGGGCGACCGTGCGTCCGTCCGGCGTCACCACCTGGACGGATCGGGTGCCCGGCTCCACCTGGAGGCTCACCGGCTGCCCCAGGGGAAAGACCTGGTTCTCGAAGCCGCCCGGCATCAGGTACTGGAGCAGGTTCTGGACCAGGATCGGGAAGGCCGCCCGTAGGGGTAGGTCGGAGTGGTGGAGGTCGAAGGTGAGCACCGCCCCGGGCTGCCCGCCCTCTCGCACCAGCAGCAGGGGATCGGCGGCGGCGGCGATCACCGTGCGCCAGCCCGCCGGCACCGACCGCACCGCTCCGGCGCTCTGCACGTGCACGTCCTGGAGGTCCACGTCCTGCAGGATCCGGTCCTGCGGGTTGCCGGGCAGCACCTCGCCGGGGTCGACCTGACCTCCCACCGGCACCGGCCCCAGCCCTGCCGGAGGATCGACGATCAGGGCCGGCTGGGGGATGCCGCCGGGGGGCAACCAGCCGTCGAAGACGTAGAGGTCGTAGCGCCCCGGCCGGTAGTCGGCCGGCTTCTGGGTGGTGAGCTGGAGGCCCGGCCAGAGCTGCAGGGCCCGCTGCAAGAACGCGTTCTGCGATGTCACCAGGAGCACCCGGTGCTGGGGCGGGGGGGCGGTGAGGAGCCAGGCCGCGTCGTCGAGGGCGAAGTCGTCATCCGGAGCCAGGCGGGCCTCCAGCACCCGGGTGCCGGCGGGCAGGTGGCTCCAGGTGAGGTCGGCGGTCGTGTTCCCGTCCAGGTGCACGGGCAGGACGTCGACCAGCCGGCCATCCGCCACCATGTCCACCTTCAGGTCCCGGGCCTCCCGTCCGTAGTTGGCCAGCCCGAGGAAGATGGTGCCGTTCGCCGTCCGGCTGATCGACTCCACGGCGGCGTTCTCCCCCGTGACCCCGATCGACTCGTAGGTCAGCGGGGCCAGCGCCCGGGGCGGGGTGGGCGGGGGCAGGCTGTGGCCATCGCTGAGCATGACGATGGAGCCGCCCGGGCGGCCGGACAGGATGGCGTTGGCCAGCGAGACGCCCTCGGCGAAGTCCCCGCGCGTCCCGGCCGGACGGGCGCGATCCAGGGCGGCGCGCAGCACCGCGGCATCACCGGTGGGCGGGGCCAGCAGCTCCGGATGGGGGCCCAGCAGGATGACGGCCATCTGCTGGCCCGGCCCGAGCTGACCCGCCATCTGCCTCGCCCTGGCCACCGCCGCCTGGAAGCGGCTCGGGGCGACGTCGGTCGCCTCCATGCTGGGCGACGCGTCCAGGATCACCACCGTGGTCGAACTCACCCCGGCGGCCCCGATCAAGCCCGGCCTCATCAACCCCAGCGCCAACAGCGCCGCCGCCAGCAGCTGCAGCAGGAGCAGGAGGCCGGGACGCAGCCGCTGCCAGGGGGCATTGGCCTGCCGGTCGGAGACGTGCGGCCGCCAGAACAGCAGCGACGACACCTGGAGCTGGGGGCGGCGGACCTTGAGGAAGTACAGGAGGAGGATGGCCGGCAGGGCCAGGAGGGAGAGGGCGGCGAGAGGGACCAGGAGGGACATCAGCCCCGCTTCACCAGGCCCACCCGCAGCCCGCTCAGCATCATGGCCTCCAGGTCATCGGCGCTGGTCGAGTGGGCGAAGCGCCCGGCCACGGCCCGGGTCACCCGGGCCAGGCCCTCCCGGTGGGCGGCGAGGGCACGGGTGTACTCGTCGACCAGCCCGGGGGTGATGGTCAGCTCGCGCGCGGCGCCGCTCTCCACGTCCACCAGTCGGACGTCGCCGGAGACCACCGGACGTTCCTCGTCCGGGGCCAGGACCTGCCACAGCACCGCCTCCTGGCGCCGCGAGGCCAGCTCGGCCAGCGGCACCGCCCACGCCCCGGCGGCGGCCTCGGCCGCCTCCACGCCGCCGGCCGAGGCACCGTCGGCCAGGAAATCGGAGACGACCACGGTCAGGCCCGGCCGCGTCCAGCGTTGCCGGCGCAGGTCCTCCGGCCCCGCCCTGCCCTCCGGCTCCAGGCGCTCGAGGAAGGCCCAGGCACGGGAGACCCCGTCCCGTCCGCGCAACGGCGGCAGCCGGGCGCCGCCCAGGGTGCCGACCTGCACCCGGTCCATCGCGGCCAGGCCGAGAAAGGCGAGCGCGGCCACCAGCCGGCGCGCCGCCCCCCACTTCGGGGGCTGGCCCAGGCCCATGGAGGCGCTGGTGTCCAGCAGCAGGTTGAGGCAGGCCTCCTCCTCGGCCACGTACAGGCGCAGCACCAGCCGTTCCAGCCGCGCGTAGGCGCGCCAGTCCACCTGCCGGAAGTCATCACCGTGGACGTAGGGGCGGAAATCGGAGAACTCGGGCGATCGCGCCGATCGCGGTGAGCGCCGCTCGCCCGAGTAGAGACCACTCTGCGGGCGCCGATAGACGAGATCCAGCCGACCCAGGAGCGCGAGTTCGCCGGTGGTCAGCACCGCCGGCCGCCCGCCGCTCCCGACCCGTCCCCGACGGGCCGGCGACGACGCCCGGAGCGGACCCGGAGGGCGGTCACGCCGTCGCCTCCAGGATCGCGGCCACCACCTGGTCGGCGTCGACCGCGGCCGCGTCGGCCTCGAAGTTGAGGAACACCCGGTGGCGCAGCGCGGGCGCGGCCACCGCCCGCAGATCCTCCACAGCCAGGTTGTACCGCCCCTCCAGCAGGGCCCGGATGCGGCCGGCGAGGACGAGCGACTGAAGGCCTCGCGGACTGGCCCCCCAGCGCACGTACCGGCGCACCTCCTCCGGCGCCTCCGGCCGTTCGGGGTGCGTGGCCAGCAGCAGGCTGACCGCCTGCTCCATGACCGCCTCGGCCACCGGCACCTCACGCGCCAGGGCCCCCATCTGGGCCAGGTCGTCGGCGCCGGCGACCACCTGCAGCTCCGCCTCGGTCGCTCCCGTCGTCCGCCGAGCGATCTCGGCCAGCTCGGTCGGGCCCGGGAAGGGCACCAGCAGCTTGAAGAAGAACCGATCCAGCTGAGCCTCGGGCAGAGGATAGGTGCCCTCGAGCTCGATCGGGTTCTGGGTGGCGAGCACGAAGAAGGGGCGGGGCAGGGGCCGGGTGCGCTCCCCCACCGTGACCTGACGCTCCTGCATGGCCTCGAGCAACGCGCTCTGGGTCTTGGGCGTGGCCCGGTTGATCTCGTCCGCCAGCAGGAGGTTGGCGAAGATGGGACCGGGCTGGAATTCGAACCGCCGGCGCCCGGACTCGTCCTCGGTCACGATGTGCGTGCCGGTCACGTCGGCCGGCATGAGGTCGGGCGTGAACTGAACGCGCGAGAAGCTCAGGTCGAGGACCCGGGCCAGCGACCGTACGAGGACGGTCTTGCCCAGCCCGGGCTGCCCCTCCAGGAGGACGTGCCCGCCGGCGATGAGCGCGATGAGCACCGAGCGCACCAGGTCCTGCTGACCGACGATCAGCTTCCCCAGCTCCTCCTCGATCGCCCGGGCAAGGGCCTGGAAGCGCTCGGGCTCCATGGCCGGGGTGAGCTCGGCCGCCCTCACCCGCCCAGACCGCTGAAGTACTGCTGCACCAGCTGCTGCTCCTGCTCGGGGATGTCGGCCCGTCCCACGTCCTGGATGGCCTGCTGCTGGTACTGGGACAGCACCTGGCCGTA
>JAJPKS010000159.1 GCA_021323605.1 Bacillota bacterium | reverse complement strand
CGCGTTCGCACCACCTGGCCGGACTGGTTCAACTGGCTCGCCACCAGACGCGTGGGCGCCTGACCCAGCTCCACCCAGTGCACGATGGCGTCGACGAAGTCGACCTGATTGGGCCCGTACCCGCCGCCGCAGTGATAGACGGCCGGGAGCATGAAGAGGCGCGCGAACCGCTGCACCGCCTCCAGCCCGCCCATGCGGTCCTGGACGGCGTCGTAGTAGGCCAGGGTGCCCAGGGGCGGGATGCCGGGGTCGGCCCAGCCGTGCCACATGATCAGCTTGCCGCCCCGGTCGCGGAAGGCGGAGAGATCCGCGTCGAGGGCGTCGTAGACCCCGGCCTCGGGCAGGAGCCGCTTGAAGCCGTCGAGCGTGAACTGCCAGTCCCGGAACGACGGCCCCGGCTTTCCGGTCGGGAAGGCCTGGAAGCGCAGGTAGTTGTCGGCCAGGCTGGCGTCCAGGGGTAGGACGCCGGGGGTGGCGGAGACGGCGAAGGGAACCCATCCCAGCTCGGAGCCGTAGGGCAGGCCTCCCGGATAGAGGTGACGGCCGTGGTCGTCGACCACCCCCTGGTAGAACTTGCGGACCACGTCGACCTGGGCCGGCGTGAGGCAGGTGGGCTGATCGACCCCGGCCGGGCACTGGATGGAGGCGGGATCGAAGGTGCACTGGCGCGGATCGTCGATCTGTCCGTCGACCAGCCCGTCCCGGCCGTCGCAGGCGGCCATCACCGCCGCGTGCAGCGCCGGCAACTTGTCGGCGGTCAGGATCTGGCGCCCCTGGGCGTCCATGTTCACCCGCGCGTTCCAGGCCTGCTCTTCGCCGTTCAGGGGCGCGGCGTAGATCTCCGGGGCCCCGGCGATGATCCCGTCGAAGTCGCCCGGGTAGCGTTGGGCCTCCATCAGGGCCTCGCGCCCGCCGTCGGAGCAACCGTTGAAGTAGGAACGGCGGGGTGGGACCCCGTAGAAAGCGGCGATGATGGCCCGGGCGGCCACCGCCAGCACGTGCACGGCCCGGTAGCCGTAGTCGACGCGCAGCTGCTCGTCGTCGAGCGCCCAGAGCCCGTCGCCGCCCACGTGCCCGTCGTTGGTGGAGGCGACGGCGAAGTCGGCGCCCGGCTGCAGGTCGCAGGAGGGGAAGCTCAGGGCGGAGACGTTCCCGCAGTACCCGCCGCAGCCCTGCTGGAGGTACCGACCCTCCCAGGTGGTCATGGGCAGCCCCAGGTCGAACTGGATCTGGGGGGCGATGTAGCCCTTGACGTCGCAGTAGGCCGGGTTGTGCGCGCCGGCCGCCACCACCGTCGCCGAGGTCACGCGGGTGGGGGCGCCGGGGATGGCGGTGAAGTCGGGGACGCCCGGCTGGGCGCCCTGGGGCTGGGCCAGGGATGCGCACGGCAGCCGCGGCAGGATGGGGCCGGAGGCCACGGCCGCCGCCGGCCGCGCCGGTCCCGCCAGGCGCTGGACAGCGACCCCCGGTCCGGCACCGGTGACCAGGGCGGCCGTGGCCAGGGAGGCGACCGCGGCCAGCAGCCGTCCGGCTCGTCGACACCACGTCGTTGCCACTTCTCCCTCTCTCCCCTTTGTTGCTTCACCCGCCGGCCGGGGCGGCGGGCACCGACACCGATTCCCCGGCCTTGCGGCTCCGACCGCGGCCGGCCCGGCCGGATCACCCTCGGCCCACGAAGGGCATCTTGGTCGCCATCACGGTCATGAACTGCACGTTGGCCTCGAGCGGCAGGGTGGCCATGTACACCACCGCCCGGGCCACGTGCTCCAGGTCCATGGTCGGCTCCGGGGCCAGGCGCCCATCGGCCTGGGGGACGCCCGCGGCCATGCGCTGCGTCATCTCGGTGGCGGCGTTGCCGATGTCGATCTGGCCGCAGGCGATGTCGTAGCGGCGGCCGTCGAGCGCGGTCGACTTGGTCAGGCCCGTGATCCCGTGCTTGCTGGCGGTGTAGGGCGCCGAGTCGGGACGGGGCGCGTGGGCGGAGATGGAGCCGTTGTTGATGATGCGACCGCCCCTGGGCACCTGGCTCTTCATGATCCTGAACGCCTCCTGGGTGCACAGGAAGGCGCCGGTCAGGTTGGTGTCCACCACCGACCGCCACTGCTCGTAGGTCAGGTCTTCCAGCGGCACCGCCGGCGCCCCCTGGCCGGCGTTGTTGAAGAGCAGGTCCAGCCGGCCGAACGCCTCCCGGGTGCGGGCGAACAGGGCCCGGACCGAGGCCGGGTCGGTCACGTCGGCCGGCACCGCCAGCAGCTCCCCGCCGGACGCCGCGCCCTCGGCCACGGTGGCCTCCAGCGGCTCCCGCCGGCGCCCGGCCACGACCACCGAGAAACCCTCCCGGGCCAGGGCGAGCGCGACCGCGCGCCCGATCCCGCTGCCCCCGCCGGTGACGATGGCGACCTTGCCGCGCGATCCCATGGCCACACCTCCCAACCCTGACGCGTCACGGGGCCGGACCGCCCGGGCGGGCGGCGCTCCCGACCAGGGAAGTATCGGCGGTCGGGGCCGGTCCGGTCACGGTCGGCGTCGAACCGGGTTTAGGCGCGCTCCGGGGCGAGATCGGCGGCCACCGGCACGCCCGTCACCCGGTGCGCCTGCAGGGCCGGCAGCACCTCGGCCGCGAAGCGTCGGATCTGGGCCAGGAACATCTGGTGGGGCATGTCGCCCCGGTTGAGGTGGACCAGCACCGTGTCCGCGCCCACGCCGTCGGCCTCGGCGATGATGCGGTCGCGGACCTCCTCGGGCGTCCCCCAGGGCCGCTCCTCGGCCAGCCGGGCCACCCGCTCCATGGTCATGTCGCGGTACTCCTCGCGGGCGCGCATGGCCGCGGGCAGGTTCTCGGGACGGATGTAGTCCAGCGCCGCCGAGCTCAGGTAGCCGGCGTCACGCTGGAGGTTGGCCTCGGTGATGTTGCCGTGGCTGAAGAGGGTCCGGCTGAAGTAGAGGAGGTGGGGGCCGGCCTCGCGGACCGCCTGCGCTTTGCTGTCGGCCACGTAGGCGTCGACGCTGAGGATGAGGTGGCCCGGGGTGATGCGGCGACCGTGGCGGGCGAGGCAGCGGGCGTAGTAGCGCACGATGTCCTCACGCAGCCCGCCGCCGACGAGGCCGGGGGTGATGGGGAGGTCGCGCTCCGCCGCCCACTCGATGGTCTCCTTGCTGGTGGTCACCGGGATCCAGACCGGAGGGTGGGGACGCTGGACCGGCCGCGGCCAGATGGCCACGTCCTGATAGCTCCAGAAACGACCCCGGTAGGAGAACACCTCCTCCGTCCACAGGCCGCGCACGATCTCGAAGGCCTCCTCGAAGCGGGCCCGGGACTCGGGCATGGGCACGCCGTAGACCCGGTACTCGCGGGGGATGCCCCGGACGAAGCCGGCGATGATGCGGCCATTGGACATGCAATCGAGCATGGCCAGCTCTTCGGCCAGGCGGAGCGGATCGTGGATGGGCAGGGCGTTCCCGTAGATGAGGAGCTTCAGGCGTCTGGTCCGCTGCGAGGCGGCGGCGGCCATGAGGTTGGGCGAGTTCATGAGCCCGTAGGGCGAGGTGTGGTGCTCGTTGAACCCGACCCCGTCGTAGCCCAGGCGGTCCAGCTCCTCCCACGCCTCCAGGTGCTCGGCGTAGGCGCGGGCCCCGACCTCGGGGTCGAAGTGACGGCCCGGGAGCGGCCAGGGAAGCTCCTTGTCCACCTTGAGGTGGTCCAGGTTGGTGGGGTACGGCAGCAGGTCGAAGACGAATACCTTCACCGGCGGTCTCCCTCCCTCAGGGCCCGGCGTCGGAACGCCGGGCCGCCGCCTTTCTCGGATCGGGCCCGCGGGGGCGATCTCGCCTCAGCATACCGCCCCCATCGGCCGGTGTCCATCAAGCGGGAGTGGAGATGACATGTTCCGCCACGTGGGCATCATCTGTGGATCTCGCCTCAGGGATGGATCAGCCCGCTCCTCCGGCGCACCAGGAAGCCCCGGTGACGCTCCAGGAAGTCGTCGACCAGGGCAGCGAAGGCCTCGGGGCGCTCGGCATCGGGGAGGTGGCCGGCGTCGAACACGAACACCAGGTGGGAGCCGGGGACGAGGGCCGGATAGAGGCGCCCCATCTCCGGCGGCACCACCCGGTCCTCGGTGCCGAACAGGACCAGGACCGGCAGCGTGAGGGCGGCGAGGCGCGACTCCAGCTCCGGCTCGCGCGGAGGTCCGATCAGGCGCGCCACCAGCTCGCGCTGCCTGGCCGCCACCTCGGGATCCGGGGGCGGGGCCGCCGGCTGCCGTTCGGGATGGGCGTGGAGCAGGCGGTGCAGCTCCGCGGGGTCCTCCGGCAACGGCGGCCGGCCCTCGGGGCGGATCGCCGCCGGGGCGACCAGGACCAGGGCCCGGAGCGACTCCGGCCGCTCCACCGCCAGCCACAGCGCCAGCTTGCCGCCGAAGGAGTGGCCCATCAGGTCGAAGCGGCCGAGGTCGAGGCGCTCGATCGCCGTCGCCACGGTCAGGGCCAGCTCTCGCAGCGAGGCCGCGCCGTGGTCGGCGACCGAGGCGCCGAAGCCGGGAATCTCGATCGCGATCACCCGGCGCCGGGCGGCGAGCAGGTGGTGGGCCGGACCCAGACGCAGCCCGCCCGCTCCGTGCAGCACCACCAGGGGGTCGCCCACCCCCGCCTCCAGGTAGCGGACGCGCACCCCCTCCGCCGCCACCAAACGCTCCGCGAAGGTGACCTCCGCCATCCTCAGAGCTCCCTCAGACAGGGCAGCACGCGGGTGCCGAACAGCTCCACCGCGCGCAGGGTCTTCTCCCGGCCGACGGCCTCGAACACCACCTCCAGGACCCCGGGCCGCAGCGCCTCGTGGATGGCTCGCGCCTGGGCCAGGACCGTGTCCGGGCTCCCGGCCAGGAGCTGCCCCAGGCCGATCCGCTCCCGGAGCCCGTGGCGCTGGAGGCGCGCTCGCTGCCGCGCCGCGTCGCGGCCGTAGTAGCCGGCGCCGGCCGAGGCGTCGTCGATGGCCCGGTTGCTCCGGCTGTAGGAGGGCCGGCTTCCCCTCGCCTCCAGGTCCTGGAGGGCCTGCTCGTCGGACTCGGCCAGGTGGGCCGCGACCCGGTACAGAACCTGGTCCTCGGCCGGCTCCCAGCCCGCCTCGGCGGCCCGTTCCCGGTAGTGACGGACGGCTTCGGCCGCCAGGGGGACGGTGGTGAAGGCGAAACCCACCCCGAGGCGGTGGCGGGCGGCGAACTCACCCCCCTCCGGGCTCGAGGCGGAGATGTAGACGGGTGGGTGGGGGCGCTGCACCGGGCGGGGCCAGATCGAGACCGACCGGTATTCGTAGTAGCGCCCCAGCCAGCCGAAGGGCTGGGGCTCGGTCCAGGCCCGGAGGATCAGCTGCAGCGCCTCCTCGAAACGCTCGCGCGATTCGGCCGGGTTGACGTCGTAGGTCACGTACTCGTTGGAGGTGCCTCGCAGCAGGCCCGCGATCACCCGCCCCCCGCTCAGGGTGTCGAGCATGGCCACCTCCTCCGCCACCCGAACGGGGTTGAGGATGGGGAGCGTCGGTCCCAGCAGGGCGATGCGCGCCCGGCGTACGCGCTGGGTCAGCGCCCCCGCCAGCACCGCGGGGTTGGGGGTCAGGGAGAGCGGCGCGTAGTGGTGCTCGGCCACCGTGACCCAGTCGAACCCCAGCTCGTCGGCGAGCTGGAACTGCTCCAGCGCCAGCTGGGTGGAGGCCATGGCCACCTCCGCCGAGTAGGCCTCGGCCGGGACCGGCCAGATCGCCGGGGCGTCGCCCAGGTAGGGGACGGGGCTGAAGAGCGCGACCTTCACCGGCGGATCTCCTCTCGCATCGCCTCCCTCCGACCGCCGGCCACTCCGCGGCCGGCGGCTCCCACCCGCAACGGGCGCTCATCTCGCCGGCGGCCGCGCCTCGGACACGGCCGCCCCGCCGAACGCGACGGCGGCACCAGTATAGGGATCTCGGCCGCATTCCGGGATACGGCGGTCCTTGATCCACTCATCGGCCATAATCGCGAGATGAAGATCGACGCCTTCTGCCATCTCATACCCAGGAGGTACGCGGAGCGGCTGGCCGCCCTGGGCCAGACCGCCGCCGCCGCCAACATTCGCACCCGGGTGGCCGGCATCCCCTCCCTGGTCGACCTCGACCTGCGCTTCCGCCAGATGGACGAGTTCGGGGAGGACTACCGCCAGATCATCAGCCTGCCCGCCCCGCCGCCCGAGGACCTCGGCGAGCCACCCGTCTCCCGGGAGTTCGCCCGCCTGGGCAACGAGGAGATGGCGGAGCTGGTCCGTCGTCACCCCGACCGCTTCGCCGGGTTCGTGGCCGCGCTGCCCATGAACGACCCCGAGGGGGCGGTGCAGGAGATCGACCGGGCCTGCAACGAGCTGGGCGCCCTCGGCGTTCAGGTCTACACCCACGTCAACGGCCATCCCCCCGACGAGCCCCGCTTCGAGCCCGTCTACGCCCGCATGGCCGAGCTGGACCGGATGATCTGGGTCCACCCCTCCCGCAACGCCTCCTGGGCGGACTACCCCACCGAGCGCAGATCGAAGTACGAGATCTGGTGGGTGTTCGGCTGGGAGTACGACACCGCCGTCTTCATGAGCCGCCTGGTCTTCTCGGGGGTGCTCGAGCGTCACCCCGGGCTCAAGGTCCTGGTTCACCATGGCGGCAGCCTGGTGCCGCACTTCGCCGGCCGGGTTGGGCCGGGGTGGGACCAGCTCGGCAGCCGCACCCCGCCGGACCAGCGGGAGGATGTGGCGCACTACCCGCTCTCCAAGCGGCCGATCGAGTACTTCAGGATGTTCTACGCCGACACGGCCATGTTCGGCGCCGGCCACGCGGTGCGTTGCGTGATCGACTTCTTCGGCGTCGACCACGTCCTCTTCGCCTCCGATTCACCCTTCGACCCCGAGAAGGGACCGGGCTACATCCGGGCCACCATCGCCAACATCGAACAGCTCGGCTTGAGCGACACGGATCGCCAACGCATCTACGAGGGCAACGCCCGGCGGCTGCTCCGTCTCGACCCCACCCCGGCGTCGGCGCCGTGAGCGGCGGAGGATGGCGGGACGCGCCCGGCGGCCCGGGAGCCGTCCGCACCGAGTTGCTCCAGGTCACCGCCGCCGACGGCGTGGTGCTCCACGGCCTGCTCCAGGAGCCCGAGCGCCCGCGGGCCGCGGTGCTCATGATGCACGGCAACAGCAGTAGCTTCTACCAGCCCTTCTTCACCTACTTCGCTGAACGCATGCTGGCCACGGGCTGGACGACGCTGCGGGCCAACAACCGGGGCCACGACGTGGTCAGCCGCGGCGACGCTCCCGGCTCGGCCTCGCCCCGCTACCTGGGCGCCGCCTTCGAGCGGGTGGACGAGTGCCGCCACGACTGGGCTGCCTGGATCGACCACCTGGAGCGGCGGGGTCGCCTTCCCCTGGTGGTGTGGGGCCACAGCCTGGGGGCGGTGAAGACCGCCTACTACCTGGCCCGGCATGGAGACGGTCGGGTGGCCGCCGCCGTCCTCGCCTCGCCGCCCCGGCTGGCCCACTCGCGGCTGGCGCAGGGGGTCCACGCCGAGGCCATACGGCGCCAGCTGGAGGAGGCCCGCCGCCTGGCGGAGTCCGGCCGCCCGGAGGCGCTGCTGCCCATTGCCCTGCCCACGCCTTTCCTGTGCAGCGCCGCGACCTATCTGGACAAGTACGGTCCCGAGGAGCGCTACGACGTGGTGAGGCTGCTGGAGGAGGTGGAGGTCCCGGTCCTGGTGCTGACCGGCGAGCGCGAGGTGGCCGAGGACCTGCCCTTCATCGGGCTCCCCGAGGCGATCGAGGAGCTGGGCCGCCGCCGGCCTCGGCTGACGCACGTCTCCATCCCCGGGGCCGACCACCACTACACCGGCCGCCAGCCGCTCGCCTTCGAGCGGGTGGCGGAGTGGCTGGCGGGGCTCGGCTTGATGACCTGACCCCGATCGGGGCCGGCAGCCGGAGCGGCTGACCGAGGGGTCCGTTCGGCTCCACCTCCACCACCCTCTCGAGGAGGTGGCCGGTGGGTCCACCGAGCACTGCACCTCCACGCCCTCCGGCGCCGGCCGCCGCGCTCACGCCCCGGTCATCTGTTCCTCCGTCCCCCTCGCCCGCTCTTCGACCCACTCCAACGCACGCTTGAGCTGCTCGAACGCGGCAGAGTTGTTTGCCGGCAGGCTGAGCGGGATCGACGGCCGCCTGGTGATGACATCCCGTCCAAAGGACACGCCAGGGATTTCGTTGAGGCGGTGCATCAGCTCGATCCTGGTTCGTTCGTCGTCGAACGGAGGCCGCACCTTCAGATGCTGGAATTGCACCTCGATCCGTCCATAGCTGTACAGGACAGGGCGATCGGATAGTGCTCTCGGCCAGCCGCCGCCAGCACGGGGATCCACGATCCACGCTGTGCACCAGTGCCCACCAGTGCCAAGGTTGGCCTCCAACCGCGCTGCACGTCCATTCGTACAGCTCGCGCGCGGCCCGCGCCTCCCTCTCCCCACACTTCTCCCTGATGCTGGCGAATATGGATTCCGCATCCCATCGCCGCCGTTCGCCCGACGGTCGCCGGCCTTTGCGAGCCTCGACCTCCGCGGTCTGGCCGATCACGCGCGGCACCAGTGTCCTGGCACCGTCGGTACCGACGTACTGCTTGACCGCGATCGCGAGGACCTCGGCCGGACTCATCTGGCCGTTCAAGAACTCCACCACTCGACGCAGCTCGGGCGGGATCTGATCGGAGACGAACACCATCCGCACCTTCCCGGCACGCAGGCTATCGCCGACGCGCTGCCAGAACTCCTCGACGCCAACCTCCTCGCCCGCGACTCCCCTGACCGCCGCCTCGGGCTCCCGACCGTCGCGCTGACACTGGCGGACGAACAGCTCGCACAGCTGTTCCAGCGGCCAGTAGACGACGCCGTTGACGGCGTAGTCCAGCATCTGCCCGATGACCTCCGGGCGGATGCGTGGGTCGGAGCCGCGTTTGACCTCGACCAGTGTCGGCACGGCATCCTGGGCGAGGAACAGGTGGTCGACCGACCAGCGGCCAGCCGCGTCCGGTCGTCAGCGAGCGCGGCCTCACGGCCGATGAGCAACCAGCGCCGTGGCTGCCGACGGCGTACCGGTCCCCGGCTGCGGAGGCCGGCGGCCGGGCTTCGCTTCCCCCGCCGGCCTCCCCCGGCCTACGCGACCCGGGACGCCCGTGCCGCCCGGATCGCGTTCCAGACCTTCTCCGGAGTGAGGGGCATGTCCAGGTGCCTGATCCCCAGGTGGGCCAGGGCGTCGACGACCGCGTTCTGAACCGCGGCCCCGGAACCGATCGTCCCCGACTCCCCGATCCCCTTCACCCCCAGCGGGTTGAGCGGGGTCGGCGTCACCGTCCGCCCCAGCTCCATCGCCGGCAGCTCGTTGGCGGTGGGCATGCCGTAGTCGAGCAGACTGGTGGTGCGGGGATTGCCCTCGGCGTCGAAGACCACCTCCTCGAACAGGGCCTGGGCGGCCCCCTGGGCGATGCCCCCGTGCACCTGGCCCTCGGCCAGGAGCGGGTTGAGCACGTGGCCGCAGTCGTCCACGGCCACGTAGCGGACCAGGCGTGCCTCTCCGGTCTCGACGTCCACCTCGACCACGGCGACGTGCGCGCCGAAGGGGAAGGTGAAGCCCTGCTGGCGGTAGTCGACCCGGGCCACGAGGCCGCCCTCTCCGGCCCGCGCGGCCACCTCCGACCAGGGGACGGCGCGGGTGGGGACACCCCGCACCCCGAGCCCGCCCTCGGTGATCTCGATGTCGGCCGGGTCCGCCTCCAGCAGCTCGGCCGCGAGCTGGCGGGCGCGGTCGATCAGCTCGGAGCAGGCGACCGCGATCGCCGCCCCGCCCATCTGCATGGAGCGCGAGCCGACGGTGCCGTACCCGCTCGGCACCCGCCCGGTGTCGGAGTACACCACCTCGACTCGCTCCATGGGCACGCCCAGCCGCTCCGCCACCAGCTGGGCATAGGTGGTGGCGTGGCCCTGACCGGTGGGGCCGGTGCCGGAGAGCACCAGCACCGAGCCGTCCGGGCGGACCTCGACCGACCCGTGCTCCTGGGGCGCGCCGCCGCCGGTCACCTCCACGTAGGTGGAGAGGCCGATGCCGAGCAGGCGGGACGCTCCCCGCTCCCGGCGGGCCGCCTGCTCCCGGCGCAGCTCCTGGTACCGGGCCAGCTCCAGAGCCTGGTCCAGGGCCCGGGCGTAGTCCCCGCTGTCGTAGCCGCCGCCGGTGGCGGTGGTGAGGGGGAACTCCTCGGGCCGGAAGAGGTTGCGGCGGCGCAGCTCGGCCGGGTCGAGGCCCAGCTCCGCCGCCATCATGTCCACCACCCGCTCGATCAGGCTCGTGGCCTCGGGTCGGCCGGCGCCCCGGTAGGCGGTCACCACCGGGGTGTTGGTGACCACGCTCGTCGCCCGGTAGTCGATCCGGGGGATGCGGTACACCCCCGACACCATCATCCCGGTGAAGGTGGGAAGCCAGGCGCCAAGTCCCGGGTAGGCTCCGGCGTCGGCCAGGACCCGGACCCGCATGCCCACGAAGGTGCCGTCCCGACGGGCGCCCAGCTCGACCTCCTGGACCTGCCCCCGGCCCTGGCCCATGGTCATGAGGTTGTCGGTCCGGGTCTCGACCCACCGCACCGGGCGCCCCAGCCGGGCGGCCAGGACGGCCACGATCACCTGCTCGGGGTAGACCATCATCTTGGGCCCGAAGCCGCCGCCCACGTCTTGGGCGATGACCCGCACCTTCGAGGGCTCCAGGCCCACCGCGGCCGCGATCGCGTCCCGGACCTGGAAGGCCCCCTGACAGGAGGCCCACACCTTCAACCCCCCGCTCTCCGGGTCGGGGGCGGCGACCAGGCCGTTGGGCTCCAGCGGCACCGGGGCCAGCCGCTGGTTGACCATCCGGGCCCGCACCACCACCTCGGCCTCGGCCAGCACGTCCTGGTCGGTCTGGCCGGCCTCGACCCGGTAGCAGACGTTGGTGCCGGCCGAGGGGAAGAGCAGCGGCGCCCCCTCCGCCACCGCCGCCTCGGGGTCGACGACCGCGGGCAGGGGCTCGTAGTCGACCGTCACCGCGGCGGCCGCATCCACCGCCTGGGCTCGGGACCCGGCCACGACCACGGCCAGGGGCTCACCCACGAACCGCACCACCTCCTTCGCCAGTGGCGGGCGAACGAAGTCGTCCGGGACCCCGGGAAACCCCTTCTCGGCGGGCAGGCCCAGGGCATCGGCGGTGAAGACCCCGATCACGCCGGGCATGCGCTCCGCCGGTGAGGTGTCGATCCCCCGCAGCCGGGCGTGGGCGACGGTGGAGCGCACGAACACCGCGAAGAAACCAGATTCGACCGGGACGTCGTCGACGTAGCAGCCGGCGCCGGTGACCAGCCGGGGATCCTCCCGGCGGCGGACCGGGTGACCGAGGACGCTGCCAGGGACCAAGTCTCACACCTCCTTACCACTGCCGGGAACGGCGCCGGCCGCGCCCGGGCGGCCGTTGCGCGGGGGCGTCGCCGGCGACCGGAGCCGGCCGATGATCGCGCCCGCCGGCGGCGCCGGACTCCCCTCCAGACACGACCATATCGTGGCGCCGCTCGACCCGTCACGCCGCCCGGGTGCGGGGGCGGGCGGGGGGCGGTACGCTTCCGTCGTGCGCCAGTCCGACGGCCTCAGCTCGGTGAGCCATGCCCTGCAGGTGCTGCTCCTCTTCCGGGAGCACCGCTCGCTTCGGGTGCACCAGGTGAGCCAGCTGCTCGGCCTGCCGCGGTCCACGGCCCACCGCCTGATGTCCGTCCTCCAGGCGCACCGGTTCGTGGTTCAGGAGCGCAGCCGCGGGCCGTACCGCATCGGCCCCGCGCTGATCAACGTCGGCCTGGCCGCGCTGCAGGGGATCGACATCCGGCGCGCGGCCCAGCCCATCCTGCAGGCCCTGCGCGAGGAGGTCCGGGAGACGGTGAGCCTGACCGTCCTGGAGGGCGACCGGGTGCGGTTCCTGGAGTCCATCGAGGGCCCCGAGGACGTCCGGGTCAGCTCCCGCCTGGGCCAGTCGCGGCCCGCACACTGTACGGCCGCGGGCAAGGTCCTGTTGGCCTGGCTCCCCCGCCACGAGCTGGAGCGCCTCTACCCGAAGCAGGAGCTCCCGGCGGCGACGCCGGGGTCGATCACCAGCCTCGAGGCGCTCGAGCGCGAGCTGGAGACGGTTCGCGCTCGGGGATACGCCACCAACTTCGAGGAGAGCACCCCGGGGCTGCATGCGATCGCCGTGACCGTGCCCGGTCCCGACGGTCGCCCGGCGGCAGCGATCGCGATCTCGGCTCCGGCGTCGCGCCTGCCGCGCAAGCGTGTGCCCGAGATGGTGGCTGCGGCCCGGCGGGCCGCGGCCCGGGTGGAGCAGGCCATCTGTCGCACGGCCTGACCGCGAGTCAGGCGCGGACGGCGCCGGTCCGGTGCTGCTCGGTCGGGTTCATGTCTGCATATCTGCGCAATTGAAAAAATCAAAACTCATAATGACCCGCCATGGAGCGTGGATGGGGTTAGAATGGACGCATGGATGCGCAAATCAAAGAAGATCTTGCATCCTCATCGCTGCGCATCCTCGCCGACCCCGTCCGTCTCCGGCTCCTGCGCGAGCTGCCCCAGGAGGACGCGGCTGAGATCTCGGTTGGCGAGCTGGCCCGGCGGCTGGGTGTGTCCGACACCGTCGTCTCCCAACACCTGCGGGTGCTCAGCGCGGCCGGCCTGGTCGGCCACCGCCGCAGCGGCCGTTCGACCTACTACTACGTGCGGACGGCGGCCCTGGTCGCGCTCCGGCAGGCGTTGGCCAGCGAGCTGCCGCGCATGTTCGAGGTGGAGGCGCGGCTCTCCCGTCTCTCTGCCCGCAACCAGCTGATCGGGAAGGTGGTCGAGGTCCGCCGGGGAGAGGTCTCGACCGAGATCGGCATCGACATCGGCGGCCAGACGGTGACCGCGATCATCACCACCGCCTCAGCCGACCGGCTGGGCCTCAAGGTCGGGGACGTGGCGGCAGCGGTGTTCAAAGCCCACGACGTCATCGTCCAGAAGTGAGCCGGAGGAGGGAGCATGCGGGAACGGCGATCGACGATGCTCGGTGCCGGGATGGCGATGGGACTGCTGCTGGCCGCCTGCGGTGGCACCGCCTCGCAGGCGACACCCAGCCCCTCGGCCAGGCCATCGGGCACCCTCACCGTGCTCGCCGCCGCCTCGTTGACCGAGGCCTTCACCCAGATCGGTAACCAGCTGCAGGCCAGGAACCCGGGGCTGAAGGTGAGGTTCAGCTTCGCCGGCAGCCCGACCCTGGTGACCCAGATCCAGCAGGGCGCCCCCGCCGACGTCTTCGCCTCCGCCGACCAGGCGAACATGGAGAAGGTGGTGAGCGGTGGCTTCAACGCCACCACGCCCCGGATCTTCGCCCACAACCGGCTGGAGATCGCGGTCCACGCCGGGAACCCGAAGCACATCCGATCGGTGTACGACCTCACCAATCCCGGGATCAGGGTGGACGAGTGCGCGCCCGCCGTCCCCTGCGGGAGCTACGCGACCACGGTCTTCAAGAAGGCGGGCATCACGGTCACCCCGGTCAGCCAGGAGCAGGACGTGAAGTCGGTGCTGACCAAAGTCGCGCTCGGCGAGGCGGATGCCGGGATCGTGTACGTGAGCGACGTCAAGTCGGCGGGGAGCTCGGTCGCGGGGGTCGAGATCCCGGACAGCCTGAACGTCGTCGCCAGCTACCCGATCGTGGAGCTGAAGTCGGCCCCGAACCCGGTCGCGGCCCGGGTCTTCATCGAGGCCGTGCTGAACTCCTCGGGGCAGCAGGCGCTCGAGCGCTACGGGTTCACCCCCGTCCGCTGAGCCATCCGTGGTGCGACCCCCGACCCAGCCCTTCAGCCCGGTCCTGCTCGTCCTGGCGGGGCTCGGCGCGCTGTTCTTCGTGCTGCCCCTGGCCGGCCTCGCGGTGCAGATGCCCTGGAGGTCGACGCTGCAGATCCTCGCCGACCCGGGGGTGAGGACCGCCCTCGAACTCTCGCTCGTGGCCTCGCTGGCCTCAACGGCCCTGGCCTGCCTGCTCGGCGTCCCCCTGGCCTGGGTGCTGGCCCGCCTCCGATTCCCGGGTCGGGAGCTGCTGCGGGGGGTTGCGATCCTGCCCATGGTGCTGCCCCCGGTGGTCGGGGGCGTCGCCCTCCTCCTCGCCTTCGGCCGGCGAGGGCTGGTCGGGGGTCCCGTCGCCACCGCCACCGGCTTCGGCCTGCCCTTCACCACCCCTGGGGTGATCGTGGCCGAGACCTTCGTCGCCATGCCCTTCCTGGTGATCACGGTGGAGGCAGGGTTGCGCTCGATGGACGTGCGCTTCGAAGAGGCGGCACGCACGCTGGGGGCGAGTCGCTGGACCGTCCTCCGGCGCGTCACCCTGCCCGTGATCCGTCCTTCCCTCGTCGCCGGCGCCGTCCTCGCCTGGTCGAGGGCCCTGGGCGAGTTCGGAGCCACGATCACGTTCGCCGGCAACTTCCCCGGCACCACCCAGACCGTCCCCCTGGCCATCTACATCGACCTCGACTCCGGCCGACTCCCGGTCGCGGTGGTGTTGAGCCTGCTCATGATCGTCGTCAGCCTGGCGGTGATGGTGGCCCTGCGAGGAAGGTACCTCGGAGACGGGTGAAAGCGGCCCCGGGCTCCCAGGCCTCCAGGCCGCGCTCCGCCTGCGCCTCGGGCGCTTCGACCTCGACGTCGAGCTGAGGGTCGAGCCGGGCCAGGTGGCGGCGCTGCTCGGCCCCAACGGCGCCGGGAAGACCACGATCCTGCGGGCGCTGGCCGGACTGGTGCCCCTGGCCGAAGGCCGGGTGGTGCTCGACGGCCGCGTGCTCGAGGACCCCGCCCGCCGCCTCCGCGTCCCCCCCGAGCGCCGGCCGGTGGGCATGGTCTTCCAGGACTACCTGCTGTTCCCGCACCTGAGCGCGCTGGAGAACGTGGCCTTCGGACTGCGCGCCCGGGGCGTCGGACGGGCGCCGGCACGGCGGGCGGCGGCCGAGTGGCTCGCGCGCCTGGGGCTGGGGACGCAGGCGGAGGTCAGACCGGCCCGGCTCTCGGGCGGGCAGCAGCAGCGGGTGGCCCTGGCCCGGGCCCTGGCCATCGACCCGCGCCTGCTGCTGCTGGACGAGCCGCTCTCGGCCCTCGACGTCTCCATCCGCGCCGAGGTGCGGCGCGACCTCCGGCGTCGCCTGCGGGACTTCACCGGCGTGAGCCTGCTGGTGACCCACGACCCGCTGGAGGCGATCGCCCTGGCCGACCGCCTGGTCGTGATCGAGGGCGGCCGGGTGGTGCAGGCGGGGACGCCGGCGGAGGTGACGAGGCACCCCCGCTCCCCATACGTCGCCGACTTGGTCGGGGTCAACCTGCTCCGGGGCCGGATGCACGAGAACGTGATCGAGGTCGAGGGTGGAGGCCGCCTGCAGGTGGCAAGGGCCGGGGACGGCGAGGTGCTGGCGGTCGTCCCCCCGAGCAGCGTCTCGCTCTGGCGGAGCCGACCGTTCGGCTCCCCGCGCAACGTCTGGAGCGGGCACGTGAGCGGCCTCGACTGGCTCGGAGACCGGGCACGGGTGCGAGTGAGCGGACGGCCCAGCCTGGTGGCCGAGGTGACGCCGGCGGCGGTGGCCGAGCTGGGGCTGGTCGAGGGGATGGAGGTCTGGGTCTCGGTGAAGGCCACCGAGGTCAGGGAGTACCCGGCGTGAGCCGGGAACGATCGGGAACGGGCCGACGACCGGGGCCGGTCACGGGGCGAGCTCGGCCTCCAGCCTTCGGGCCACGCGCTCGATGCGCTCGGTGGCCTCGCGGGCCACGCCGGCCACGGCCGGGCTGCCCATCACCCCCAGCGCCGCCTCCGGGTCCAGGAAGCGCACCACCGTCCCCCCGTTGGCCGCCTCCAGCACCACGTTGCAGGGCAGCAGGAGCCCGATCGCCGGGTCGACCTCCAGGGCCCGGTGTGCCAGGTGGGGGTTGCACGCGCCCAGGATGCGATAGGGCCGGAACTCCGCTCCCAGCTTCTCTTTCAGCGTCTCACGCACGTCGATCTCGGTGAGGACGCCGAAGCCCTCCTCCACGAGCAGTTCGCGGGTCCGCCGCTCTGCCGTCTGCGCGTCGACGGGGACCTCGACCGTGAACCCGTATCGTTCTCGTCGCATCAGGACTCCTCCCCACATACGGTACCCCATACGGTATCGAAGGGGCCGATGAGGACGCTCGGGCGATGGACGACCGGTCGGGATCGGCGGCCCACGGTGATCCCGCCCGGCGTCCGCGGCTGAGCGCCCGAGTCACAAACGGCTCTCAGGGGCCGGTCCGCCCCGAGGCGCCCTCCACCACCCGCTCCACGAAGCTGGGCTCGGGCAGCGCGCCCTCGAAGCTGACCCGGTCGTTGATCACCACCTTGGGCACCCCGTAGACCTGATACCGCT